>CAXMSB010000134.1:0-8254 GCA_964195615.1 uncultured Granulosicoccus sp. | reverse complement strand
AAGATCGGCGAAAACGCGTTCGATCGTGCGGAGCAGCTCTTGCAAAACTGTGACCAGACGTTGTGCCAGTGGGAGTGGGGCCGGCTGTCGTACCTGACGCAATTGAGCGAAGCGACCTGGCGACTGGATGGGCCGGTCGAGGCGGTTACCTACTCCAACGACAGCAAATACTTTGCCAGCGCCGATTGGGATGGCAAGGCCCGACTGTGGGACGCGGGGACTGGCGAACCGCTGCTCACGGTTTCCCACGGACAGTATGTCCACGCCGTGGCGTTCGATGCCACCGGCGGGCGGTTTGCCACCGGCAGCAGCGATCGCACGATTCGGGTCTATAGCGTACCAGATGGAAAACTGCTCCACGAACTTTCCGGACATGCCGACGACGTGCTGAGCGTGCGGTTCAGCGCCGACGGACGTCGGCTCTTGAGCTCGGGCTACGACAACACGGCCCGGCTGTGGGACATCGCCTCGGGCCAAGAACTGGAGACGCTCAAAGGTCACAGTTGGTGGGTGTGGGCGGCCGAGTTCTCGCCCGACGGACGTCGGATTGTCACCGCCAGCCAAGACGGCAAAGCGATCGTCTGGCAAAGGTCCGACGCCGAGCGGCGCTTTGTACCGTTGACCGAGTTTGCAAAACATCGCGGGCCGATCTATGCCGCAAAGTTCTCGCCTGATGGAAAGCTGATCGCCACGGCCGGTTTCGATCGCCGCGTGCTGCTCTGGAATCCGGATGAAGTCGAGCCGGTCGACATCGCGCGTCGCATCGACGGCTTGCCCGATCCGCCGGCTCCCCATCGTGAACTTCTGGGACACGCGAAGCCTGTCTGCTCCCTGGCGTTCGCCCCCGATGGCAAGACGTTGGCCTCGGGCGGCGAGGACAATGTCATCAGGATTTGGCAACTCGACGGTGATCGACAAGTTGCCGTGTTGCGAGGTCACACCAGCTACGTTCGCGGCTGCGCGTATTCGCCCGACGGCCAGTGGATTCTCACTGCGGGCCGCGACCAACAGATCAAGCTCTGGCATCCGGCAACCTACGGCGAGTCGCTGGCCTTGGGCCGCGACGGGGCAGGGGGGCACACCGACGCGGTGTTGGCCGCTCGTTTCTCGCGCGATGGCCGCCAGATCGTCACCGCCAGCCGCGACCGCACGGCCCAACTGTGGGACGCCGCCTCGCAGAAGTTGATCGGGCGCTTTGAGGAGGGCCACGAGTTCCTCGCTTCCTCGGCCGTGTTTTATGCCGACGGCACGCGGCTAGCAACCGGCGCCGGCGACGGCAGTACGCGGTTGTGGGACGTTGTGAGTGGCACAGAAATCAAATCGCTGGAAGGCACCGGTCGGACGGCTTCGCTCGATGTTTCGGACGACGGTCGCTGGATCGCCACGGCCGGGCAGAAGAACGAAGCCCAGGTGTGGGACGTCGAAACCGGCGCGCTAGTCGCTGAGTTGCCGGGGCATGAAGATCCCGTGACCGTGGTCCGCTTTGCCCCTGGCGGCCAGATGCTGGCCACGGGCGACGAGCGCGGTCGGTGTCGCGTTTGGCGCCGCGAAGGAAAGACGTGGGTCGGCGGGCCGTGGCTGGTGGGCCACAGTCGGTCGATCAGTGCTCTGGCTTTCACGCATCAGGGCCGACGACTCGTCTCCGCCAGCGGCGACAACACTTGCGGCCAATGGGACGTGGCCAGCGGCGAGGAACTTTCCGAGTTGGTGCTTAGGCATCCGGGTTGGGTGACCGGGATGGATGTTACCGACGGTGGGGAACTGGCGCTAACGAGTTGCGATGACGGGCGACTGCGATTGTGGTCGTTGGAAGACGCCCAACTGCTGCAGACGATCGAGCCCCCGGAGAACGTGCTGTTTACTTCCATCGACATTTCGTCCGATGGCCGCCTGGCCGCGGCCGCCTGTGCGGCGAACGGGACCGTGCAGATGTGGCGCCTCGACACGGGCGAAGAGGTCACCGCGGACGGCCAGCAGGCCTGGCTCAACTTGGGCGGGCGCAGCGGCATCTTGTGGGCGGCCCGATTCGCACCGCAGGGAGATCGGCTGCTCACCATCGGCGGCAACGACGCCCAGATGTGGGACATCGAAACACGTTCAAGCGTCATGCGGTTCACGCCGCACGGCACGGTCGCCTCGGCCGACATCTCGCCCGACGGTCGGCTGCTGGTGACGGGCAGTTGGGACCGATCGGCCAAGATCTGGGACATCGTCGCCGGCAAGGCAATCCGCAAGCTCGACGGCGTGCATGAAGGCTACGTGAACAGCGTCGAGTTTTCGCCCGACGGCACGCATATTCTCACCGGCAGCGACGACGGCACGGCACAGTTGTGGGACGTCGCCACTGGCAAGCCGAGCGAACCGGTGTTCCGTGGCCACGAGTCACGCGTCTGCCAGGCCCGCTTCAGTAGCGACGGCAGCCGCGTGCTCACCACTTCCAACGACAAGACCGCACGGATCTGGGACGCCCGGACTGGCAAGTCGCTCGTGACGTTGGTCGGTCACGAATGGGCCGTGCTGTGCGGCGATTTTTCACGCGATGCACAGCGGGTAATCACCGGCGGCGAGGACGACGATGCGATCATCTGGGACGTCCGCACGGGCCAGACCATCTGGAAGTTGGCGGGGCACACTGCCAGCATCACCAGCGTCGCCTTCTCTCCCGACGGCCAACGCGTACTCACCGGCAGCCAAGACAGCCTCTGCAAACTGTGGGACGCCAACACCGGCAAGGAAATTCTTACCCTCTCCGATCAAGGCGAAGAAGTCACCTCGGTGAGCTTCTCTCCCGACGGACTCTCCGTCCTGACCAGCGGCCGCAACGGCGTGGCCCGGCTGTGGCCGGCGCTCGATTGGCGACAAAGGTCGCGACGCCAGACGTTATTGGTTCCGTAAACCGAACGATCTTCAAGACCGGCACGATCGGTTCCGATACTGTTGACTAGGCCCCACTACGCGCCGAGGCAGCAGTGCTAGCGTGCGCAGACGTTTTTTTGACCAGTCGGACAAGGATGGATCGACGTGTCGCAGCCTCTTCATGTTTATGGATCTTCGGACGGCGGCCAGTCGCCGGCGCGCCGGCCGATTGTGCTGGCGCGAATCCCTCACGTTGGGGCCCAGGTTGGCGCTGTGGCGAAGCCTGCACCGGTTGCCCACGCCGCGCCGGTTGACGACGTCGAGTCGCCGCCGAGCGCGTTTTCCCCAGGGACGCGGTATTACGTCGATTCGCAGCATACTCTGGCGCCTCCCGCGGGGTCCGAACTGCACGAGCAACCTGCGGAGCAGTCGCAACCCGAGCCGCAGTCGCGTCATCATCGGTTCCACAAGGCCCATGGTCGTCGATTGCACGAAACGTCCCCCGCCGACAACTCCCCTCCGGGCGTTGCGAGCGGGCTGTCTCGTTTGCATGGAGAGGTGACGTCTTATTCCGGCTTGATTGTGACCCTGGCACTGGCGGCCTCGGGAGCCCTGCTGTATTGGATGATCATTGCCCCTGGCCAGGCACCGATTGCGGACTACAGCAACAGCTACGAAACATTCGGCTCGACCGAGATCGAGATTCCCGAGTTCGCGCCGCGCACCGCTTCGTCCGCAGAGCTTTCCGCACCGCCCGAGACGACCGCGGAGGCCGCTGCCGAGTTGACTCATCTGCCAGAGCAACTGCCGGCGCCTTCCGACGAGCCACCGCCCGTGTTCAATGACGCCAGTGCTCAGGTTTATCCGACGACAGATCATCCCTACGAGTGGGAGTTGGCGAGGCTGAAGGATCCGGACATTGCCAAAGAGGAGGACGTGGCGGGAGCTTCCCCAGGGCCCGAAACCCTCCACCCCGAGATGCCGCCTACGCCAATTCGCGTTAGCCGTCAGCAGTAGTCTGACACCAGCAGTGGAAGTGAGCCGTATGAGCCAGATCGATCAAGCGTTTATTAACGCCTACACCTCGGATACGCCGCCTGCGGTGCCCTTCGAAACTCCGCCGCCGGCCGCGCCGCAGGTGAAGCTGCATCAGCAAGCGCCAGGGCCGCACTTCCGCGAGACTGGCGGCACGGATCCCTACTCGGAAATTGCCGCCCTGCAGCAGACAAGCATTCGGGCGCCGGCCGTCGAGCCGCCGCCGGAGCGACGCCCGCTGTCGAGCTTTGCTGCGCCGCAGGCTCCAGCTACAGAGACCTTTCGTCCGGAGTTCGAGGTCGACTCCTTCCGTTGGCCGGTTCTCATCGACGAAATACTCAACACCAACGGCCATCTGCTGGCCCCGGCCGCCGAGCAGTTGTTCGCGGCAAGCGAAGCGGGCCGATCGATGGTGGGCATTGCCGGCGCGCGTCCCGGCGTGGGCACGACAACCATTCACCTCTGTCTGGCGAGGCTGCTCGCCTCGGTGGGCAAGACGGTTGCGATTGTTGACGGCGATTTCACGAATCGTTCGCTCGCGCGCGAACTCGGCCTGCAGTTCGACACCGGCTGGGAAAATGTTCTGACAGGTCAGGCTCCGCTGGCGGAATGCGTCGTGAATTCGATCGCCGACCGAGTTGCGCTGTTGCCACTGGTGGGACACGACGCGCGGCCGACGGAACTCCTGGCGAGCATCCAAACTTCGGTCAGCGCCGGCGTGTTGCGCTATCACTACGACGTGGTGCTGTTCGACTTGGGCGCTGCCGGTCGAGAACCCCAGCAGTCGGCCGCCCGCGGCATTGTCGAACATTGCCGCGTGGATGCGAGCATTATCGTCGCCGACTCGACGCACACCGATCAGGCGTCGGAGGAGCGGATCGATCAACTGATGTCGCTGTTGGGTTCCAGTTGCCTGGGGCTGATTGGCAACCAGGCTCTTTCATAAAGAAGATCATGTACCGAGAATACTGGCAACTTGAGTCCAAACCGTTCGAGCCGATTGGCGACTCGCGGTACTTCTTCCCGTGCGAGACGCAGCGCGGGACGCTGCACAAGCTGCGCTACGCGGTGGAGAGCCGCCGCGGCGCGGCCCTGCTGGCGGGGCCGTCGGGCATTGGCAAGACGCTGCTCGTGCGGCAGTTGCGCGATGAGTTGGGCGACGCGGTGGGCAAGTTCGCGCAGGTGGTGTTTCCGCTGATGTCGAGCCGCGATTTCCTGGCTTATCTGGCGGAAGAGATCGGCGCTCCGCCGGCCGATTCACCGGAACGTTCGGTCGAAGAGAGCCTCCGCCGGTTGCAGTTCACGCTGGGCGAAGAGTCTCGCCAGGGGCGTCATGCCGTGCTGGTGGTCGAGGAGGCCCATCTGCTGGAGGATAGCGGGCTGCTGGAGACGTTGCGGCTGTTGTTGAATCTGCAGTCGGCCGGTGCGCCCCAGTTTACGCTGCTGTTGGTGGGTCAGCCATCGCTGCTGAACGCCATGCAACGCAACGCGCCGCTGGATGAACGGCTCGACATCAAGTCGCTCTTGAAGCCGTTGTCCGTCGAGGAGACGGGCGACTACATCGTGCATCGGCTCAACGCGGCCGGGGCGACGCGGGAGATTTTTTCGCCCGAGGCGACGGCGGTGGTGCATCAGCTCACGGGGGGGATTCCGCGGCGGATCAACCGACTGTGCGATCTGGCGTTGATGGTCGGTTTCGCCGGTCAACAACACACGATCGACGCGGCTCAGCTCGAAGCGGTGAACGACGAGTTGGTCACCGTTGCCGCGGCGGCTTAGAACCTTCCCCGACGTCGCTCCTTGCTAGGCAGGATCTCCAGGCAGGTGGTCCACCAGCCGGTGAGGATGGTTTCGACGAATTCGTCCGGAAGGCGTTCTGCGCGCATTTCCTGTGCCAACCGCTGGTGGTCGTAAGCAACGGGCACGAACTCGACGCTCAGGCCACTTGCCGAGTGTTCCAGCACGGTGTACCAGACGTTGGTAGTGCCGTCGTTCTCGGGCCGTCCCAAGACGCCGATGTTCACCAGCCGTCGCCCGCCTGAGAGTTCGCGCTGCCATTTGATGCCGGTGTGCGTCACCAGCAACAGATCGGCCTCGTGCTCGTCGGCCAGGTGGTCGAGAAACTGCGTCGAGGTGGTGCTCTCCCAGAGAAACTCGTTCATCTTGCGCGGGCTGCCATGCGAGAGCAGCACTTTCAAGCCGCCCCACTCCAGTCGCAACGCCTCTGGAAGCGAGCGCATCCACGCGCGGTGCTCGTCGGCCGTGTTGGCGAGCGTGTAGTCGTAGCTGAGCTGGGCAAAATGGTTGTCTCGCGGGTCGGTGTAGCCGCATTGGCAGTCGTCGAGCTGGTGGCCGATCGAGTGGTCGTAGTTGCCCTGAATGCAGGTGACGCCCCGATCGCGCAGCAGTTCGAGGCTCCGATCTGGATACGGCCCAAAGGCGCCGAAATCGCCCAGACAGAATATCTCGTCGACGCCCCGCCGCTGGGCGTCGTCGCAAGCGGCGGCCAGGGCGAGGTGGTTGCTGTAGACGCCGCCGAAACAGGCGATTCTGTGGGTTTCTGTGCTCATGCTGCTCATCTTAGTGTTGCCAGAGCTGAACTTCTGCATGGAATCTCACAGACCGATTGTTCCACCAACCTCCGCCCGAGTAAACTGCAGGGATGGACGGCAATGGGTTACTGACGTTGGCGGGTCGATTGGCGGCGAGCGAAATCTCGGCGGATGAGTTTCTGCGCCTGGCCGCCCAGGAGATGGGTCAGACGGATTACGCCACGGTCGACGTGGATCGCGCCCAGCGGTGCGGCTTTCCCGAAGTGATTTTTGGTGAGGGAAAGAGCGCGGAGGTGATTGCCCAGATTGCGGCTCGGCTGCTCGCCAGCGACCAGCGGGTGCTGGCGACCCGGATCGACGCCGACAAGGCGGCGCTGATTGCCGAGGAGATTCCATCCGCGCATTACAACGAGGCCGGTCGGACGTTGCGGATCGATCCTCCGGGTGAGTCGCGCCAGGCGGTTGGCCACGTGGCGGTGATCACCGCCGGCACGAGCGATCTGCCCGTGGCGGAAGAGGCCCGCGAGACGCTGGCGTGGATGGGCGTGCGAGTGACGATGGTCCACGACGTCGGCGTGGCCGGTCCGCATCGTTTGCCGGAGCGATTGGCTGAGTTCGCCGAAGCCGACGCGCTGGTCGTGGTGGCGGGAATGGAAGGGGCGTTGCCGAGCGTCGTGGGGGGTTATGTGCCGTGTCCCGTGTTTGCCGTGCCCACGAGCGTCGGCTATGGCGCGAACCTGGGCGGATTGTCGGCACTGTTGGCGATGCTTAACAGTTGCGCGAGTAACGTAGCCGTGGTGAACATCGACGCCGGCTTCAAAGCAGGTTACCTTGCCGGCTTGGTGGCGACGCGTCGAAACCGTTGAGCTAGGGAGGGAATTAAAGATGCCGTTGGCAGACGTCAGCACAGAACCGTTGCCCCAGCTTTCGCCGCGCTCCGCCGATAGCCACAAGGGCGATTACGGTCGGGTGCTGGTGGTGGGCGGCTCGCGCGGCATGGCGGGCGCTGCGGCGCTCGCCGGCAAGGCGGCGCTGCGCAGCGGGGCGGGGTTGGTGACGTTGGCGGTGCCCCGATCGATTCAGGCGACGGTTGCCAGTTTCGAGCCGTCGTACATGACACTCAGCTTTGGCGCAGCCGGCGACGATTCGCTGCGTGGCGAGGACGTCGACGACGTGTTGCAGGCCGCCGATCAGATGACGGCCATCGCGCTGGGGCCCGGCTTGGGCGCTGCGCCCTACACGGCGGGGCTGGTTCACGATCTTTACTGTCGCGTCGCCCAGCCGATGGTGGTCGATGCCGATGGGCTCAACGCGCTGGTCCAGGACCTCGATCAAATTAAGTCGCCCGTGGCCCCGCGGATTCTGACGCCGCATCCGGGCGAGTTCCAACGCTTGGCGGGCGAGAAGTGCGCGGCCGACCCGGCCAGACGTGCCGAGCAGGCCGCCACGCTCTGCCGGCTAGACGGCACGGGACAGACGATCATCGTGCTGAAAGGTCATCAGACGATCGTCACCGACGGTCGACAATACGTGGTGAACACAACCGGCAACGCCGGCATGGCCACCGGTGGCACGGGAGATTGTCTCACGGGAGTGATCGTGGCGCTGCTGGCGCAGGGCATGACGTCGTGGGAGGCGGCCCGGTTGGGCACGCACGTACACGGCTTGGCGGGCGACCTGGCGGCTGCGGAGCTGGGGGAGGTCTCGATGATCGCCAGCGATCTGGTTGATTATCTGCCGGAGGCTTTTGGCGAGCAGGCGAGTTGACGTAAGCCGCGAGGCGCCAGCCGAGCGCTCGGCTGGCGCCTCGC
>CAXMSB010000133.1:0-5463 GCA_964195615.1 uncultured Granulosicoccus sp. | reverse complement strand
AGGCGATACCGCTGTCGATCACGGCAACCGTCTGTCCGATGCCCGTGAAGCCGAAATCAGTGCGGACGTCCGACAGCCCGGTTTGATTGTGGGCGTTGGCCAACGACTGATCGATTTCCCAGAGATGTTCTTCCAGAAATTCCTGATCAGAACTGTCGATCCAGAAATCGGGTGTTGATTCTTGATGGTGGTCCAGGGCCGGAGGTTCTTCGAGAATCGCTTGGTGCTCGACCGCTCCGCCTAGCAGTCCGCCGAGTGGATCGGCCGACATCGCGAGCCGATCCTCCAGCTTTTCCATTCTCGCGGACAAGTCGAACGAGAGTTTGGTATCCGTTCCCATAACCATTTCCCATGCCGGCAACTTCGGATCGCGACAGCGCGGGGCAAGACCGGGGAGGGTCGACGCCGCGGGCGAGATCGATGCATTCAGGTGTGATGAGCCTAAGACGCAGCCGCTGAGGGAATGGGCCAAGTCGTGAAAAGCCTGTTTCCAGGGACGCCGCCGACATCGATCCGTTTCCTCCCTGGAACGGCTCCGTCGATGGCACGCTATAAGCCTAGTTCAGAATCCGGGCTTATTGGAAAGCTTTTCAAGACGCGGCCCAAATACTGGCCCCGAGAAAATGCGACTTATGGCCCTTTTTGCAGAGCGTGTTGCCGGCCCTCCACTATGCCGTCAACCGCGGTGAATTTCGACAACATTCTGTTGTCCTGTCGCAACACCTTTACGCAAGTACGTCTGCCGGGGAGAATGGTTCAGTAGGCATCGCTCCCGGGCGGCAAGTCCAAATGCAGGTGGCAGATGGTCTTCCGTGATCGCGAGGCAGTATCCGCTGTTCTGGCGGCCATGTCCAGAAGCTGCTTTTGATAATGTCTCGAAGCAACGCCGCAGGCAAAAGCCAAGGTTCTCACCATGTCCGAATCATCTCGCAACCCAAACAACGAAGAGACCATCGCGGCTTCGATCTCGATGGAACTGCTTCAGGGCGACACCGAGCACAATCGAGAGGCCGCACGGGGCCAGGTGGCGCTCGTCGAGGGAAGCTCGCCGCATTTGAGCCAGGAAACTCGTGCGCTGCTCCGTGACCGGCTGAGAATGGTAGCACTGCTGCTATTTGCCGGGTTTGCCACGTTCCTGGTGCGGGCCTGTTGGGCTTTTGATTTCTACGTTGCCGGGCCAGCCGCACCGGTGCTTTATGCCCACATTGCCGTAACACTCGTGCTAGCACTCATGGCACAGCGTCTTTGTACGCAATGCGACTTCTTCATGACCCATCTGCGCTGGGCGGAATTGATTGTCATTGGCAGCCCGGCTGCTTTCTTTCTTTTCTCGAATTACTGTCAGCTGGTGATTTGCTCGTCGACTGAGGCGGAACATGCCCATGTTGCCGACATCGCCAGCCCGTGGATGCTGCTGCTGTTTTGTTATGCCCTGTTCGTGCCGAACACGTGGCGGCGGGCGGCGGTTGTCCTGAGTATGTTGGGGCTGGGACCTCTGGTCGTCATGACGGTTGCCTATTTTCGTTCGCCGGCTTTCGCGGAACTCTTGCATCACGAACAGTTCCGCAGCAGTTTTTATGAAATGCCGTTGATTATGGTGTTGAACGTGCTGATCGCCACCGTGGGCGTCGCGACAATCGGCTCGCTCCGGCGCGAAGCCTTTGTTGCCCGACAATTGGGCCAATATCGCCTGACGAAGTTGCTCGGCAGCGGCGGCATGGGCAAGGTCTATCTGGCCGAGCACGAAATGATGAAGCGGCCCTGCGCGGTCAAGGTAATTCGCCCCGAAAAAGCCGGCGATCCCAAGAATCTCGCCCGTTTTGAACGCGAAGTTCGCGCTACCGCCAAGCTCTCGCATTGGAACTCGATCGACATCTTCGACTACGGCCGCACCGACGACGGTACGTTCTACTATGTCATGGAGTTTCTGCCTGGGCACAACTTGGGGGAACTCGTCGACGGCCACGGCCCGCTGCCTGTCGCTCGGATCGTGTACCTCATGCGCCAGGTCTGCGACGCCCTGGCCGAGGCGCACGGCCAGAATCTCATCCATCGCGACATCAAGCCGGCCAACATCTATTGTGCGTTTCGCGGAGGGGTGTTCGACGTTGCCAAGCTGCTGGACTTCGGCCTGGCCAAGCCGCTTACCGACGCGAAGGACTCCGAACTGACGCAGGCTGGCTCGATCACCGGTTCGCCGCTGTATATGTCGCCCGAACAGGCGACCGGCGGCGACGAGGTTGACGCCCGTAGCGATATCTACTCGCTGGGGGCGGTGATGTACTTCATGGCAACGGGTCGACCGCCGTTCTCCTATCCGCAGCCGATCAAGGTGATGGTGGCTCACGCCTCGGAAACGCCCCGACCTCCGCGGGAGCTCAATCCCGACATTCCGTTGGAACTCGAAGAAGTCATTCTCCGCTGCCTCGAAAAGCAGCCTGAAGATCGCTTCCAAAACGTCGCCGCGTTGCGCGACGCTCTGGAGCAGATCCCGCTACAGCAACCCTGGTCGGCCGAGCAAGCGGCTAATTGGTGGCACGAATTTGGTTGTCCTGAGCGCAAAGCGTTGGCCGCCGCCGCGGTCGAGATGGCGGCCGTTTGAGGAGAACTGGCTCGGTGTTCAGAGACGATTCTTGGTCATTAGCCGTATTGCCACGCAATACAAGGCGCCGAGGCGAATGGTTTCAAAACGGATTAGTGTTTAACAAAAACGGTCTCACGCCGAGGCGCAGGGGTCGGGGAGAGAAGGAGCGGGTGGCCGGGGCAAAGCGAAGCGTGCCCCGGGGCGGATGGGCAGCGGTGGCTGAATTGCGAATTGAGCTTGGCTAGATTGGCAATATTGTACCTGCCCCCGATTCTGTCCTAGATTCTACATTCTTCTTGGTTGCTCCAGGGCAAGAAACCCATCTGGTGAGCTTTCACGTCCGCCGGCATTGCCTATTAGGTACCGGGGAGTCAAGATTGGCCGAATTCCAGCGAATAGCCGAGAGAAGCAGGTTTTCAGAACCCTGAACTGCTCCCGGGCAGGCCAGAACCACGGGGAAGGTGTCATGTATCGAATCAATGATTCGCGATTCGCTGGGTTGGCAATCGTCGCACTAGCTCTATCGCCAGTAGGTATTCTCTTGGGCTGTGGCACGGACCACAAAGTCCAACAGATCCAGAATGGCGTCCAAGATGTCGAGAGGCATGCTCAGGAAATCGAAGATGCGGCCCAAGCGACACAGAACTAATTGGCGGCAGCCTACCCTCTCCTCCGCAGCAGCAGCACCACGCTGGCTAGCGTGGCGAGTAGGAGCGTGGTGGGCTCGGGAACAGTGCTTATCTGAAGGCCGTTTCCGTTGGACCCGTTTGGCGGCACGATGCGAATCGAGTCGGTGCCCTCGAACGGAGTGCCATTCATTAATTCACCCGTCAGCAGACCTTCGATCGTATCCGACCCCAAGGCCTCGTATTCCACGAGGTCGGCCGTGCTGAACTTGAGAGTCAGGTCCAAGAGCCCATCCCCGCTGACATCTTCATAGGCACTACGCAAGGGGCTCATCGCGGTCCCGCCATTGTCGATGAGCAACGGGTCGCCAAACCGCAAGGAATCGACGTCCACTTCGTTTACGTCGAAATCGTCAGTCGAGAGAATGGCGACCGGCAAGACGCCTTTGCTCTTCAGGTTGACCGAATTGGGACTGCTGCCAGGCTTGATGTCAACGAGGGCGGGGATGGCGGGTTCGGCCAGCGATTGGGCGAACATCCAGTCGTAAAACTCGTTGTTGTTGTAGATGGGTCCCCAAATGGCATGTCCGCCGCCCACGATTTCTGTGTAGCGAATGTCGCCGACGACGGCCGTCGGCTGGCCGAGCGCCGTTTCGTTGAAATCGATGGGCGGGAGTGGACTAGGAAGAGGATCGGAATCCGCCGAAACAAGTAGCTGGAAAGAGTAACGAGAATCGCTTGAAGGCACAGCGGGGTCATTACTTCCATGAAACAGCCATGTCGGGGTATCGTTCATCACCCCCAAAGCCTGTGGACTGAATCCAAAGCCGAGCCCAGCACCTGACATCGGCGCCACGGCAGAAAAATTCAGGACATCGGGCTGATCTACATGATAGTAACGAAGGTATTCCATCGAGCCGAAACCGCCCATGGACAGGCCGGTGAGATAGAGGCGGTTCGTGTCGACTGAAAGGGTGTCGATCAGGTGAGCCAGGATCCCGGGGGTCTGGTCGATTGCATACGGTTGATTCGGGCCCCAACCCCTCGGAAGCACCAGTTGCGGTGCAACAAGGATCGCCGGGTATTCACTCTCGGTCTTGTCGATCAACCCGCCGATATGGACACGGACCTGACGGTCGTTGTCGTAGCCCGACTCACCGGACCCGTGCAAGAACAGCACCAGCGGGTAATCGATCGAATCGTCGTAGCCCGCGGGCAGATAGTATCGGTAAGGCATGACGCCCAGGCTCCCCTCAATCCCTTCCTGCCAAGGTCGGCCGAGAGAGGTGGAGACGGCGGTGAAAGACAACGCGCCGACAAGGACGGCGAGGGTCGCGAATCGTATCATAGTTGTCACCAGTCAGAGTGTGTGAGGGAAGAATTCCTGGATTCGGACGATCAAAAAGACATCAACAGAATTCCGGCAGCGGCTTGTTAATAACTTGGGTCCGTTTTGGCCGGATTTCCCATTTGGATGAACCTGAAACCGCTCCAGGCTCGGAACCTCGCCCATTGTAACCGTCTCAGCGACACGCCACGAATCGTTTCCAAACCTGTACCTGCGTAAATTCTCCTGCGCCCTGTCTTCAAGCCGCCCTAACGCCCCGCCACCTCCCGGCTTACCGCCACCAGCAGCCAAGTCGGCTCCGCGGCAGATCGTGCTTTGGGGGTGAATCTGGGTGGTGGTTGGTTGCCGTGGCCCGTGCCGGGCGTCAAACTGGCTGGTATGTGTCCATCGGATGCCCGTGGTACTCGCCACTGATGTCGAATTCGACTTGTGGCTCGATGAACGGCACTTCCGACAAAGGGTCCGCGACAGTGTTTGTGTTGCGCTTTGAACTGCTGAGCCTCTCCAACTGCAACGTCTTGCGATTCGCGGCTGCCGTGATCGTGTTCGCCTCTGCGGTATCTTGTGGTGAGAATCCTGACACCCACCGCGTTTTGCCACCAGCGTCCGAAGGGGAAACGGACTCCGTCAGCAATCCGGGACATAATGACGAGGACCAGAACTATCGCCAGAGGCGAACGCGAATGGCTGAGCAGCAACTCGCTGCCCGAGACATCGTGGACTGGCGCGTACTCGACGCCATGAATCGGGTTGCACGACACGAGTTCGTTCCACGGCGGTCGCGGCATCTGGCCTATTCCGATTCGCCGCTCTTGATTGGCCATCGGCAGACCATTTCGCAGCCCTATATTGTGGCCCTCATGACGCAGTTGGTGCGGCCATCGCCACAAGCCAAAGCGCTCGAC
>CAXMSB010000132.1:0-2704 GCA_964195615.1 uncultured Granulosicoccus sp. | reverse complement strand
GGAACAAGAAACGGAAAACCTATCGAGAAAGTTTTCCGAAGTTTTTTCCCGATGCGACCGTGAGAAAGAGAAGAATGCTCTCAGGCGTCCGAGAACAACCCGCAACACACCGTTACCGAATTCACAGGCAAGACGACGTCGATTCTGGGCCCAGTCCAATCAAACGTTGATTTTTCGCCACAACTCCCGACTGGTACTGGGGTTGCTTGATTTCATGTTCGGTCCTGTCCCATAAACTCATCTCAAATGTCACGATGATTTGTCAATGGGCGTCGGCGGTGATGACGCCGTTTTTTTCTTTGGTCTCAGTAGGTGCTCGGATGGTCGTTGTATCTGCGGAAGTACGGGTTCCTCTTCTCTGTTCAAGCATGGTGTCCGGCGGGATGTGTGTCCGCGGTATTTCAAGGTGAAGCTTGTGGCAGAGATCGGTGGCTGCGTCGTAAACAGTTTGGTTGGTTGCGGCCGCCCACAGGTCTAATTGATTGCCTTGCGATTCACACTTGAAGCAACGGTACGCATTCTTGGAGAGATTCGCCGAGAACGAGCGGCTCCGCGGTGAAGTCGAGCCGTGAATGGGACAGCCGCCGCGAATCTGATCGCCGTTTGCTGTGGCCGCAACGAAGTCCAGCAGACCTAACACTTGTTGTAGTGAAACCTGGGAACGCACGGCCTGAAAATCAATGCCATGCGGAGAATCATTGACTGAACTCTCCTGCTCGGTTAGCGTAACCTGTGGAGTTGCGGTGATCACTTTCACATCAGGATCTTGATCCTGCTTGTGGCCCGCGGCTTCGTTCTTATCGGTCGCCTGCTCCCAAGGGTAATGATCAGGATCAAAGGGTTGGTCCGACCTCCACACGGCAAACGCCAAGTGGAGCAGCTTTCGCATCGCGTGGCCCAGAGCGGCATTGCCGCTGACGCCGCGGGCTCGCAGTCTGCGGTACAATGCACGGACCGCCGGATTGTACTGCGTGGCCGACCACGCGGCGGTGTACAGGTAATGGCGGACCAGGTCGTTGCCCTTCTTCGACATGCGTGGCGAGCGTCGAACCTTGGCGGAACCATCCGGTCCGATCCCGGACCACTTCTCCTCGGGAAAGATTCCGAAGTAGCCTACCAGCTGTTCTGGTCGCTCGAAACGATCGATGGAGACCATCTTGGCGGTCAAGACTGCAGCTGTCACGACACCGATCCCGGGGATTGTTTCGAGGTGGTTGGTCGTGGGAAGGGTCTTGTAGGTTTCAACCAGCAGCTCTTCGTACTGGCATTTAAGCTTTCGGGCGTAGCGCACTTGGTCCACAAGCGTGCAGACGATGGTTTCGGCTACCGTTCCTGATAACGAACCAACCGTTGTCTTGGCCGCCTCATGAACACGACGTGCGGTTTTAGATCGTAAGTACGGGATCGCTTCAATGGTAGCCAGCCGTGCCCGAGCAATCCTCGCTGGCGTGGGGTACTTCTTGAGAAGCGTCAGCACGCTCTTCGAATTCAGCTCACTTATGATCGTACTCAATTCGGGAAACACACGAGCCAGGACGTTGTGCAACTGGTTCAGATGCCTGGTCACTTCGCGCGTCTGGGCCTCTAATCGACTGGCAATGTCGCGCAAGGCACGCATCTCGGCAGGGATCTGGTCGGCTGGCTTGGGTTGTTCAAGCACTGCGAATCTCGCCACGGACGCACTTTCTGCAGGATCGGACTTCGCTTTCGGATAATGGACCATTCGATAGTTCTTATTGCGAACCGGGTCTCCGATCGAGATCGTCTTCTCAAACGGCAAAGCGTTCAGAAACGACCGCAGGTTCGTGGCGTACTGTCCCGCAACGTCGACCCGAATGTGAAAGCACACCGACGGAAAACGCCGTTCCAAATCGTGGAGTGCATCTAGCAGCTTGCCATACCCTTCGCGAGACTCAACAATCGCGATCGGCTTTGTGGCAGGCTGTAGATCGTCCCGCAAGAAGGTCACATGATGACCGTATCGGGAAGTGTCGATACCAACCCCAATGACAGTTGACGGTAGTGTCGCGGCAGTCATGAATCCATCCTCCGAAATCTTGTTGAAAACCTATGCAAAGCCGCAAGACTCCCCCGGTAGCCTTTGACATGGGGTCTTATCGTGATCAGCGGTCTAGGCCGCAAAATGTCACCAACCCTCAGCCAAAGCCGGAGGGACCAATATGAGACTAGAGGTCGAACCTCATCAATCAAACAGATCTCCTCACGACTTCCCAACCATCCAGACTGCCATGTTCATGGATAGTGGGGAGGCTGTAAATCACTTATACGATCAATCAAAATCCCATCAACTCGTGGGGAATGTCAGATTTGGGGCACCGGAAGAATGCTCGTTCGAGGGCGTGAGAGCATCGGGCGGCTGGTCGTCGCCAGCGGCAAGGTCTCCCAGATGGGCAACTCTTGAGCGCCTCGGTCCGACACGCCGAATGCAGTCGCCGGTCTGATTTGCGAGATGGCTGGACTTCGCAGCGGTTTGTCGTCAATCTGACTGTGCCAGCGGCATTCGTCACCTCCGCCTTCGTGCGTTCGGTCGCCCCCACCTGTGTAAGATGCGCCAACAGCTTTCGCGACCCATGACGAACCGTCATTTGACTCAAGGATTGGCGACCAATGACACGCCCACATTACGCAGTTGGGGAGGCGGCGCTGGCGACTCAGGTGTGCGCCACCTCTGTACTTTTAGCGC
>CAXMSB010000131.1:0-5785 GCA_964195615.1 uncultured Granulosicoccus sp. | reverse complement strand
CAGGATTTCCTCTCTTTGTTTGAGACTGAGTTATGTTACACGCTCGACTGGAGCTATTGATGGTGGCCGCACTGCTTGGGTGCCAGTTTCCTGCGACGTCCGCAGCGCAGCGAGCCCAGGACAGCGAGCAGTCGGCGGCTGTGGCTACTCAGCCGGCGACCTCTGTTGACTACCTGCGCGACGTCCGACCGATACTCTCGGAAGCCTGTTACGCCTGTCACGGTCCGGACGAGGCCAGCCGTGAGGCTGAACTGCGGCTTGATCAGCTAGAAAGCGCGACGAGTGAGACTCCCTCGGGAAGCGTGGCCATTGTCCCTGGCAAGCCGGGAGAGAGCGAGTTGGTGCGGCGCATTTCCAGCGAAGATCCAGACGAGGTGATGCCGCCGATTGACTCGGGAAAAACATTGACCCCTGATCAGATCTCCCTCGTTCGCCGTTGGATTGAGCAGGGCGCACCATGGAAAGAACATTGGGCCTTTGTTCCACCCCGGCGGCAGGAACTTCCCCTAGTGAGCGACCAGGGTTGGCCGCAAAATGCGATTGATTACTTCGTCCTAGCGAAACTCGATCAGCGTGAGTGGAAACCTTCGCCCGAGGCAGAGAAGGAAACTCTGATCCGTCGTGTCACGTTCGATCTGACTGGCCTGCCTCCGACTCCTGTGGAAGTGGACAATTTCCTGGCCGACAAATCGCCTGCTGCGTATCAGCGGGTTGTCGATCGCTTGCTGCAATCGCCACATTACGGCGAGCACATGGCGAGGTTCTGGCTGGATGCCGCCCGCTATGGGGACACGCACGGAATGCATTACGACAACTATCGCGAGATGTGGCTTTATCGCGACTGGGTTGTCAAGGCGTTCAACGACAACGTTCCGTACGATCAGTTCACGATCGAACAGTTAGCAGGAGATTTGCTGCCCAATCCCACGACTGATCAGCTCGTCGCAACTGGCTTTTGTCGTTGTCATGTAACGACCAACGAAGGTGGGTCCATTGAGGAAGAAGTGTACGTGCGCAACGTGGTTGATCGAGTAAGCACCGCAGGCACGGTGTTTCTTGGTTTGACGCTGGGTTGTGCCGTGTGTCACGATCACAAGTTCGACCCCATCACGCAAAGAGACTTTTATCAACTGTTCGCTTTCTTCAACAGCCTTGACGGTCCCGCGCTGGACGGCAATGTCAAGGATACGGCGCCGGTAGTGAGCGTCCCCAGTAGAGAACAGGCGGCCTCGTTGGAAGCCCTGAGAGGAACTATGGCGGAACTCCGTTCTCAGCGCGACCATCGCCTCCAAGCTGATATCCCCGAGTTTCCGGACTGGCTCAGTGCGCGTTTCCTGAGCGTGGAAGAAGGCAAGGCCGATCCGGAACTCGAAGTAGCCGAAGGCCTTGTCGTTCACAGCGATTTCGAAGAGGGAGAGGGCGATCGAGTCGTCAATAGAGCCGATCCCAACAATCCGGGCCTGATCAGAGGAAGCCCCGATTGGGTCGACGGTCGAGTAGGCGGTGGCCTGAAGTTCGACACGCACAGTTTCGTCGATTTTGGTAATGCCGGCGACTTCGATGATGAAGCACCATTCAGCTACGGGGCCTGGGTGAGACCAGGCAAAGCGACCACGGGCGCGATTATTGCCAAAGTAGACGTCGCCGATCTATACAAAGGATACGATCTCTCTGTCAATGAAGGCATTGTGAGCGCCCGGCTCACTCGTCGTCGGCCCGGATATTCCATCAAGGTTTCAACAAAGAGCAAAGTGCTACAGCCGGAGACGTGGCACCATGTCTTTGTCACCTACGACGGCTCCAAACTAGCGAGGGGCGTTGAGATTCATGTCGATGGTGAGCAGCAGCCACTCGACGTGTTTTCCGATTCGCTCAAGTTCAAAGATGGAATAAGCAACTCTAAGCCACTGCTCTTGGGCCGCCGAGACACCGAGGCCGTGTTCGAAGGTGGTCGCATTGACGACGCTCGCCTGTACGACCGGCAACTGTCGGACACAGATGTCCAGGCGATCTATCTCAGCAGCCAGCTTGCCCCTGCTTTCGCGGCGCCGCGCGAGAACCTGTCCGACGAGCAGCTCCAGATGCTACGACATTACTACCTCATTCGAAACGACCCATCATACAAGGATTTCACGAACCAGCTTGACGAACTCGGCAGAGAGGTTCGATTAGAAGAGTCAAACGTGCCAACAACTCTCGTCTTTCGCGAAAGCAAGCAGCCGCGAGACTCGTTCGTATTGCTTCGCGGCCAGTACGATCAGCATGGAGTGAAAGTCAAACGGCACACTCCGGAGTGCTTGCCGCCGATGAACGACGGGCTATCGCACGACCGAATGGGTCTCGCTCAGTGGATTGTCTCAAGCGAACATCCGCTCACTAGCCGCGTGGCAGTGAACCGCTTCTGGCAACAGGTTTTTGGCACCGGATTGGTTGAGACCAGCGAAGACTTTGGCAGCCAGGGGGCACCGCCCTCCCATCCTGATCTCTTGGATTGGTTGTCTGTGGAGTTTTGTGACAACGGATGGGACGTCAAAGCACTCATGAGAGAGATTGTTACGTCGGCGACCTATCGGCAAGGTTCCTACACGACCCCCACCCTCGCGCTTCAGGACCCCAAGAATAGATTGCTGGCCCGAGGGCCCCGCTTTCGCCTCGATGCTGAGATGCTGCGTGATCAGGCCCTTTCGGTGAGCGGTTTGCTTGTCCGGGATGTCGGAGGCCCGTGCGTCAAACCGCCTCAGCCTGACGGGCTCTGGCAGGCTGTCGGGTTTACGACTTCCAACACCGCCAAGTTTGTCGCCGATACCGAACATGGGAAGATTCACCGTCGTTCGCTCTACACTTTTTACAAGCGAACTTCACCGCCCCCGGAGATGAGCACTTTTGACGCGCCTTCTCGAGAATCGACCTGTGTGCGTCGCGAACGGACAAACACGCCGCTGCAAGCCTTATTGCTCCTAAACGATCCACAGTACTTCGAAGCAGCGCGAGCGTTAGCTGTTCACATCATGCAGCAGGATCAGAAGACAGCGACCGACTGCGCAAGGTCTCTGTATCGCCTGTGTACGGCGCGACGGGCTAGCGACGCGACGATCGCAGAGTTAGTCCAGCTCTTCGAGGATCAACAGGCTAGGTATCGGCAGGACGAGAACGCGGCCATTGCGCTGGTTGGAACGGAGGGGGAGATGTCCGGACAAGACTCAAGCTCGAGCGATCTGGCCGCGTGGACCATCGTGGCGAATCTATTGCTCAATTTAGACGAAGTGGTTACGAAAAACTAATCCCGCTCTCGACTGTAGGGGAGAGGACATGGACCCGACCCAACAACACATTCAAGCCGTCACGCGCCGCCACTTTTTCAAGCGAGGGACATTGGGGCTCGGTACAGCGGCCTTGGCCTCGTTGATGCCCGAGAGGCTGCACGCTGTCCCCGGCGTAAAAGAAGCCGCCGGCGGCCTGCCCGGTCTTCCTCACTTTGCACCGAAGGCAAAACGGGCCATCTATCTGTTCATGGCTGGAGCGCCGTCGCAGATGGACATGTTCGACTACAAGCCCAAAATGGCCGATCGGTACGACCTCGACCTGCCCGAGTCGGTTCGCATGGGTCAGAGACTCACGACGATGACCAGCGGCCAAGAGCGATTCCCGCTAGCTCCTTCCAAGTACGCTTTCCAGCAGCACGGAAAGAGTGGCGCCTGGATCAGCGATTTGCTGCCCTACCATGGCCGCATGGCAGACGACATTCATATCGTCAAATCGCTGTACACGGAAGCGATTAACCATGACCCCGCCATTACCTACATCTGCACGGGCAATCAATTGCCGGGCCGTCCCAGCCTGGGGGCGTGGCTGAGTTACGGATTGGGTACTTTGAACCAAAACCTGCCTGACTTCGTGGTGATTACCGCGACGTGGACTGGTCCGCAAGAAGCGCAAGCTCTGTACAATCGCTTGTGGGGCTCCGGGTTTTTGCCCAGCAAACATCAAGGCGTAGCGCTCCGTAGCCAAGGCGATCCGGTACTGTTTCTTTCAAACCCGCCCGGCGTGGACGCAACCACGCGCCGTCGCATGCTCGATTCATTGGCCCGATTGAATCAACAGACTCTCGATCAATTCGGCGACCCAGAAACGCAAGCGAGAATCACTCAATACGAGATGGCTTTTCGCATGCAGAGTTCGGTGCCGGAGTTGACAGATCTGTCCAACGAGCCACAGCACGTGCTCGACATGTACGGACCCGATGTCCTGAAACAAGGCACATTTGCTGCCAGTTGCCTGTTGGCGCGGAGGATGGCTGAGCGCGACGTCCGATTCGTGCAGATCTTCCACCGCGGTTGGGACCAGCACAAGAATATTGGCGTCGACCTGCCCAATCAATGTAAGGATATCGATCAACCCTGCTGGGCACTCATCCAGGACCTCAAGCAGCGAGGCATGCTGGACGATACGTTGGTGATTTGGGGAGGCGAGTTCGGCCGGACCATCTATTGCCAGGGAGAACTAACCCGCGAGAACTATGGACGCGACCATCATCCGAAGTGTTTTACTGTGTGGCTTGCCGGCGGAGGAGTTAAGCCGGGCATGGTATACGGGGAAACGGACGAATTCAGCTACAATATCACGGAGAATCCGGTACACCTCCACGACCTGAACGCCACGATCCTGCACTGCCTGGGCATCGACCACACCCGCCTGAGCTACAAGTTTCAGGGACTCGACATGCGGCTTACCGGCGTTGAAGAGCAGCACCCGGTGCATGACATCCTGATCTGAGAGGAGGCCTGAATCAGGTGGCTCGCCCCGGTCCGAAATGGTACAATCCGGCGAGTGCTTTCCAGAACGCCGTGTCGAGCGAATCCGTGAGGTTTTGCATTCCGTAATCCGCGAATGGGTGTCAATTCAGTGGCCATTTCACGTCGACGTTTTCTCAAGAACTCCGCGGTAGCGACTTCGTCGTTGGCATTTCCGGTTGGAACGGCTCTGGGCGTGGTTGGCGCCAACGAACGAATTCGGATCGCGGTAGTGGGCGTCGCAGGACGCGGAAGAGATCACGTCCGCGGATTTGGAAAGAATGTTGTCGCACTTTGCGACGTCGATCGACACTTCCTTGACCTAAGAGCTGGCGAGTTCAAGCAGCAATACGGTACGCAAGTCGAAAAGTATGCAGACTATCGAGAACTGCTTGACGATCAGAGCATCGACGCGATCTCCATTGCCACGCCGAATCACACACACGCGTTGATCGCTATCGCCGCGATACAGGCGGGCAAAGACGTTTACTTAGAGAAGCCGGTCTCACACAACGTGTGGGAAGGTCGACAGTTAGTTCATGCCGCGAGGAAGTACGACCGCATCGTGCAGTGCGGCACACAACTGCGTTCTAGTCCAAGTGTCGCCGCGGCAGTTTCTTTCGTGCAGGAAGGAAAACTTGGCAAGATTCTCTATGCCATCGGCACATGTTATAAGCCTCGCAAGAGCATTGGCAAGAGCGACACGCCACTTCGATTCCCCGATTGTGTTGATCGCAATTTGTGGATTGGGCCCGCGACCGACGTTCCCATCTATCGCCCGGCGGATAACACGCGGGGCACATACAACCCCCACTACGATTGGCATTGGGACTTCAACACCGGCTGTGGCGACGTGGGAAACCAGGGGATCCACGAGATGGACGTTGCCCGCTGGTTTCTGGGAGAAAACGCTCTAGCGCCACGCGCGATGAGCATCGGAGGCCGATTCGGTTATGCCGATGCCGGCAATACGCCCAACACACAGATCGTTTACC
>CAXMSB010000130.1:0-30589 GCA_964195615.1 uncultured Granulosicoccus sp. | reverse complement strand
GGCGGATTCAGCGGCCGCGAAGGCCAGAGTCATCTGTACTACACGGCGTTCGCTCTCCGTGGGCTCGTCCTGCTGGGCGAGCTGGAAGCCGACGTGGCGGAACGTGTGGGCCGGTTTCTCCGCGAGCAGATGCGAGGCAGTGCCAGTCTCATCGATCTGATTTCGCTCGTGTTTGCCGCTCGCCTGCTGGAGGTCTCCGCGGGAGTGGAAGTGTTCGATCAGGTCGAGAGCCAGTGGACGGCGTCGCTGGCCACGACGTTTGAAGCGCTGCGCCGCCCCGACGGCGGCTACTCCAAGAGTGCCGAGGGGCACGCCAGCAGCACCTATCAAACGTTTCTGATCACACTTGCTTACGAACTGATGGAACTGCCGCTGCCGGAGGCGGAACGCGCTCGCGAGTTCGTGCTCGGCCAGCAGCGCCCCGACGGCGGTTTCGTCGAAATCGGCGTGATGCGCCGTAGCGGGACCAATCCGACCGCCGCCGCGGTGGGAACGCTGAGCGTGTTGGGATCACAAAACCAACAACAGTGGCTTTCGCCCGCAGTCGGCGAAGCGGTGGCCCAGTTTCTGCTCGACTCGGTTACGGACGAGGGCGGATTCCGCGCTAATACCCAGATTCCCATCGCCGATTTGCTCAGTACGTTTACCGCCCTGCAAACCCTCCGCGACGTCGGCCATTGGGATCAGGTCGACCCGGAGGCAGCGCTCAAGTTCGTCGATTCTCTGCGGGGCGAAGCAGGGGGATTCCACGCGGCCCTGTGGGATGAGACGGTCGACGTGGGGTACTCCTTCTACGGAGTGGGCTCGCTCGGCCTGCTCCTGGGGGGGCGATGAACTCGCGCTACGAGCCTCAAATTCAACATTGCTACGACGATAACGACAAAAAAACTCTTCGGCAGGCAACACAGACCACCTATCTTAACAAAACTCCAGTCGTGCCGCTGGGACGTGTTGGCCGCGTTGGGTAAGCTCTACGTAACGCTGCTAGCTTAGGAAGATATGCGTTGCCCGAGCGTCGATAAATCACTACATTCCCCCGCGCTTCGCCTTCTAATTCAAACTGGCCATTCCCCGGGCCCCCACCAGGTAGGACCACCGTGACCTTGGTTAAGAACACTACCCCCCTATCTTGCGCTCTGCTGGCGTTTTCCATTCTCTTGGCCACCACGGAGCCCGCGCAGGCCGCGGTCCCCAGCGATGCGCTGATGTCGCTCACGACGCGAGGCTACGCGTCGATTGGCAACATCGAAGAGCTGTGCGAAAAGTGGAATCAAACCCAGATGGGTCAACTGGTTCAAGACGAAGCGATGCAGCCCTTTATCGATGACTTGAAGAACCAGCTGAAGCGTAAGATCACAGGGCTGCGCGACAAACTGGGCATCGAGTTGGCTGACCTGAGAGAAGTCGCCGGCGGGGAGATTGGGCTGGGGTTGGTGGAGCGCGAGAACGATTGGGCTGCCGTCGCCTTGGTAGTCGACGTCTCCGATCATCGCTCGGAAATGGATGCTCTACTCGTGAAGGTGGGCAAAGAACTGACGAAGCGTGGCGCAGCCAAGGAGACCACCGACGTCTCCGGAACGGCGATGACTACCTACACGATTCCTCCGAAAAACGAAACCGACGGCACGCACCACGCCGTGTTCTTTGTGAAAGATGACATACTATGTGCCAGCGATAGCCGTCCGGAAGCCGAGGAGATGCTCCGGCGTTTCGACGGCGCGGCAGGCAACCGGTTGGTCGACGCGAAACCATACCAAGTGACCATGAGTCGCTGTCGGAAAGAGTCCGGTGGCATCGTGCCCCAGATCCGCTGGTTCGTCGATCCGTTTGGTTACGCCCGATCTATGCGTTCGCTGAACACCTCGAAGGAGAAGAACCGAGGCAAAGACTATCTGGCGATTCTCAGCAACCAAGGCTTCGACGCCGTGCAGGGACTGGGCGGCCACGTCAGCATGGCGGTGGGCGGAGCGTTTGAACTCCTGCACCGCACCAGCGTGTACGCCCCTCCCGTTCCCGGCCTGGATGGCAAGTATCGCCAGGCCATGCGGATAATGAAGTTCCCGAACAGCAAAGAACTGAGTGCCCAACCTTGGTCACCCCGCAAGCTGGCCACTTATCGCACGTTCAACTGCGATCTGGCCAATGCATTTGAACACTTCGGCACGCTGTTCGACGCGATGCTCGGTTACGAAGATGCCTTTGCCAATGTGCTGGAGGGATTAGAACGGGACCCCTATGGCCCGCAGATCGACGTCCGCAAGGATTTCGTCGACCATCTCGGGCAACGCTTGACGTTGGTGACCGATTACGAGGTGCCCATCACACCCAAGTGTGAGCGATTCTTGTTCGTGATCGAAGTGACCGATGAAAGGGCCATCGCCGAGACGGTCGAGAAATTCATGGCCGCCGATCCCGACGCTATCAAGACCCAGTTCCAGGGCAAGACTGTGTGGGAACTCCGGGAAGCACAGGAAGAAATCCCCGAGCTGGACATCGCGGTCTCTGATTTCGACTTACTGGAACCTGTGGAAGAAGTGCCCACCGAGGGCGGAATAGCCAGGGCGTTTCCCACCTCGGCCGTCTGTGTTGCTGATGGCCACTTGTTTTACGCCTCGCACATCGATTTCTTGAAGGAAGTCTTTGCGCTCGACACGCCGCAGGCAACGCTCGGCACCGCCGGCGACTATCGTGAAGTTGAAAACGCGTTGTCGCAACTGTCGACAGGAGAGGTGGCCGCTCGGTTCTTCGTGCGAACCGACGAAGCCTTTCGGCCAATCTACGAACTGCTGCGTCAGGGCAAGATGCCCGAGAGCGAGACGCTCTTGGGCCGAATCTTGAATCGCTTGCTCTCGCCTCCCGACGACGAGGAAGAAGGCATTCTGCGGGAGCAGAAGATCGACGGACGAGAGCTACCCGATTTTGAAATGGTGCGGCGCTACTTCAGCCCCGCGGGCACAATCATTCGCAGCAGCGACGACGGTTGGATCGTCGTCGGCGCCACGCTGAGCAAGTTGGCCCCTCAGGCCCGCGCGGAAACCAGCGCCGGAGCCTCGGCGAGCACCATTCGGTGATAATGACGAATGACGAAGTACCCAATGACACTGGTTCGGGCTTCGTCATTCATTCTTGCTTGGGTATTTCGTCATTCGTCATTCCCCTAGGGCACTTCTAGCTTCGCCCAGAAGGGGCGCAATCGGTCGGCGCGGGTGCGCACGTCTTCCAGCAGCACCTCCAGGTCGGGCTCAATGGTACCGCGGACCTTGCTGATCCTGCGGCCGTTGAGAGTGATGCTGATCGGCTCGGAGAAATCCACCAGGTCGGGGCTTAGCCAGAGCGTCGTGTGCTCCGACGCGCTGCGTGCCGACAATGTGTTCTGCTTCAACTGCTTTCCCTCGACCTCGGTCGGTCGAGCTCCTGGTTGGGGCCAATTCTTCGGAAAGACGGGCCTCTTGAAGCCACGGCCCTCGATCCACCAGAAAAAATTGTCCCACGGCCGCATCGTGCTGCAGACGAACTCTTCAGGCGCACCGCGACGAGCATGACGGCCCATCCAGTCGAATAATCTCAAAATCTCGTCGTGAAACGGTTCGTGCCCTCGACCCTGGTACTCGACGACGGTCGCGTCAAAACGCTTCTTGAGATACTTGTTGAGCACCGCGGCGTTCTGCGCCATTTTCTTGCCGTCGAGTTCACCCGCTACGAAATAGAGCGGCACGTGCTCGGCGTTATCCCAGTAGTGCGGTACATACTTGCGCGCTCGGGCCACAAACGGAATCGCCCCCGCCCACAGATCGGGGTGCGCCTGGGCGAAGTCCCAGGTCGCGTCGCCTCCAATGCCGTGACCGGTGAGAAACACCCGATCGGTGTCGATCCCGAACCGTCGACAGGCGTCGCGCAAGCAGGTGAGCACCGCTTCGTGTTCGCGGAGCGAGTAGTCGTAGTCGTATTGCTGCGGTTTGCGCCAATCGATGGCGATCGTGATGTACCCATGCCGCATCGACTGACCGCCACGCGGTCCGATTACTTTGTCCTCCGCGTCGCGACGTTGAGAGCCGGCCCAGAAGTCGAGCTCTTGCCGTGGCGTGTTGTACGCTCCGTTCAGGGCGAGGATCGTCGGATAGTGTCGATAAGGATCGTATTCAGGCGGCAGTTGAACGAGGTAGCGAAAGTCGCCGTGTTCGGTACGTCCCGGGGCGAAGAGTTCGTAAGCGCCGTGTTGTCGATCGGCTTCCTCGGGCACTTCCCAAGGGGGAACGATGTGCGCAATCAGTTCGGCCACGCGCTCGACCGACGCCCCTTCCAGACTGCGAACCGATTCCAACAGAACCACGCGCTGTTGGACCATCGGCTCGCGCAGATACTTGAGCACCGCCTCGCGAACGGCCACCAAAGAAATGGCCACGGACAACTCCTGGGTGGCGTTTTTCGCGCCCAGCAGCCAACCGGTGATCGCCAGTGCCGATTTCTGATCGGCCCCGAGCGCCTCATCGTCGAACAACTGGGCAAAAGGCACCAGACGATCGATCGTGTTGTGCGACAGATCCGAGGTAATCTCTGCAACGATCGGCTCGATCAACCGGCGCTGGTCGGTATCGGAGATTTCCGCCGCCGCTGTTTTCAGTTGCTCGCATATCTGTGTGATTTGTGCCTGGTTGCCCTCGTACTTGGCACCCATTTCGCGGACCCGTTGCAGCGTTTCGCCAGCGACCTCCTCGGCAGGAAAGCTGCGCAGCAACCGCCCCACCAATTCGTGTTGGCCCGCGGAATGACGCAGCTCGACTTCGCGAAGCACGCGACGGGCGCCCGCCTGTCGCAAGTCTCGGGCCACGGCCTGTAGCTCCTTTTTCTCTGGAAAGCGCCGGATGATTTCATCGAGCTCCCGGCGGGCATCTTGATAACGCTCGCCCTGTAGATAAAAACGGACCACTTGCAGACGATCGTCCGGGTTGTCTTTCGAGACGGTCGTGTCGAGGATCCGCTGGAGCGTCTGCCGGGGAATCGAACTGGTGGCCAAACGCATGTCCCAGACGATCTTTCGCTTGGGCCCCAACAGCGATTCCACTTTCGCGTAGCGATGCGTCAGCTCGGTGATTCCTTGCACCACGGCCAGCGGTCCGTCGCGGGTCTGCATTGTGTAAACCCGACGGCCGTACTCGTCGAACGGCTCGATCTTCAGACTAGGCCCGACGCTGCTGATGGTGCCACCCGCTTGGGCCACGTTTTGCCAGAGCTTGATCCGCACCATCTGCTCGCGGGCCTGATCGATCATCTCGACCGCGTGCAGCTTGGGAACGAAAGTGCGACGCAGGTTGTCGTCGACGACCAGAATGGGCGTCCCTTTGGGGTCGTCCCCGGGACCGGCGACGTCGTCGATCGTGTCGACCACGCCCGAGGTGTTCATTATCCTTCCCTGCAGCACGCGACCGTCTTTGAGTCGAATGCGCTGGGCTTCGGCCGAGTTTGCGCCAAGCCCCCACCAGCCGGCCAGTGCCACGAGCAGCAGCAGTCGCCAGGTACGGAGTGTTGCCCTTCGATTGTTCACGTCGTTTTTGCCAGCCTTGGTGAGTGTCATAGGTTCTGCCTCTATTGTGTCGAGTCAGCATTGAGAGTCAATTTTTTTGATGATTGCGCGACGATTGGACCCCGCAGCCCAGTATTTTCTAGCGAAATCCGGGCTTCCGCTGGGCACCCTGGGTTCATTGGCGGCGCAAGCGTCAATAGGTGCCAATTCGCGTCCTTCAGACTATTGACAGCGGGTGGCCATGCCACGGAGAATGCGGCCTCTCGTTCAACCTGTAACGACTGCGCAGGTTGCGATGACTTGCCTGGCACTTTGGAGACACACCCGCCATGAGATCCCGCTCCGCCGTGAAACTGCTGTTGGCTCTCACTCTGGGTCTGCCGCTGCTGCAAGCCGTCTTGGTGTGGGTGGGGGGCTTACTCACCGCCATGGGCGATCCGACCACCAGCTCGGTGCTCGGCCACGTGAACACGGCCTTCGGCATTGTGTGGCTGGTGAGCGTGGTGGGGCTCGTCGTGGCACTGGCTCTGCAATCGCTCGATGAACCGCGTGGTCCGGGGGTGTGAGCCTGGGATCCACCTCAATGAGTACAAGTGTTGGACTTGATCTGTCCAGGAATCCATTCTTTTCTGATTGTCGTCTGCCGATCTGCGGAGTTAGAATAGAGGCGTTGACTCATGAGATTAATATCTCGCGATATTTTGCTCAGGCAACCGCGTTCCACAGCATCGTGCGCTAGCGAGTGGTAAGAGCATGCCAACGGTAGACTATGTAGGTCCCTACAAGCTCTTTTTCTATTCGGCTGAAGGGTGTGAGCCACCTCATGTCCACGTTCGGAAGGATCGCGCGACGGCAAAGTTTTGGATCACCCCCGTTCGCGTGGCTAGGTCACGGAGATTCAACGACCACGAGTTGCGTTCACTTCAGAAGCTGGTAGAAGAGAATCAAGATAGAATCTTGGAGGCATGGAATGAGCACTTTGGTAACTGAACGAGATGTCTTCGCGGAATCGGTCCAATTCTCGGAAGATTCCATGACCGTATTTCTTGATGATGGGCGGGCTCTATCTGTTCCCTTGGCTTGGTATCCGAGGCTCCTCCACGGAACGAGAAAGGAGAGAGAAAAAATCGAGTTGATCGGAGATGGGGAAGGAATTCACTGGCCGGACCTCGATGAGGACATCAGTGTGGAAGGACTCTTAGCCGGAAAACGATCGGCAGAGAGCGATACTTCCCTATCACGGTGGCTTCAGAAGCGGCCGTGAGCTGTCTTGCTCGGCATAGATTTCTAGGGCATTGCCCGTCGATGCGATCACCGCGACAATGGGCCCTATGACCGACATTCAGCGAGAAAGCTTGTGCCATGACCCGATTCATGGCTATATCCCCTTCATCTCGATCGTCGACGAGGGGGAAACCTCCGAACGCACCCTGCTCGACCATCCCTGGCTGCAACGGCTCAGGCAGATCCATCAACTGCAGACCGCCTGGTGGGTCTATCCGTCGGCCGAGCATACCCGGTTTCAGCACGTGGTCGGTGCCATGCACATGGCTAGCCGCGTGGTGCCGGCGCTCTATGGGAGCCTGAAAGACGTTTCCCCCGACGTGCCGAGCCCAGGTTACGTGGAATGCCTGGCCCGGCTGGCCGCGTTGCTGCACGACGTGGGTCACGGGCCGTTTGGCCATTTCTTCGACGCCCATTTTCTGCAGGGCTACGGCCTGACGCACGAAAAGCTGGGGGAGCACATCATTCAACACGAGTTGGCCGATTTGCTCCGCGGCGTGCGAACCTGCCCCAACAGCAAGCTGGAAGCAGGGGAGACGATCGACCCCGAGCAGATCGCCTGGCTGATCACCCGCCCCACCGCCGACGACACGGCTGAGGCCCCGAAGTGGCTGGTGCTGCTTCGCAGTCTGTTCTGCGGGCTGTACACGGTCGACAACATGGACTTCGTGTTACGCGACGCCTACATGTCGGGCTACAGCGAGCGGGCTTACGACTTGGATCGCCTGCTCCGTTACAGCTTTTTCAGCGAACAGGGACTCACGATTCACGAGCGGGGGCTCAACGCCCTGCTCCGCTTCATGCAGACCAAGAGCGAGCTGTTTCGGGCCGTCTATTTTCATCGCACGGTGCGGGCGATCGACAAGACGCTCGAAGGCCTGTTCCGCGATAGCAAAGATTTACTGTTCCCCGGCAATCCGCTGGAGCACCTCGACGAGTACCTCCACTTCACCGAGTGGTCGCTGCTGGTGGACGTCGCCAGTTGGCACAAGAGTGACGATCCCCGCAAGCAAGAGCTGAGCGTTCGTTGGCAACGGCTGTTGAGTCGACAGGTCGATTGGGAAGCCGTGTCGGAGCGGAATCTGGCCTTCAAGGCGGGCGACTCCGAGCGGACCAGCATCTTTAGCAACACAAACATGGTGGACCAGGCGATTCGCGAACTATTGCCCGCCGACGTCGCAGGGCTCGAGATGCAGATCGATCTGCCGCGACACATCTATCGGCCCCATTCCCGCGCGGCGACTGCCGGGCAGAACTTCTTGTTCAACTCCGCCACCGGCCGCACGCGACCGTTGACCGACGATCAGCTCTTCAGCCAGATGCCGGTCTCGCATCGCATGTGCCGAGTGTACCTGAGGAAGGGCGCGCCTGCCGAACACAAGCAGGCGGTCGGCGCCGCGCTCGACCAGCTCGTCGGCGGCTCGGGCGAGGATGACCTTACGAATATGTAAGATTCTTGCCTGTGCTGTCATTCCGAGGTCCGCCGAGGAATCTCCCTCGCGGTGCGAGTTGGCGATGCGGGTCTTACGCTGTGGGGGCTGGTCGGAGTAGAATGGAGGGTTATGCCGGGGTCCCACCTTCAGCAAGTTAACTTCAGACGACCCGGCTAGCTTCGGTACTCTTTGGAGAACCTTATTCACCTATGTCGCACGAGCAGTATGAAAACCCGCTCATTAGCCGTTACTCCTCGCCCGAGATGAGCCGGCTGTTCAGTCCCCAGCACAAGCACAGCACGTGGCGACGGCTGTGGGTGGCACTGGCCGAGGCGGAAGCCGAGTTGGGGCTGCCCGTCACCTCGGCACAAATCGAGCAACTGCGAACGCATGTCGACGACATCGATTTTGCCGTGGCCGCAAAATACGAACGCCAACTGCGGCACGACGTGATGGCCCACGTCCACGCCTACGGCGACCAGTGCCCCGAAGCTCGGCCGATTATCCACTTGGGGGCGACCAGTTGTTTTGTCACCGACAATACAGATCTGTTGCTGCTGCGCGAGGCATTGCAGTTGATCTGCATCGAGCTGGCTGGAGTGATTGACGCGCTGGGCAGTTTCGCCGCCGAACACCGTGACCTGCCGACCCTGGGCTTCACCCATCTGCAGCCGGCCCAGCCGACGACCGTCGGTCGCCGCGCCTGTCTGTGGGCGTACGACCTGGCCCTCGACTTGGCCGAGCTGGAACACCGGACGGCGAGCCTACGAGCCCGCAGCACCAAGGGCACCACCGGCACTCAAGCCAGTTTCCTAAAACTCTTCGACGGCGATCACGCCAAGGTGCGACAGTTGGAACAAATGGTTGCCCAGAAGATGGGTTTCGACGCCACCTACGTGGTGACGGGGCAAACTTATTCCCGCAAGATCGACGCCCAGGTGGTCGACGCGTTGGCCGGCGTCGCGTCGTCGGCCCACAAGGCGGCCAGCGACCTGCGCATCCTCGCCCACCGTAAGGAAGTCGAGGAACCGTTCGAGAAAAGCCAGATCGGCTCGTCGGCCATGCCGTACAAACGCAACCCGATGCGCACCGAACGCATTTGCGGGCTGGCCCGATTCGTGATGAGCTTGCAGTCGAGTACCGCCGCCACGACCGCCACGCAGTGGATGGAGCGCACGCTCGACGACAGCGCCAACCGTCGACTGACGATTCCGCAAGCCTTCCTGGCCACCGACGCGGTGCTGTTGATTTACCAAAACGTCGCGGCAGGCATGGTAGTTTATCCAGAGGTAATCGCTCGCAATCTCCGCGAAGAGGTGCCGTTCATGGCATCGGAGAACATTCTCATGGCCGCCGTCTCGGCGGGCGGCGATCGGCAGGACCTCCACGAGCGCATCCGCCAACACAGCCAAGCCGCTGCCGCCGAAGTGAAACAACACGGCAAGCCGAACGATCTGCTGGAGCGCCTGGCCGCCGACGAAGCCTTCGCCGGCATCGACCTGGCGGCCGCAGTCGACCCCGCCACCCTCACCGGCCGCAGCACTGAGCAAGTCGACGAGTTCTTGGCCGAGGTGGTCGAACCGATTCGCCACCGCTACGCCGACCGCAAAGCCGCCGCGGCTGAGCTGAGAGTGTAAACATTTCTGGATGATGGATTAACCACAGAGGGCACAGAGGACACGGAGTAAGGAAGATCAAGTTTACTCCGTGTCCTCTGTGCTCTCTGTGGTAAAAACAGACCGTAGATCAGGTGTCGCAGTGAACTTCATCATATACCTGTCCGAGAGGATCCGATGCTCTTGATCTTGCGGTTCCTAGCCGTAACATTGTCAGTAGTGATTGTCTTGTCCATTGTTTTGTGTGCATGGAGTCTTTGGGACCATGCCCATCGGATGGATGACCATCGAGGTGAGGTGCTCATGGTCTTGCCGGCATCGAGCTTCTTCGGAGGCGTCGCGGGTCTATTGACCACGGTGATTGTGCTCTTCAATCGGAATAGGATAACCCGTGCAGAGCGCGTCACTGTTTTGATGATGCCTGCTGTTCGCAACTGTCTATACAGCAGCAATTATATTCGGTCTCTAAGTTCCTAGTCCGTAGGTCAGTCGCTGCACTGACAAGCGAGCTAAATCAAATCCTGCGGACTCGGCTGACGATGGCGCTTCTTGCTGCAGTCGGCGCAGATGCCGGAGATGATGAAACGGTGGCCGGTTACGCGGAAGTCGTTCTCCCGGGCCACGGCATCGCGGAGCTTCTGGATTTCGGTGCTCTGGAACTCGAAGAGTTCGTCGCACATGGTGCAGTGGAGATGATCGTGCTGGGGATAACCGTAGTCGTGCTCGTAAACGGCCCGGCCGCCCAAACTCATGCGGCGCAACAGACCAGCGTCGACCAATTCGTTGAGCGTGCGATAGACCGTCGGTCGGCTGACCTTGGCGCCCTCGGGCAGCAGAGCCAGGTTGATAATCAGTTCCTCGGCGTCGAAGTGGTCGTGCCGCTCGAAAACGTGGTCGACCAACACCCGCCGCTGCTGAGTGATCCGCTTGCCTTTGCTCTGCAGAAACTCGGCAAACCGCTCCTGCGGACTGCTGGAGACTTTTACTGAACCGAGAGAGAAGCCGCTGGCCATCGCCGTACCCGACCTGCCCACGAGGCCCGGGCCAGTGTCATTAAGCACCAACCGCAGCCCTAGTTGAGACAGACATTAACCGATGCAAACACCCAAGACAACTAGATTAGAGTCGTTCGCACCTGAAACCCTAACGCTTATTGATTCTAAACGAAGGGATGGCGAGTCTCAAGAGGGGGAGAGCCCTTAGCTGATTTCGTCCAGCAGTCGGTTCAGGGCGCCGTCGAGTTTATCGGCCGTTTCGTACGTTCCCGAGGCGATTTCACCCCTCACGCGGGCCACGAGATCGGCACGGATTTCGCCAGTTTCGGCGGCACCGACTTCGGTGGCCTGGATGGCTGCCTCGGCGGCTGGGGAAATATCGACCTGATCGGCAGGCGAGCCGGCCGCGGCTTTGCCCGACTGGGTGCCGTTGGTGCGGTTGAAATGAGGGCCGTTCACGCCGTGTGGGCCATGAACATGCGAGGGGCCGTTGATTTGCATGACTGTTCTCCAGATAGGCTCACTGATTGCCTCAGTCGCGCGATCGGTCGCATCGGTTCAAACGGTCGTCGATGGTCGAATGCTAAGCGCGGGAAAAGACGAGTTGTGCCAATCGCTAAAGTCTAATGGTTTTTTCTGTGCGAGTAAACTAACGTGAAAATTTGGAAAACTCTCTGCTGCGGTCGTCGGCCTGGTTTGGCACATCCTGTTGGCCGTCGATCTGGCGTGAACCTTCATGTTATCGCCGATGGGAGTTGTCTACTCGAATTATCGACGAGCACTCAACAGCAGGATGACCGTTTCTCGCCAAGGGCCGATTCCCCCGTAAGCGACCTCTGTAACAGGTGTGACAATCTTGATTGACGATCGAAGCGACTCGGGGTCGGATATGTTTCCTTTTTTCAACATCGGTGCGGATTGGGAGGCGCACGGCTGGGCGGCGCGCCTCGTCAAACCGATTGTGCAGCGTGAGTCCACTGACGCGGCTCGTACCACTGGAACCAAATACGCTCGCCGCACGGCCCCGGTTCGGTGGTTGGCTGGGCAAGCCAGGAACTGGCGGCGTGAGGATCGTATGCGAGCACTTTTTCGAGGTCAACGGCAGTTGTCGACCCGCAAAACATGCATTGCTGGCACTCTCGGCGAAACTTCGCGAGAAAACGGTGGTTTGATACAATGGGTAAGCCCTCCACCCGATGGGTGCCCCGTCCTCGCCTCCCCAATGTTGCCAATCATGCGAATTCTCACTCTCATTTTACTCGGACTGTTGCTTTGGGGATCGCCCCTAACGGCGGCGGAGCAGCCGGCCCGCCCGGATGCCCAGCGATTGTTCCAGCAGCTCGACGAGAACGACGACGGCCAGCTTGAGGCTGAGGAATTCGCCGTCGATCACGCTCGACTGTTTACGCGTCTATTGCGAACCGCCGACTCCGACGCTGACGGCCGCCTCTCGGAGAGTGAGTTCAGCGAGGGACTCCAACCGCGGCGAACCGCCAAGCCGCTCGCCGAGAAACAGCCCAGCCGACTTCCCGGGGCCGACGAGCTACTGCTGTTGGTGGCGATGGCGGATGTTGACGCCGACGGAGTGATCGAGGCGGACGAGGTTCCCGAGCGGCTGCGGCCGTTTTATCGCCGGTTGGAACAACGGCTCGGCGGGGGCGACCAGCGGCAGATCAAGGCGCGGGAAATCGCCAAAGCAGCTCCCGGCCTGACCCAGTTTGCCCTGGCGACCGTCAAGCGACTGGAGCTCGATGTCGACGTGGAGTTCTCCCTCTTGCCCGACAAGAACTGGGCCATGGTTGAGCGTCTCGATGGCCCGCGGCGTCCGGGGGACGTGCTGGCTGACCCGGTGCAGGCCATGGAGAGGTTTCTCAGCTACGATGCCAATGGCGACGGGCAGATTGTCTACGAAGAGGTTCCCGAGCAGTTTGCCGCACGTTTCGACCGGCTGCTCGCCAGGGCGGACCGAAATCGCGACCAGCAGATCAGCCGTCAAGAAATGGAGGGGCTTTCTCGCCGGCTACGGGCGTTGAAAAAGAGGGGACGGAAGCCCCAGCGGGCCGATTCGGACCAGAAATCGATGGTCCCGCAAGAAAGTCCAGCGATGGACGAATAACCTTCTGCAAGTGGTTGCCTGCGACGTAAAGTCCGCTGCCTTAGCGACTTCTTAACGCCGGCTTCGCCAGAAATTCCCACTTTTTCGGTATGAACCACGAACCCATGTGGGGTGTCGTTGCGTATGATAGAAACAGCGAACAGATCGTTGCAATCCCACACCCGTATTTCTCTTCTCTCGGATTGCACGAAACAGAAGAGGAGGCTAACGATGGCAGCTCCCCAATCTCCCGTACCGGCCAGTCCGGACCGAAACCTACCACCGGTAACCATTGATGGTCATGCCCTGTTCGAGTTCAGCATGAAGATCAATCGGGCTCTAAAGCGACTGGAAACGCGATTTGGCGCCCGGGAAGAGAACCTGTTGCCGCTGTCTCGCAAGATGTGGCAGCCGCCCCCCCGCAAACCGCGATAGACGAGCATCGGGCAAGCCCGGGGATTGCCTTCCCTGGGAGTCGTTTGTGGACCGGGCCTGTTGTCGCAGCGGTGATGGCGCGGTTATGATGCTCTTGCTAGAGAGCGATCGTTGCCTCTCGACTGCGTCGTACACTCGGGAACAGTTTTCATGCAGGTCTTGCTAGCCAGCCCGCGCGGTTTCTGTGCGGGCGTGAACATGGCCATCGAAGCGCTGGAGCTGGCCCTCAAGTCGCTCCCCGGGCCGATCTACGTGTATCACGAGATCGTGCACAACAAACACGTGGTGCGTTATTTTCGCGATCAGGGCGTTGTGTTTGTCGATGACCTGACCGAGGTGCCGACCGGGGCAACGCTGTTGTTCTCGGCACACGGCGTGTCGCCGGAGATCCGCCGCGTGGCTCGGGAGCGCGGCCTGCGGGCGGTCGACGCGACTTGTCCCCTGGTGACCAAGGTCCATCTGGAGGCAATCAAGTACGCCAGCCAGGGTTACACAATTTTTCTCGTTGGCCACGAAGGACACGACGAGGTGATCGGCACGATGGGCGAAGCGCCCGAGGCGATTCTGCTGGTCGAAACGCCCGACGACATCGACCAGATGGAGGTGGCTGACGAGTCGAAGGTGGTTTACCTCACTCAGACCACGCTGAGCGTCGACGACGCCAACCGGATTATCGGCCGCCTGCGCGAGCGGTTTCCGCAGATTGTCTCGCCGCCAAAGGAAGACATCTGCTACGCCACCCAAAACCGGCAAGAGGCGGTCTCGCTGTTGTCCGCGGAGGTCGATCTCACACTGGTACTGGGCAGCCAGAACAGCTCCAACAGCCAGCGGCTTGCCGAGCTGTCGCGCGAGCGCGGCGTCCCAGCTCACCTGATCGACGGTCCGCAAGACATCGACCCGGCCTGGTTCGACGGAGTAGAGAGCGTCCTGGTAACCGCTGGCGCCAGCGCCCCCGAGGTAGTGGTCGACGCGGTTCTCGAGCTGCTCTGCGAGCAATTCGGGGCAACCGTCCAGCCACGTACGCTTCGCGAGGAAGACGTGTCATTCCCTCTACCGCGGGAACTGAGAGCGGCGGCTGTCGAGTAAGCCGCCGCCGCTACGGCTTCGAGTTGCCTTCCATCTCCAAGCTCTCCCACAGAAACGCCCAGCGGTCGGCGACCGCGTCGATCACCTTGGTAATCGGCGTGCCGCTGCCGTGGCCGGCGCGGGTCTCGACTCGTAACAAGGTCGGCGCTGGGCCTGCCTGGCAGTGTTGCAGGCGAGCGCCAAACTTGAAACTGTGCAGCGGCACCACGCGGTCGTCGGTGTCGGCGGTCATCACCATCGTGGCCGGATATCGCACGCCCGAATTCAGATTGTGATAGGGCGAGTAGGCCAACAGGGCTTGGAATTCCACGGGGTCCTCTGCCGAACCATATTCTTCCCGCCAGAAATGGCCAGCAGTGAATTGGTCGTAGCGAAGCATGTCCATCACGCCCACCGAGGGAAGACACGCGCCGAACAGATCCGGCCGTTGTGCCATTACCGCACCGACCAAGAGCCCGCCGTTGCTGCCTCCCATGATCGCCAGTTTCTCGGAGGAGGTGTACTTCTCGGCAATGAGCCACTCGGCTGCGGCGATAAAATCGTCGAAAACGTTCTGCTTGTTGAGCTTCTTGCCCGCCAGGTGCCAGTCTTCGCCATACTCACTGCCGCCGCGAAGATTGGGAACCGCAACCACGCCTCCCATTTCCATCCAGGTGACGTAGCCCACCGAAAAATACGGCTGCAGTGAAATGCTGAACCCCCCATAGCCGTACAGGAGTGTCGGATGGCTGCCGTCTCGCTCCAATCCCTTCCGGTGAGAGACGATGATCGGCACGCGCGTGCCGTCCTTGCTTTCATAGAACGCTTGCCGCGATTCGTACTTGGAAGGGTCGAACTTGATCTGCGGAGCACGGATCTGCTCGCTCTCGCCTGTGGTCGTGTCGTAGCGATAGATGGTGGCGGGCGAGGTGTAACTGGTGAACGAGTAGAACGTTTCCGTGTCGGTTTGCTCTCCCCCAAAACCTCGTGCCGTGCCGATGCCGGGTAGCTCGACCTGGCCGACCGGCGATCCATCGTGGCGGAAGACCTTTATCTCGGAGACAACATCCTTCATGTAGCTCGCAACAAAAACATTTTTGAGCATGCTGATGCGGGCGAGGGTCGACCGGCTGGCCGGGATCACTTCGGTCAGGTGGTCGCGACCCGGCCGATCGACAGGCATCGCGACGACACGCTTCGTGGGAGCCTCAAGGTCGGTGAGGAAGTAGAGCTGATCGTCGAGGTTCCCCAGAAATGCAAACTCGTTCTCAAAATCTTCGACGAGCGGAGTCCACTCGCCGTCGAGAGGAGCGCCTGCCGACCGCAGGAAGACTTGATTCTGCTCATCGGTGCTGCGCGAGATCGACAACACGAGGTATCGATCGTCCTCGGTCCGCTGCAGATAGAAACCCCATTCCGGCTCGTCGGGTCGCCGGTAAACGAGTTGATCCTCGCTCTGGGCGGTCCCCAGACGGTGAAAGTACACCATCGGATTGGTGGTCGGCGAGAGAAACTCTTGTCCCGCTTCAGGCTCAGGATACCGAGTGTAAAAGAATCCCGAACTCTCGGCATTCCAGACAATGTTACCCCATCGGGTCCAGCGAAGCACATCGTCGAGCTCTTTTCCGGTATCGATCTCGATCACGCCCGTCGTCGACCAGTCGGATCCCGCCTCGCGACGTTTGAAGGCAAAATGGCGACCATCGTCGCTCACTGCGCCACCTCCCAGCGAGACGGTGCCGTCCTCCGACCAAGTGTTGGGGTTGATCAGCACGCGACCCTCACCATCGTAGGAGTCAGCCACATACCGCACGGCCTGATTCTGCAACCCATCGTTCTTGGAGTAGAAGTACCGCCCTGCCTTCTGGGAGGGAACGGAGTATCGCTCGTAGTTCCACAGCTCCGTGAGCCGCTCTTTGAAGTGCTTCCGCGCCGGGATGCCGTCGAGGAATTGTCGAGCAACCTGGTTCTGTGCTTCGATCCAGGCGGCAACCTCCGCGGAATTGCGAGGATCTTCTTCCAACCAGCGATACGGATCCTCCACTTCGACGCCGTGGTACGTGTCGACGTGGTCGACGCGACGCGTTTCGGGGTAGCTGAGCTTGGGCTGTCCCGCCACGGAAAGAGAAGAAATGCCTAGCAGGGCAGCAAACAAGAGCGTCGTGAGCGGGAGGCGATTCACAGAGTCCTCGATTTCGGTATTGCGTTGATTGTTCGCGTTACTTGTCGCCACGGGCGGCGCTGGAAGCATTCGAGCAGATCGCCCCGTACTGGTAACAGGTATAACAAGCGCCATGGCTAAGTGAAAACGGCACTGTCGACTCGGCCAACGTCTCGCCCAGACGGGCATCAGCCGACTCGATGAGAATCGGACAGACGTAAACGCCGCGATCAGTAACCATGCGGGAATGTTCGCACACAAGCTGGCTGGAGTCAAAGCCTTCCATCATCCGGCGCGTCACGCGTTCGCTGTCGCGATAGCCGTGCGTCCGCTCGGCTTCGGCGCCCAACTGCAGCGGCGGTAGAATTTTGAGCCGGGGGCGCTCGTAGCCGTTCTGTTGCAAGATGGCGATAAACTCCCCGACTACCCGCTGGTCGTCGGCATCCGACCAGGTGCGCGTGGCCGTGATAATCGGCAGGAAGCCAAACTCGACGAGCCTTCGCACCCCCTGGATGGCCCGCTCGAAGGTGCCTTCGCCGCGAATCGGATCGTTGGTCTCCGATGAAAAGCCGTCAATCGACACGCGGAACTCGAGTGAATAGACGCTCGCCTCCTCGGCCGCCTGCAGCGTGGCGAGCCACTCGCTCTTGAGTATCGTGCCGTTGGTGAGCACCGTCGCGGGGCCGTACTGCAAGGTCTCCACCAGCATCGGCACCAGCTCCCGATTGAGAAACGGCTCGCCGCCGGTGAAGTAGTATTCCTTCACGCCCAGACCGACCGATTCTTCCAATCGACTTTTCACTTCGGCGAGCGACAGGTAGCCGAACGAATCGTTCTTGGGGCTACAACTGATAAAGCAATGGTGGCAAGTGAGATTGCAGAGCGTCCCCGAGACTTGGAACCACAGGTGATCCAAGTGCGAGAGCGCGACGATCGGCAATTGTTCGTCCAGGGCGTGAGTCATACGGTTAGCTGCGGCATGGTAGAGTAAAGGTCCAAGTCTTCGTTGCCGCTGATGATCTTGAACAGGTCGGCGACCTGCTTCAGGCCCGTGGCGAGCAGGAACTGCGAGCCGCGGCCGTAGCTCTTGCCGCCGAGGATGTAAAAATTCGGTTCGGGATTCAATAAGCTTTCTGGCCCGCCAGCAACTTGGTCGAGACAGTCGGGCGCACCATTTTCATGGGAGCGCGCCAACAACTTGGCGGCCAACTTCATGGGCCCTCCGCTGGCGAAGCATTCGTGAACTTGCAGCTCGGCATAAATCCGATTGTCGGGCCGGTAGCCGATGTTGGCCACCACCCGATCGAATTGTTCACGATGTTCGACAGCGGAATCTGAATCCTCGTCCCGGGCGATCCAGGAAACTTCGAACTGGCCGGCGGATTGATCGAATGCAATCGAGTGGATCCCCGCGACTGGGAGATGACGGACGGGGCTGGCCGGATCGGTAGCCAGCCGGTTGGCCTGCTCCGCCAGCCGGTCGCGCTCTGGCAGTCGGTCGTCCACGATTCGCCGGATGGGTTCCGAGCGACCGTCGGATTGCGACTCACGCGTGAGCCAGGTAACGCGAGTCTCCGGATGCTCGTCGGCCAATTTCGCAAGTGCAACCACATTGGTGGCTGCCGAATAGCCGGCCCCCACGACCAGCGTGTGCCGACCGGCATACTCCTCGCGTGCGGCGCCCAACACGTCGGGCAATCCGTATTCAATCTGCTTCTCGGCCAATCGTTCGCCAAGCGCCGGCACACCCCCCTGCCCCAGCCAATTGTGATTGCCGTAGGTGCCCGAGCAGTCGATGACCGTTTCTGCCGCGGCGGTCGACTCCTTGCCGTCCGAATCCCGGAGTAACAAATGAAACTCGTCCTCGCCCCGTCGCGGGTCGCCGACTGCCTCGCTCTTGAGCAGGTGAGAACGACCAATCGCGATCACCTCGGAGCTGAAAGATAGAGCATCGGCCAAGAGATCCGTCTCGGCGAGGGGCGCCAGATAGCGCTCGCAAAAGTCCACTCCGCTGAGCAACTCGTCCGCGGCCGGACACTTCCACTCTGGGTCGTGCGTACGAATGGCAGCCACGCCCAATGGCGAGGCATTCATGCCGAACGGCGAGAACATTCGCACGTGCCCCCACTGCCGCACGTTGGCCCCAATGCGGCCGCCCCTCTCGACGACACTAACCGGATGGCCCAAGAACCGCGCGTACAGAGCCGTCTCCAGGCCAATTGGACCTGCACCAAGCACGGTGATGGAGGCGGGATCTTCAGTCATTGCGGATTTCGGATTGGGGATTAAACACAGAGGTCGCTGAGAGACGTAGAGGGCCGCGGAGGATTTCTGTAATGTTTTTTGAAAAACTCTGCGAGTCTTTGCGAGACTCAGCGACCTCTGCGTTTATTCCGGATGAATTGTAAGTTGCTCTAGCTACTCGCGCTGCGATAGCTCCACAGGGCCCGACTGAACACCCAACGGCTTCCCAGCAGGCTCAGAATCGTCGCCAGCAAGGCGAACCCGGCTAGCCAGGCGAATTCGGTCGACAGCGGCTTGGCCATGAATCGGGCCGGCACGTTGATCACTACCAGGATCGGGATCACGAACGTAAACACCTGTCGCAACGGTGTGCCCCACGTTCCTTCGTAGATCTCCATCGGATAGCGCGAGAAATTGGTGATGTAGAACCAAAAATCGTACAGCGACTGATTGCGGCCGAGCCAAATGCTTGTGGCGGCCAGAGTGATCATCACACTGTACAAGATCAATACGCCCAGAAAGACGTAGAGCGGGTAAAGCAACATCTGCCACACGGAAAGCTCAAGCCCTTCGATCCGCGGTACGCAATAGGCCAGCAGCAGCAGTGCCACGAAAAAATTTCCCAACGACGACCAGTTCACGCGCCTCAGCGAGACGAGAAACTGCGTATCGATCGGTTTCAACAGCGCGAAATCGAGCCCGCCGGTCCGCACCAACTCGCTCAGCTCTTGGGCGTTGGGCATAAACAGAGCCTGCACGAGGCTGTTGACGAACATCGTGGTGGAGATGAACACGAAGAATTCGTACTTCCCCCAATCGGCGATGTTCGGCGTGAACTGGTAGACCAAGATGTAGAATCCCAGGTTCATCACCATCCACGAGATCGAGGAGATCACTTCGATGATAAAATTGGCGCGAAACGTCATGTCGCGGATGAGACTGTTCCGCGCGAACGTGAGAAACACACCGAGATAAGAGGGATGTTGGGACATTCTTGATTTGGGATTTGGGATTTGGGAATGCAGATTGAGTGAAGATTCCGAAATCGTCTAGCCGCCGTAGCCGCTGTAGCGGTGGAAACCGCGGTGCATGAGCCAACGGCTGGTGAACATGAACAGCAGGGCCCAGGAGGACTGGATCATTAAGCCACGCACCACTTCCGGCCCTTGCACCTTTCCGAGGAACACGGCAGTGGGAAAATAGGCCAGGTACTTAAACGGCATGAAGTCGACAATGGTTCGCCAAGGATCGGGCAGGAACTCCAGCGGAAACATGTGGCCGGAGAAAAAAAACGTGAACAGCATGTAAACGAACAGCAACGAAGTCACTTCCAGAAACCAGAACGAGAGCATCCCCATCGAGCATTCCATAAAGAAGCCCACCATAAACGCCAGCACGAGTGACAGCAGAAACGCGGCGAATACCTCGGGTGCCGGCCAGCCCGGAAAGTAGTCGCGACAGATGTAATAGACCAACGCAAACGGCGCCGCGGCCACGACGTAATAAACCAGCTTGTGGGCAATTCGTGCCAACAGCAAGAAACCGACCAAGTCGATCGGCTGGATGAGAAATCGCTTGATCTCTCCCTCCCGAACCTGCCGGCCGATGCCCGACGCCAAGCCCGGCATGCTGGAAAATGCCCGGGCCAACATCGTCAGCAGATAATAGGCCACGATCTCGTCTCGCGTGTAACTTCCGATCGTTCCCGCGCCGGCGGCGACGAACACGGCCGTCCACAGAAAAATCTGTGTGACGATCGGCAAGAATCGCATCAGCGTGCCCAGCGCAAAATCGCCCCGATACACAAGCCGCTCTTCCAAGCAGATTTGCAACACGGTCCACCAGGTTTGTGCACGAGCGAGCATGGCAGGGGAAAGGGTTCGGGGTTCAGGGTTCAGAAATCAGGAGCGAGCCGGGTCGTCCCCGACCCCGGTTATACAGCGTCTCCGAAGCCGGCGCCCACGGGTTCCGTGTGATTCTCAGCCGAGCGAGCGAACATCTCCGCGATGACTTCCTCCAGCGGAGGATCCTCGACGCTCACGTCCTCGATCGTGTAGTTGGCCAGCACCGAAGACAAAACGCCGGCAATGCTGCCGCGGTCGACTCGCAGGCGGGCCTTCGGTTCAACGATTTCCAACACTTCGCCATAACGGGCCAGATCGCTCGGCATCCGACTGTCGGCAAACTGCAACGAAAGTATCTTGTGCCCGCTGAACGAGTCGATAATGCCTGCCAGCGAGCCGTCGTACATAATCTCGCCGTGAGCGATGATCACCACGCGCCGGCAAAGGGCCGCCACGTCTTTCATATAATGACTGGTCAACAGAATCGTGATCTTCCGCTGGGCCTGATAATGTTTCAGGAACTTTTGAACATTGTGCTGGGCGATTACGTCGAGCCCGATCGTCGGCTCGTCGAGAAACAACACGTCGGGCGAGTGCAGCAGCGCCGCTGTGAGTTCCATCTTCATCCGTTCGCCCAAGGAGAGTTCCCGCACCGGTTGACGCAACAGGTGACGCACATCCAGGAGATCGACCAATTCATCGTGCGTGCGGCGGAAACTGTCTGGATCGATGTGGTAGATCTTCTGATGCAGCCGAAACGACTCCTGGGCGGGCAAGTCCCACCAGAGTTGGTTCTTCTGTCCCATCACCAAGGCAAAGCGACGGCGGTACTCGTTCTCTCGCTTCCAGGGAACGTGGCCCAACACCCGTGCTTCGCCGCCCGAGGGGCTGATCACACCCGAGAGAAGTTTTAATGTTGTGGTTTTGCCGGCGCCGTTGGGGCCTAGGAAAGCGACGAACTCTCCTTGTTCGACGTCCAGATCGATGCTGCGCACCGCGTGTACGTCGCGATAGTCGCGCTGAAACAGCCCGGTCAGCGAGGCCAGCAAGCCTTCCTTTTTCTGGTACACACGATAGGACTTCTCGAGTCCACGAATCTCAATGGTGCTCATAGACAGCCGATTATATGCCGGCGACCCGCAGGCGGACAGGGCCGGAGCACCGCGGGCCAGGAAATGTGTCCCCAACAAGCGGAATCCTCATCCGGGCGGTATTGAACAATCTCCCGAGAAAGTGTAGTCATGCTGGTTGATTGACCCACTAGTTACATTCACCTACCGTCCCGGCAGTCTCGCATGTCCTTGCTAAAACGTCTGGAAGCTCGCCTTCGCCGCTGGGCGATCCCCAATCTCACAGGCGTCATCATCGGCGGCCAGATCGTGCTGTTCCTGGCGTACACCTTTCGGGCCGGCCAGGGCGTCGGCGGCGACCCGTTTATCAACCTGTATCTGATCCCCAGCAAGGTTCTCGAAGGTGAAGTCTGGAGAGTCCTCTCCTTCGCTTTTATCCCCTTCAGCACACAATTCCTGTGGGCGATCATTAGCTGGATGTTGTTTTACATGTTTGGCAGCAGCTTGGAAAACCAGTGGGGAGCGGCTCGGTACAATCTCTTCCTCGGGATCGGTCTCGTGGCGTCCGTGGCGGCGACGTTCGCCACGTTGGCGATCGGCCCAGGTTATGTCGGGGGCAATCAGTTCTTGTACGGCACAGTGTTTCTGGCGTTCGCCCGACTGTTTCCCGACTTCACGATCAATCTGTTCTTCATTCTCCCGATAAAGATCAAGTGGCTAGCGCTGCTGGCCTGGATCGGATATGCCGTGGAACTTGTCAGCGGCGACTGGATGAGCCGGCTGCTGGTGGTTGCCTCGGTGGCCAACTATCTGGTTTTCTTTGGGCGTGAACACTACCGAGACCTAAGAAGCGGCCAGCGTCGCCGGTCGTATCAAGCGCGGACGAGAGAAGTCACCAAGTCGCTAGTGCATCGGTGTCTCGTCTGCGGGCTCGACAGCGACGCGTCGCCCAAGACGTTGTTCCGCTATTGTTCCAAGTGCGACGGCCAGTGCTGCTACTGTCCCGAGCATATTCAGGATCACGAACATGTGGTGACCGATGGAGAAGACGCCGACGAATCGCAATTGGCGAACTCTAGCTAGAGATTTCCGTTGAACATTGATGCCACAGAGCACACAGAGATCACGGAGGAGATGCGTAACAGCGGTTCTTCTCGGTGATCTCTGTGGCTACACGACTTAAGGAGTGTTCTCGGGAAATGAGCGATCAGGCCGCGTGGCGAGATTTTTCCGTGGCGCCCTTGCCGACCAGTGGGGCCAATAGATCGACGGTCCGCGCGGTGGCGCCCTGCCCGGAAAGCACCAATCGCCGTGCCCGCTGGCCTAGATCTTGCGCCCATTCAGGGTCGGCCAGCGCCCGACGAACGAACTCTTCAAACTGGTCGCGATCGCCGACGACAACCGCCCCCTCGGCAGCGAGCAGTTGCGAGACGATGTCGCGGAAGTTCCAAGTATTGGGCCCAAAACAGGTCGCTACGCCGTAGGCGGCCGGCTCGAGCATGTTCTGTCCACCCCGGCTGCCAAAACTGCCGCCGACGAATCCGATGGTTGTCAGGCCCCACCAGGCGCCGAGCTCGCCGATCGTGTCGACGAGGATGATTTGGGATTTGGGATTTGGGATTTGGGATTGTTTGAATTCTGAACGACGGATGTAGGGGAGGCCCGATTGGTCGAGTAACTCGGCAACCTCGTCAAAACGCTCAGGGTGACGCGGGACGAGAACCAAACGCAGCCGCGGATATTCGGCGGCAAGACGGCGGTAGATATCCAGGGCGTAGGCTTCCTCAGGTTCTTGTGTGCTGCCGGCCAGCAACACGACGTCCTCCGGCGACAGCCCCGCCAGTTCTCGCAATTCACGAGTCTGAACGTTTTCTCGGTCGGTTCGTGCGCCGTCGAATTTCAGCGATCCGGTTACCGTCACAGCCGTGGCTCCCAACCGTCGAAACCGATCGGCCGTCTCTTCGTTCTGCGCGGCGACCACGTCGATTTGCCGCAGCACGTGTCGCACCAAGGGCCGCAGCCGGCGATAGCCGCGGAAGCTGTTGTCGCTCAGCCGGCCGTTGATGATCGCCACGCGTGCCCCGGACTGTTTTGCGGCGCGAATAAGATTGGGCCACAGCTCCAGCTCGGCTAGCACTAACAGGTCGGGACGCACCCGACGCATCGCTGCGCGCACCGCCCACGTAAAATCCAACGGGCAATAGAAAACCGTATGCTCGGCATACTTGCGACAGGCTAGATCGTAGCCTGCTTTGGTGGTGGTTGAGATCACCAAGTCCCAGTTCGCATGGCGGCAAGCGATCTCTGCGAGCGTCGTTTCCAACAGATTCACTTCGCCCACACTGACCGCATGGAGCCAAACGCACGGCCCCTGCCCTGCCCTCCGCGGCACGCGCCCCAGCAGCTTCTCGGCAAACCCTTCGCGATACTTGCCATGGCGGAGTGCTGTCCAAACAATCCACGGCGACGCAACGATCAGCAGCGTCAGATAGACAGCATTCAACAGCAAAGCAAACAAAAAAGACACGCGGGATTCCTTTCCCGTTGAGAGTTATTTTCCCTTGCTGTCGATAGCCAGGGCAATCGTGCTTGCACCAAACAAGATACAGCTGGCAATGACCATTTCTCCATTCGGACCCGTCAATCCAAGCAAGAGCCCAAGGACTCCCAGCACAAAGCCTGTGTTGATCGCTAACTTCATGAGAGGCCTCTACCACACATGATTATGACTTGATTCGCTGAAATGCCTCTTCGTTCGACACCGTCTTGCCTTCGTCAACGTCCTTGAGCCCACGCCGGATAGCTTGACGGCACGCAAGTTTACGCAGAAGCTCGTCGAAGGTGCTGTCGTCGGGCTGATCGCGCAACAGGGCGATCATCTGTTCCTTGGGCGATTCATTGTCGATGGTGGACATGTTTCGTAATCCTCAAGAGGCTGGGCCAGCCTCATTATACACTGCCCGACTTCATACAGCAGTTCTTGTACTTCTTACCGCTGCCACAGGGACAGGGTTGGTTGCGGCCGACCTTTTCCGAGCGGTTGCGGATTGGTTCCAGACGCTTCTGCGACTCCGAGCCGGCGATCGCCTCTTGCTGTTGTTGGGCGATGTCGGAGGTACTGAGGGCTTCGTCGTGGCGGGCCTCGGTCTCGACCCAGGTGCTGCCGACAAAACCTTCGTCCAATTGTTCCATTTTGAAAATCAGATCGGTCACGTAATTGCCCGCCGATGTCCAAATCTGCTCGAACATCCGCAGGACTTCGCGCTTGTACTCGACCTTGGGATCGATCTGGGCATAGCCTCGCAGGCCCACGCTGGAGCGCAGGTGGTCCATCGACAGCAGATGCTCTTTCCACGCCTGGTCGAGAATCTGCAACAAGAGGGCCCGTTCCATGCGGCGAATCTCGGGACGGTAGCGGTCTTCGACCACCTGCGACACGCGGCGAAGCGCCTCGTCGTGGTCGAGCCGGGCCAGGTCCTCGGTGGAAAGCTCGCACTGGCACGAGTCGCGCAGCCAACTGCTCAAGTCGTCGAGCTTGCCGTTGTTGCCGGTCAACTGGCCAAGCGCGATCGAGTGTCCCGCCTCGGAGAACATCGCTTCGACGCGATCCTGGGCTTCGGCGGCAACCTCGTTCGCCCGCACATTGTTCTTTCGACTATGCTCCATCAAGAGCTGGCGAATTTCGTCGCGTTGCTTGTTGCGAAAGTCGTCGAGCGACAACTCGACGTCGAACCGACGCTTTGCCCACTCCACGAGTTCTTCCCGCCGGAAGCCGTGCTTCTGACCGCTTCGATCGCGAGCGGAAAAACGATACAAGCCAGCCAGCACGGGATATTCTGACTCTCGATCGTCGTAGGCCTGCCGGGCTCGCTCGTGAGCCAACTCGATAAACTTGCCCGCTTCGAGCTGTGCCACTTCATCCAGCGCCAGCTCGATGCCAAACTTGTCCTGGAGCCACGCACACGCTGTCTTCAGCCCATAGTCGGCTTCTAAGTATCGGTCGCAACTCGAGAGATCGATCTTGCTGATCGCGTCGTGGGCTTCGCGAATGATTTGCTCCGCCAGATGGTCGTGGCCGACCTTTTTCAGATCGCGGTCGCGGTAGTTGGTGCCCCAGCGCAGATTCGACCACTTGGCCAGGGCGTCCCAATTCCATTCAGAAGTTTCCTCGTCCGCGGGCAGGTTCTCTTCGATCGCGTCGAGGATCTGCGACTCGGCCAACCGGTACGCTTCGTCCCGAGCCAGTCGGTCGGCGTCTTCGGAAATCTGATTGCGGAAGTCGCGGGCTTCGAGCTGCACGCTGAGCAGCCCGCTTGCCGCCGCGGCATACGAATCCGAGCCGTACTCCGAATCGAGAAAAGTCTGCATGGTTTCGTCGAGCTGACCGCTGATCATCTCCAGGATCAAATCTCGGCAGTTCACCCCGTCGAGAATCTTCTGGCGATAGCCGTAGACGCGCTTGCGCTGCTCGTCCATCACCTCGTCGTACTCGAGCAGGTTCTTGCGAATCTCGAAGTTGCGTTCCTCGACTTTCTTCTGGGCGCCCTCGATGCGGCGGGACACGAGATTGCTCTCGATCGCTTCGCCCTCTTTCATGCCAAGCCGAGTCAGGATGTTCTTCACCCACTCGCCGGCGAAGATGCGCATCAGGTCGTCTTCCAACGACAGGAAGAACTGGCTACTGCCAGGATCGCCCTGCCGACCGCAGCGGCCCCGCAACTGCAGGTCGATGCGCCGCGACTCGTGGCGTTCGCTGCCGACGATGTGCAAGCCGCCAAGTGCTACGACCTCTTTGCCCTGTTCTTTCATCTTCTCGCGGCGTTCGACTTGGGCGACCAATTGGTCCCACTCTTCGTGGGGTACTTCCAAACGCGACGAATACTTGTCTTGCAATTGGGCCCAGGCCATTGTCTCGGGATTGCCGCCCAAAACGATATCCGTACCGCGGCCGGCCATGTTGGTGGCGATGGTGACGGCCCCCTTGCGACCCGCTTGGGCCACGATCTCCGCCTCGCGCTTGTGATGCTTGGCGTTGAGCACCTGATGGGGCACACCTCGCTTGTCGAGCAAACTGGCAATCCGTTCGCTCTTTTCGATCGACACCGTGCCCACCAAAATCGGTCGACCCGGCGACTGGATGCCGGTCACCTTGTCACGAGGAATCGACTCCCGCTTCCGCTCGTTGGCCATTTCGATCGTGACGGATTGCTCATCCTCGCTGACGAGTTTGCCAATGTATTGGGCGTTTTTCGTATCGACCGTAGTATGCCGGTTGAGCCGTTCGATCTCATCGGCGATCGAGGCATACTTCTCGCGCTCGGAGCGCAAGATGACGTCGGGACACTCTAGCCGCTCCATCGGTCGGTTGGTCGGTACGCCGATCACGTCCAACTCGTAGATCTTCCAGAATTCGCCCGCTTCGGTGAGTGCCGTGCCCGTCATGCCGGAGATCTTCTTGTACAGTTTGAAGAAATTCTGCAGCGTGATCGTGGCGAGCGTCTGATTCTCTTCCTTGATCTGCACGCCTTCTTTGGCCTCGGCGGCCTGATGGAGTCCATCGCTCCACTGGCGGCCTTCCATCAGCCGACCGGTGAACTCATCGACGATGATCACCTTGCCCTGCTGGATGACGTAGTTGACGTCGAGTTTGTAAAGGTGATGGGCCTTCAAGGCGTTGTCGATCAGGTGGGGCCATTGCATGTTGCCCGCCGTGTAGAAGCTCTCGACTCCGGCGAGCTTCTCCGCCGCGCGAATTCCCTCGTCCGTGAGATGCGCGGAGTGCTCTTTCTCCTTCACCTCAAAGTGGATATTGGGGCGCAATTGCCGGGCGATCTTGTCGGCCTTCACATACTTGGTCAGATCGTCGCGCGCTGGTCCGGAAATGATCAACGGCGTACGGGCTTCGTCGATCAGAATGTTGTCAACTTCGTCGACGATGGCGAAGTGCAAGTTGCCTTGCGCTTGCTGCTGATGTTTTGGATAGCGATCGTCGTCTCGCGCGGCATGTTTCATGTTGTCGCGCAGATAGTCGAACCCAAATTCGTTGTTCGTGCCGTAGGTGATGTCGCAGGCGTAGGCCCGTTGCCGATGGTCGGGTTCCATGCCGGAAAAAATTGCGTCGATGGTCAATCCCAGGCCCGTGTAAATCGGTGCCATCCATTCCATGTCGCGGCGGGCGAGGTAGTCGTTCACCGTGATGATGTGGACTCCCTTGCCTTCCAACGCGTTGAGATAGGCCGGCATCGTCGCGACCAGCGTCTTGCCCTCGCCGGTGACCATCTCGGCGATGTTGCCTTCGTGCAGAATCATGCCGCCGAGAAGCTGCACGTCGTAGTGCCGCATCGATAGCCAGCGTCGGCCTGCCTCGCGACAGGCGGCGAACGCCTCGACCAGCAGGTCGTCGATCGTTTCCCCGGCAGCCAGCCGCTGGCGAAACTCTTCCGTCTTCGCGGTCAGCTGTTCGTCGCTGAGATCTTGATAAATCGGTTCCAGGGCGTTGATCGCGTCGACCTTCGGCTGCAAACGCTTGAGGAAACGGGCGTTTGCCGAGCCGAACATCACCGTGATGGCGCGCTCGAATCGGCCCAAAATCCCGTTGCCGATCCAGGTAAGGATTTCCCAGACTTTTTCCAAAACTTCCATATTCAACTCAGGGGGGAGGACTCAACTCGCGTGGGCGATGGTATCAAGGGCGATCCGAGGGAACGGCCCGGCATGCTTTGCGACACAAACCAGAGTGGGGGTGCCAGGAGAAAAAGCGACACGCCCAGCGTCTGACGGTCCGCTCGCGTCGGCCGCAATTTGCGCAACATATTCGTAGCAAAAAGTTTATTGCGATTTGCCCTGGCGGTCAAGGCACGTTGGAGGGTGCAGAATCGTCGTAAGCACCGAGCTCCAAAGCGGTTGCGGCGAGCTGCCACTCTCCGCGACAGACCACCGGCACCTGATCAGGTGGGAAACTAGCTCCCCGAGGGAAGAGCCCCGTGCAGAACTCCAGCTTAGGATAAGTGTTATTGCGGACAGCCGCATACCGACTACACTTCCTTCATGTCTCTGACGAACAGAGACATCCGATCGCCTGGAACGCGACCTTCCATGTGATCTCGAAAAACAGCAAGATGCAGTTCTTCCGAAAGTCATCCGCGATCGCATGAAGAAGCTTTCTACTCTTCGCGACTACGATCCCATGTTACTTTCCGCTGCGCGACGCAAAGATCACACTACGCCAGAGGCTATCTGCCTCCGGCGTATTGAGAACGACGTGATCGTTCTCGTATTCCGTGCGGACCAGGAGCGACTACGTGTCATCGATAGATAGAATGCGGATCAAGACTGAATTATTGCCTGATGGAATTAGCCCGAAGCATCCGGTCCATGATGATCAGGACCAGATGCTTCTAGAAGCTGGTACGCCGATTACGGCCTCGATCAAGCGGCAGTTGCTAGACCAAGGCACCGAGTGGGTCGTGCTTCATCAGAGCGACGCCTTGGAGGCAATGGGCCTCGTCGACGAACCGGCGGAAGCTCCTGTTCAGCCACCGACGCGGAAAGAAGCTCCGCCCCGCCCGCTTCCCTCCTTGGGAAGGATCAATGCCAAAGTCGATGCCCTGGACAATACGGTTTCGCTTTCCGTGGAAAACAGCGGTCCTCCCTTGCAGGAAAAGGTCGCTTCCAAAGGAAGCGTCCCCTATGATCCGCAGCGCAACGAGGAACTGACGGAGCAGTTCGCTTCGGCGAAGAGTCTGCTCGACGATTTGATTCAAGAGGCCCTGGCGGGGACGGCTCGAGATTCGCAAGCTCTCGACTTCGTGGTGGCAAAGTATGTCGAAAGATTGATCGACGACACCGACTTAGTGATCTCATCTTCCGACAGTGCGGCTCGGAAGCCCTTGCTCACCGAACGTTCCATTCGAACCGCGATCATGGCGATGGCCCTCGCCATTGAAATGAAGTACGACGAGCAGCACGTCCGCGAGATCGGCCTGTGTGGCTTGGCTCAAGACTGGGGAATGCTCCATCTCCCCGAGCATTTACAGGATCCGCACAAACCCGTGCCAGAGCGAGACTGGGAGACCTTCCGCTGTCATCCACTGTACACGGCCGAAATGCTGTCGAGCGTCGACGGCGTTTCCCGAGAAATCCGCCTCGCCGCGACGCAATCTTACGAAAACGCCGACGGCTCAGGTTATCCACGCGGACTGAAGGATGAGCAGATCCATCCCTATGCCCGCATCTTGCACGTGGTCAACGTGTACCTTTCGCTGACCACCGAGATGCGAGGCCGACAGCCCTACGTTGCCTACGACGTGATGGTCTACATGCTCCACCAGATCAAGGCGGGCCGCATTTCAGAGCAAGCCATGCGAGCCTTGCTCAACGTAGTTTCTCTGTTTCCGATCGGCAGCCACGTCCGCCTGGTCGATGGTTCCGAGGCCAAGGTAATCCGCCGCAACGAGTGGCACTACACGACGCCAATCGTGCAACCGGTGGGCAGCGACCGAAAATATCGCCTCGATGCGCCGCAGCAGCCGGTCATCAATCTGGCTGACTCCGACCATCGCGTGATGATGGCTCTGCCTTCTCCAGACCGCGAGGAAATTCGCATCGGTGAACAGATAATGGACGATATCCTCTGGGGCAACCCCAGCGATTGATTCACCCTACTCGAATCGCGCGTCGAGCCAGTCGGCGATCCCTTCGCTAACAGCCTTCTCGCCTTGCAAGCGGATCGCATGTACGAACAACTCATGGGCGCGATGATAGCGCTCGAAGTAAGTGCTCCTCGCTGGCAATGCATCAACGCCCAGAATCGCTTTCAGCTCCCGT
>CAXMSB010000129.1:0-6113 GCA_964195615.1 uncultured Granulosicoccus sp. | reverse complement strand
TCCTGAATTAGCCTTGAGATACCTCCGAACACGAGGTCCCCGTTTTCTTGTCCCCGATTGAGATACACACACAATGACACGGGTCGTTGTGTGGCAGCAACTTGAGGTCGCCATGTACTACGGTCGCAAGAGTCGGATTACGTTGGTTGCTATCGCTCGTTCCAGTGCAATGAAGTTGGTTTGTTCTGCTGTTGCTTGCTGGGTAGTAGCCTCGCCGACGGGCGTGGTTCACGCGTTGGTTACCTCGTCGACAGGGCCGGCGGGTGGCGACCACATCGTCGGTCCGTATGACTCCGCCTTTTCGATGGATCATCGGGGCGTTGGCCGCGCGTTGATCGACGACGGCTCGCTTACCCTGGGCACCTGCACCGCATCGCTGCTGGAAGAGGGCGGCGGTCGATTCGCCCTCACCGCGACTCATTGTGTTGGCGACGGCGATAGTGTGGACGTCGACGCGGTTACCGTCGAATGGGAAACCGATCCTGGGGTCTTCGTTACGGCCACGGCCACCGCGGCAGCCAGCCAGATTTACGTGAATCCCTCTTACTCGACAACGGGCGATATCTTTGCCGGCCATGACGTGGCGCTCCTGGAATTCGACATGCCGGTATCACTCGACGTGCCGCGTTACAAACTGTTCGACGGCTCCTACGACGAATTGTTCGCCCCAATGGTTATCAAGATAGGCTATGGGGACTCTGGATACGGGGCGACTGGCGCTACCATCTCGGCTCCCGTGCCGCCTGCGCCGGGCGTGAAACGCGCTGGCATGAATAGTTGGGAGAGTAAAGGGTTAGGCGATCTCATCGCGCCTTTCGGAATCTTTGCGATTACCGAAAACGATACCCAGCTGACCTACGACTTCGATAACGGAGCCACCGGCGATTCGGTCAACGATGCTTTTGACACTTTCTTCGGGCTGACCGATTCTGGTGGCTTCGGTGCTGACGAAGTGATCGCGGCGCTCGGCGATTCCGGGGGACCCTCGTTCATCCCAGTACCCGGTGGGTTTGCGATCGCTGGCGTCACGTCGTATATCACCCGCCTCAGTTACGATCCGAACGGCACGCTTGAGCTCGAAGCGGTCGGCGGCACGAGTTCCGACACTACCGCCATCGTCGACGCCAGTTGGGGTGAGTTCGGCGTCGATGCCCGCATCGCCAATCCAGATGTTAGCGCCTTCTTGCACTTCGTGCTTTCTGTTACTGCCGACTTCGACGGGGATCTGGACGTGGACAACGACGATTTAGATATCTGGGAAACGGCGTTCGGCGTTGACGACGGCGCCGATGCCGATGGAGACGGCGACAGCGATGGAGCGGACTTTCTGGCTTGGCAGGGAGAATTCGGGCTCAGTCTGGCAGATTTTCTCCCGATCGTCTCCGTACAAGCCGTCCCCGAACCGGCGACCGGCTTTCTCGCGGCGCTGGCCGGATTGGCACTATGGACCAAGAGACGCGGAACTACCGCCTGATCGCCCTATGATTCGTCCTCTGATATTTCCTTTCGAAGCGCTGGTCTACGGCCCATCGTATGCGTGGATCCAATACTTGATCCGTTCTCCAGAGCCACTCAATCCGGCCGACACTTGGGAGAAGGTCACCTTTGATCCGCCGCCCGCGGTGGAGTGGGTCCGCCATCATTGGCCCGTTGGTCCACTGCGCCCCGCTTTGCTGGCTGCCAAGATGAAGCAGGACCATGTGCTGGGGATCGCCGCGCATTACGATGTCTCGAACGATTTCTTCGAGTTGTTTCTCGACAAGAAGTACATGTTCTACACGTGTGCCGATTTTGTGCGGGGCGACGAAACGCTCGAAGAGGCCCAACAGGCGAAAGCCGACTTCATTCTTCGACTGATCGATCCTCAGCCGGGACAGAAGATTCTGGAACTGGGCTGCGGGTGGGGTTCCATGTTGCAGAGGATCTACGAGCACACGGGCGACAAAGAGAATCTGTACGGCTTGACGCTCTCCGAGGAGCAAGTCGCCTTCAACGAGTCGCATCATGGCTTCCAGGTCGAGTTCGACGATTTCATTACTCGCGACTATCCTGAAGCGGAATTCGACGCGATCTATTCCATTGGGGCCTGGGAACACGTCCGCCCGAAGGAAATCGAGATGTTGCTCGCGAAGCTCTACAAGGCGCTAAAACCGGGCGGCAAGCTAGTAAAACATTTCTTCTGTCGCGTACCCGACGCGTTGTTCGCCACGGCCGTCTGCTCGCAGATCTACTTTCCCGGCTCGATCGGTTCGCCTTACCGCTTTCACTGCCAGGCTTTTGAAAACGCCGGTTTTCGGATCGAGCATCGGTCGATTCACGACTATCGCCCCACGCTGCGAGCCTGGTACGACAATCTGGCACGAGAAAAGGACCGCGCCCTGGAGTTCGTCGACATCCCCACGTTCAACCGCTATCTAACCTTCTTCCCAGCATCCTGGCGCTACTTCAACGACGGTTTTGGCATGGTGACCCGGTGGACGCTGGTCAAGCCGGCGTAGGCCACGAGCATCGCGCCTTTCGAACTGTCGCTCGACCTTTCTGTGGGAGGCGTCTCCGACGGCGAGCTTCTGTCAGCTATGCTGGCCCAACGCGGCCAATGGCCGCAACCGAATGCAATTGCCACAAGAAACACAAAGAGACACGAAAAGGATGAAGATTCAGTACCCTACCCATCGTGACACTAAATCGTTTGGCGTCGTAGCACGTCCAGCGCGGCGTAGGAATCTCGAGCACGCGCACATAGTAAAAAGCTTGCTCAATGCTACTAAAGTTCGGATCCTGCCAGACCGTTGTCAGCTGTGCATCACCAATCGAGTTGGTCCAGGTCGCTTCCGCCACGTTCACGGTATTGCCGACCGGGGGAAGTTTGCCCGTTTTTGAATCCGGATTGCGGTTGTCCGACCAGGCAATGTCATAAACCTTTTCGTGCAACTCGCCCTCGTTGTCGCGCCAACCTTTTACCATTTGTACACGATCCAGAGTTCCTCCCATTGGGTCCATCAACGCGGCAACGATAAAACTCGGACTCTTGCCCGATTTGGCGCGATACAATTCGCCTCCCATGGGCACGCCTTTGTCATACCCTAACTCGACATAATCCGACCTTTTGTCGTCACCGGCTTTGAACTCCCAGCCGCCGAACATCCGTACTTTCATTCTTGTGCCTGTCGTGGCGTAAACCTCTTTGCGTTTCATGGCATCCCAGAGCGCCGTGCGGGTATTCTCGGTGGCCCAGATACCAGTTAGACCCGATGCCACCTCCGACCAGCCTTCCTGCGTACCAATTTCAGCGACCCTGAACGGCGTCTTCCAGCGTTCTGCGTCCGGCTCGGATGAGGCATGCTTGCCCATGAAGTTGTTTTCCTCTTGTCCGGGCATTCCCGTGTGGGAATCGCCGGCGCCCACCATGCCAAACTGAAAGGGATTGATGCCAAATTGTTCCTGGTAGTTCAGGCCCAGCTTCAAGCCAGATCGGGCGTACGAGCCAGGGAGCATTTCCTTGGTTACTTTTACCGAGAAAGACAGGTTGCCGAGGTCCCATGTCTCGTATTCCGCGAACTCATCGTCAGGCGACAAGACTGGGTGAGCTTCGCCGTCTCCTTTGATCTGAGTTGCTTCATAAAGCGGTTCCCAACGGTTACGAGCGGTCACATAAGCCCTGTCGAGTGGCTTCCCGGTAGACTTGTTCGGCGAGTAACTGTAGATCGTTTCCGGAAACATCAACCCGCTGCTCCAGTTACCGTTATGTGGGATCGCCAGCACTTTGCCACCGGTCTTCTTCTCATAGGCCTCCAGAACCTTCCACAAATCCGCGGGATCCTGGCTCCCCGTGGTCCCCGTCGATGTGAATGGCAAAATATCCGTGGTCTTGTCGGCGTTGTCCCTGTAAATCACCACCCTGTGCAGGTTGTCGCCCATCGGATTTGAAGTCCACTCATAAGCAATAAAGCTGGTGAACTTCCCTGGGTCGTTGAACTGTTCGGCCGCCTCGACCACCTGCTTCCAGCCGGGCGCTATGATCTCCGGGTCGCTGACGTCCCAAGGCAATGTCTCATTGCCAAAGGCTTTGATGATCTCGTCAGTCGCCTCCCTGAGTTTGCCTTCCTTGATCATCTTGTGCCAGCGAGCACCCTCTGGTTCGGCGACTGCAAAAGGATCGCCATCCCTGATGCGTTGATAAAATCCCCATACATTGGAGTGATCTGAGATGACCATCCAGTCCATTGGCCGTGTCAGCTTTACTTTCCAATCCTTGTGGGAAGTGACCTCTCCACCGCGACCGAATCTATAGGTATCTTCGAGGCTCAGGGCGTTACCCCACATCGCCGCGTCCGCTGATATCGAAGTATGAATGTGAGGATCGCCAAAATAGACCTGAGTGGGATGTTTGCTAGGCGGGGCATACTCTTTTTTCTGTGCGTGCACCGATGAAAGAAAAAAGGTACCTGTCATGACGAATAGCAGTGTCATCTTTGTGTTCATAGCGATTACCTTTCCAATTCGAGCTGTAGCGACAACCGAGATCGCCGCCAAGATTATGGGCCGAAACATATGGCTGATTTGATCTCCGATCCGTCGTTTGGGTGTAATGGGGTGCAGGTCTCCGTGCGAGACTGGGAGTTTCAGGGAGAAGAGTTGACCAAATCTACAGTCTGATTGTGACCAAGCGTGAGGCCCCAAACCACCGGACACGCTGCCAATTGCGACTCGACTTTAACCATTCCTGCCTCTCGATCGATCTTGTATGCTTCCCTACGTCAGCGACCTGTCGACTGATTCCGTCCGAACGGGTGATGTAACCGCTGTAGGTAGGCCGGCCGCCGAATTGAGCGAAGTGTGTCACACTGCTGAACTTAGCGAGATCGGGCGAGCGGTCTGTGCTGCGAGGAGTGGTATTTGCTGCATGATCTACCTCGACCAAAAATAGCCCGAATTGGGCGCAAGTACACACTTGTGATTTAAAGTAGGGTTTCGGACAATATACGTGAATGGCGAGAGGTTACTCTTGATCCCCCCGTTGATAGACCGAAGCAAAGGGAGAATTGCAATGAAGAACGTAATGACAGTGGGATTTCTGGCCTTTGTGTTGGTGGCCACGACAGCGTTTGCGGTTGAACCGCCCAAGATGAAGATGACCACCGAGATTCCGGAAGGGATCTCCACCCCGGACAAGGTCGAGACCCGCGTAGGTAGCTTTTCCCTGCTCGACGGCATCCCCGACCAGGAGTCCCTCGATAGCATTTATGGCTACCTGGACTTCCACAACGGCGTCCAGGCCTATCTCAACGGCATTCAGATCGCTTCGATGAGCGTCTTGCGCAGGGGCATCCTGGAGTTCGGACCGCCCAACACCACGACGCTGATTTTCGAGGAGCTCATGGACTCGAAGGCGCTGTTCCTTACCGCGAACACGACGAGCGTCTACATGATGCTCTGGCTCGAAATGAAGGAGGGGGAGCCGATGGTGATCGAAACCCCTCCGGACGTGCTCGGAATCATTGACGATCACTGGTTCAAATACGTCACCGACTTCGGACGGCTCGGTCCGGATAAGAACAAGGGCGGCAAATTTCTGATTCTTCCTCCGGGGTACGAGGGTGAGGTGCCCGAAGGCTATCACGTGGCGAAGAGCAGCACTTACGGCAACTGGGTGATCTGGCGGGGATTCCAGGTGGACGGCTCGGCCAAGCCGGCCGTGGCGACCACGAAGAAGCTCGTGCGCGTCTATCCGCTCTCTCAGAAGGACGACTCGCCAAAGATGAACTTCGTCGATGTGTCTGGGAAGGCTTTCAATACAATTCACCGCATGGATTTCGAGATCTTCAACGAAATCAACAAGGTCGTTCAGCTTGAGCCCAGCGCCGGACAGAACCCCGAAATCCTCGGCAGCCTCGCCGCCATCGGCATCAAGAAGGGGCAGAAGTTCGCGCCTGACACACGCATGAAGAAGATCCTCACCGAGGCCGCAGATATCGGCGCGGTGGCGGTGCGTGCCATCATCTCCAAGCCGCGTAATAAAGACTTCTACCTATATCCGGGCAAGAGCACGGTGTGGACGAATCCCTTTGAAGCCACGAAGGGCAATCACGAGTTCCTCGTTGATGGTGCTCTCC
>CAXMSB010000128.1:0-18613 GCA_964195615.1 uncultured Granulosicoccus sp. | reverse complement strand
GTTGGGAGTAAACGTGGCCGTAAAACCTGACTGGTGGGTACGGCCGTCGACCCACTCGGTGTGCCCCGAGTTGGTTTTGAAGTCAGTCTCTCCAATCGAGCAGGCATCTACCAGCGTGAGACTTTTGACGTCCGCCGTGGGCGAGCCTCCGTCGCGATAGTAGGGCGTCCAAGCTTTGACTTCGGCGAACATCAGTGTATTGCTGAGTCCGTCAGCAAAGCTTCGTGCGCCAGCCCCATTGCCAGGGAAAAACGCGCCGTTGCCGCCTTCTTCGGTGACGGGATCGTAGATCAGCCATTCGCCACAGTTCACGGCATAGTTGAGCGGATAATGATAGGGCTCGTCGTTCTTCAGCCGCATCTCGTCCCGTGCTTCCGAGGGGCAGAGCAACGTGGGAACTCGGGTGGACTGCAGTTTTACGCCGTTTAGCAACACGGCCTCGTAGGGAAGCGTGAAATCGATGCCGCTGAACAAGGCTCCCTGCTCCATGTAGGGCAGGATTCGGGTCTGCGGGCCCCAGCGCTGATGGCCCTTGCCGAGCATGATCTGCGGCGGGAACCGCTTGATGGCGGACTCGTAATTGTGCATGGCCAGGCCAAGCTGCCGCATGTTGTTCGCACAGCTCATCCGTCGGGCCGCCTCGCGGGCGGCCTGGACGGCGGGCAGCAGCAGCGCGATCAGCACTCCGATAATGGCGATCACGACCAGGAGCTCGACGAGCGTAAAGGCGGCTCGCTGGGGGCCGTTCGCCCTGTCAGAAGAATCATTCCACCGTCCGAAAGTGCCCATATTTGTTCCTTGTTGCCTGTTTCTACGCGTCGGCTCTGTTCCAGCCCCGCGACGTAATGCAACCGAGACTCAGTATCATTAACGATTAAACGCAATTCTCCATTTTTTAAATCACCTGTCAACCCGGTTCTGGGAAAAAAGAAAAAAACGTTGCTGGGTGCAGGATTTCCGGGGATTGGCGTTAGCCGCGTTGCCACGCAACGCACGGCGCGGAGGAGAGAATTCTGCCACAGAGAGCCCGGCGCGGCCTGTGGCCGCAACCAAAACTATTTCAAGGGATAATGAACAGGAGGCAGCAGAGGTAGCAGAGTGAGTTTGACAACAAGCTCCGCTTCCTCTGCTCCCTCCTGTAAGTGACTCGAACAGAAAAAGGATAGCCCGCGAATCACGCGAATAGACGCGAAAGTATCTTGTCTTCCGGAGTATTTGGCACGCATTTCTTATTGACCGGTAACTCTCGCGATGTTGAAAATCTGTTACTCTTTCGCGCTTTTTCGCGTGATTCGCGGGCCGATTTCTTGCTAGCGGTTTCACTTTGAGAAGATAATCTTCGCCTGTTGCGACAAATCTGACCGTTAGTAGCACGGAGGAGAAGCTGGACAGGATAACGGGATGGGCCGGATTGGCAATCGAGTCTTCCTCAAACCGTAGGCCGGCAACAATTCCGCGCAGTTCCGGCAACGCGGAGCGAGTGAGCATGGCCTGCCGGAACTGCGCGGACTTGTTGCCGGCCTACGAATCTCCATTCGCTTCGTCACGCGATCTGCGCCAACCCTTTGAAAGGAGGGTTCAACGCGTTTCATGCCGAAGCGATAGCACCCAAGTGAGGAGCCATCACCTTGACGGCTACCGGACGATTCAATGTTCGGTCAAATCCACGAAAAACTACTCCCATACCGCCCTGGCCAGTTTTCTCCTCGATTTCAAACTCATCAATCCTGCCTAACAATTCAGGATGATTGGGCGGGTCCAACATCGCCGATATGGAGTGCGATGATATTTCAGGCTGAACTGCCTCAAGCAACACCTCAACAGAGCTGACAGTTGAGTCGGGTTCAGGAAGTACTCCGGACTCATCGAGTGCAACACCTGCAAGGTTTCGTGTCGTTCGTTCCCACCAAGTAGCATCCGCTGAGAGCGTTTCCAGCTCGTGTTGGCAAGAAGAGCACTCCTCAAGATGCGCTAAGAATTGGTCTGACTCTTCAGACGGAAGTTCGTTCTTTATTAACATCGAAAGGCTGTCAGTAGGACAATGCTTATTATTCATCATGCCCCCAATTATCACAGTCGAAGTCGGTTCGCTCGACAGTCTGTTTGAGTAAACTCATTGCGCGGCTGCGACAGACGTAAACTTGTGCCCTAGTGACGCCTAGTTGAACTGCAACACTGGATACATCCTTCCCATCAACAGCGGTCGACCAAAATGCGTGCCAAGTCTTTGGCTCAAAGCGAGGCTGAACTTTTCGGGCAGCCCACAAGAACACTTGACGTTCACGCTCTATGTCAAACTCTTGAACTTGCAAAGAATCATCAGCTATGCCTTCGATTTGCGAATCAATACCACTTACGGGAAGTCGGCTGTTATTCCGAAAGAACTGCACGACCATGTTGCGTGTAATAGTTCCTAGCCAAGCACGAAAGCTTCCTTTCTCAGGGTCGGGGTCCCAGTTTTCGATAGACCTGGCCACTCGTGTCAGCACCTCTTGCGTTACATCTTCAGCATCGGCTACTTGCAATCCTCGTTTGCGGGCAAGCGAACAAATCACTGGCTGGTAGATCTCCACAAACTCCTGCCACGTGCGTAAGTCGTCTGGATTCCGCAGACGCAGAATCAGGCTTGCTCGTGTCTGAGGGGCTTGGTCCGTGGGGGGCATGTCATCTCTTTCTTAGGCCCGATTCCGGTCATTAAACTGAACAGCGATGCCAATCTGTAGGTTACACGCTCGCGAGCTAAGAACCTTGCAGAACAACTCTAATTACTCGTTATTCGAAGTCCTCGAAAGCCATATTCTAGCTATTTTAGGAATTTGGTGTGCGGGGCATTTTTTCGGAGGCGACAAAGACCGCTGGACAAAATGGACCGATGATTCGAGACATCAGAGGCCATAGTCAAAGTCAATTTGGCTATACACCTAACTCGCGTCGGCGTGAAACGCCGACGCATTGAGAGACGGTCGACGAACCTCACCAAGTCGGGTTCAAGATAAGTGTCACTGACTGGGTGGACGGACAGAGTACAACCCAATGGGAAATCCCGGCTTGCAATAGCGGCGCTCCGTTGGGGCTTGATGACGTATTTTTGCGATCTTCCCAGAGCGTTGCCGTGGGCTGACTTAGGGCTGGCCCTTTGGGCCGACGGACGCCACCCGTGTTGCCTTGTGTTCCGGGGCTGCACTGCTGGCAAGCCAGCAGTGGCACCCGCCGCGCAGTTCCGGCAGGCCATGCTCGCTCGCTCCGCGTTGCCGGAACTGTGCGGACTTGTTCCGGCCCACAATCTCCGTGCTCTCGGTGAACTCTGTGGCTAAAAAAACCATTCCCGGGGCTGCACTGCTAGGCAAGCCAGTAGTGGCACCCGCCGTGAGAAGGCTGCGGTTTACCGTTGGGTTTTCCAGACGGGGTCGACGTGCGATTCTTCGGCGGAGGCGAACCAGCGGGTGAGGGTCATCTTTTGGCGGGTGTAGAAATGCACGCTCTCGGTGCCCTGAATGTGCAGGTCGCCGAAGAACGATTGGTTCCAGCCGGTGAAGGGGAACCAGGCCATCGGGGCCGGCACGCCGACGTTGATGCCGATCATCCCCGCGTTGAAGTGCTGCTTGAACTGCCGGGCGGCGTAACCACTGCCGGTGAAGATCGAAGCGCCGTTGCCGTAGGGGCAGTTGCGGCCGATTTCCAGGGCGCTGTCGAGATCCTTGGTTCGCACGACGGACAACACGGGGCCGAAGATTTCTTCCTGCGCTAGACGCATCTTCGGTTGCACTTGGTCGACCACACTGGGGCCTAATAAAAAACCGTCGCTGTTGAAATCGGAACGGCCGTCGAGTGCTACTTTGGCGCCCTCGTCGGCGGCGATGTCGAGGTAGCCACTGACGCGATCGAGATGTTCGCGCGTGATGAGCGGGCCCATGTCGACGTTGTCGTTTCCGTCGCTGGGACCGACGCGCATCGAACCGGCATGTTCGCAGAGGCCGTCGACCAGCGGATCGGCCACGTTGCCCACGGCCACGGCGACGCTGCCGGCCATGCAGCGTTGGCCGGCACAGCCGTAGGCGCTCGCGGCCAGGGCTTTGACCGATTGATCGAGATCGGCATCGGGCATGATGATCAGGTGATTCTTCGCGCCGCCGGCGGCTTGCACGCGTTTGCCGTTCTTGGTGCCGACTTCGTAGATGTACTTGGCGATGGCGGTGGAGCCGACGAACGAGATTGCGGCGACCTGTGGGTTTACGAGCAGCGCGTCGACGCAGTGGCGGTTGCCGTGGGCGATGTTGAACACGCCGTCGGGCAGGCCGGCCTCGACGAGCAGCTCTCCCATGCGAACCGACGAGAGGGGCACCTTTTCTGACGGTTTGAGTACGAAGGTGTTTCCGCAAGTGATGGCCACGGGGAACATCCAGAGGGGCACCATAAACGGAAAATTGTAGGGCGTGATGCCGACGCAGACGCCGACGGGGTGGCGCATGGTTTCGGCGTCGACCTCGGCGGCGATGTTCGGCAGGGTGTCGCCCATCAACATGGTGGGCACAGCGCAGGCGAACTCGATCATCTCGAGGCCGCGCTGCACTTCGGCTCGCGACTCGGGAAGCGTTTTGCCATGCTCGCGGGTCACCAGCGCGGCTAGCTCTTCGAAATGTTGTTCGATGAGATCGCGGAACTTGAACATTACGCGGGCTCGCTCGACGACGGGCGTGGCGCTCCAGGCGGGCAGCGCGGCGGCGGCGGCGGCGACGACGGCGTCGGTTTCCTGCTTATCGCAGAGGGGGACCTGGGCGATCACTTTTCCCGTGGAGGGATTATAGACATCGCTGGTGGCGGTGGCAGAGCTGGTTTGCCAGGTTCCGCCAACCAGGGTTGGCACGCTGCTGGTGGCTGTTTCTGCGGATGTTGCCATGTTGGCACCTCACGGGTAATTGCTGTTATTTAGGTATTTGTAACACTTTATCCAATTGTGGGAATAGACCGCGGATGAACGCGGATTGGACTGATTTTCGCGGATCGGAACGACTGAACCAAGGTAAGCCATGGTGGCCAACGCTGACTTCTAAGAACTACAAGAAGTGCTTTGTGAATCTGCGTTGATCCGCCGAATCTGCGTTCATCTGCGTTCTATTTCTGAAATAATGGGCGGCCCAGTTGCGGCTACTACTCTAGTAGGCTTGGGACCTGCAAACGGGTATGATACCAAGTTTGTGGGAGACGTTCGACCAGGGTTGCTTTCTAAATTGAGGGGACGCATTATGTCACGAGTAGTCCGCGGTGCATTGATTCAAGCGACCTTGAGTGAGCCGGCCACCTCGCCGGTCGAAAAAATCAAACAGTCGATGATTGACAAGCATGTCGACATGTTGGCCCAGGCTGCCGACAAGGGAGCCCAGGTCGCTTGTTTTCAGGAGTTGTTCTACGGTCCCTATTTCTGTGCGGAGCAGGATCCCAAGTGGTACGAGCTCACCGAGCAGGTACCCGATGGTCCGACGACGAAGCTCTTTCAAGCCGAAGCCAAGAAGCACAACATGGTGTTGGTGCTGCCGGTCTACGAAGAGGACCTGCCGGGCATCTACTATAATACCGCAGCGGTGATCGATGCCGATGGGTCGTATCTAGGTAAATTCCGCAAAATGCACATCCCGCAATGCGCGCCGGGGTTCTGGGAGAAGTTTTACTTTCGTCCCGGCAACCTTGGCTACCCGGTGTTTGATACGCAAGTGGGCAAGGTGGGCGTCTACATCTGCTACGACCGCCACTTCCCCGAGGGGGCCCGTTGTTTGGGGCTCAATGGGGCGGAGATTGTGTTCAATCCGTCGGCCACGGTCGCCGGGCTGAGCGAGTACCTCTGGAAAATCGAGCAGCCGGCCCATGCGGTGGCGAATCAGTATTTTGTGGGTGCGATCAATCGGCCCGGTTTTGAAGACCCGTGGCGGATCGGCGAGTTCTACGGGCAGAGCTATTTCTGCGACCCCCGGGGCCAGTTCGTGGCCCAGGCCGGTCGCGATCAGGACGAGATTGTGATCGCCGACATGGATTTTGACGAAATTCGCGAGGTACGCAACACGTGGCAATTCTTCCGCGACCGTCGGCCGGAGAGTTATGACGCAATCGTGGAGCTGTAGGGGGAAGGAATAGAACGCGGATGAACGCCGATTGGGCTGATTTCCGCGGATCTGAATACCTCGTTCCCACGCTCCGCGAGGAACGAGATGGCTTAAGGATCTGAAATACATGGTTTGAAAATCTACGTTCATCCGCAAATCCGCGTTCATCCGCGTTCTATATCTTCTTTTTAATTGCTCCTCTTCTATGTCAAACTCGCAAGCTTCCACCAGCCGCATCGTTTATGGATTGGACGATCGTCCGCCTTTGGGGCGGGCGGTGGTGTTGGGGGCGCAGCATGTGCTGACGATGTTTGGCTCGACGGTGGCCGTGCCGCTGATTTTTGGGCCGAAGCTGTGGCCCGTGCCGGAGGGAATTTCCGCGGAACTGCAGGCGAGGCTCACCGAGCTGCAACTCACGAACACGGCACTGTTGATTTCGTCGGTGATGCTCTGCAGTGGCGTCGCCACGTTCTTGCAGGCGTCGTTCGGCTCGCGGCTGCCGATTATTCAAGGCGTTTCTTTTTCGTTCCTGGCGGCATTTTTTGGGATTGTGGCTGCCACGCAGACCACCGCGGCGCCCGACTGGTCGGCCGTCGTGGCGGGAGACGTGAGCGATACGACGGTCGGGCCGCTGATCGAGCAGTGGAAAGATGCGGGCGCGAAGGGGATGCGGGTGATCGCGGGAGCGGTCATCTTGGGCGGCGTGATGGAAGCGTTTATCGGGTTTACCGGCTTGATGGGACTGGTGCGTCGCTACTTGTCGCCGGTGGTGATCGGCCCGGTGATTATGCTGATTGGCTTGGCCCTGTATCAGTTTGGCGCCCCCGTGGCGGCAGGCAATTGGTACATCTCGGGGCTGACAATGGTGTTGATCGTGCTGTTCGCGTTGATCCTTTCCCGCCGGATCTGGTTGTTTCGGTTGTTCCCGATGCTTTCGGCGATCGTGATTGTCGTGACGCTCTGCTGGTTCTTGGGAGTGAAGGAGATTATCTCGCCCGGCGACGCCGCGTATGTCGATCTCTCTGCGTTCGGTCGGGCCGAGTGGTTCCGCACGACAAGTTTGTTCTTCCCCTGGGGATTTCCCGAGTTTGCGACCAGTGCGTTGGTGGCGGTGCTGGCCGGATATTTGGCGTCGATGATCGAATCGTTTGGCGACTACCACGCTTGCAAAAACATTGCCGGGGCGGGCGACCCGACTGCGGCAGAGATTTCTCGCGGCATTGGTTTCGAGGGCGTCGGCTGTGCGCTGACGGGCGTCTTTGGCGGGTTCAGCTCGACCAGCTATTCCGAGAACATCGGCTTGGTCGGCCTGACGAAAGTTGCCAGCCGCTATGTGGTGCAGATTGGGGCGGTGATTCTGATCCTGTTCGGTCTGTTCGGCAAGTTCGGGGCACTGGCCTCGGCGATTCCACAGCCGGTGGTGGGTGGGCTGTATTGTGCCCTGTTCGGGCTGATCGCGGCGGTGGGCGTGCGTCAGTTTGCCAAGGCCGACCTCAACTCCGATCGCAACCTGTTTGTCGGCGGCTTTGCCCTGTTTATGGGCCTGAGCGTGCCGTTTTATTTTGGTCATTTTAGCTCCGGAGCGGCGGACGTCGCCTGGATCGATTCGGACGGTCTGCGCGGCGTGATCGTGGCGGTGGGTTCCACCGGCATGGCCGTAGCAGCTATTCTGGGATTATTGCTAGACAACTTGGTCCCCGGCACGCGCACCGAACGGGGACTCGCCGAGCCTCCGGGAATTTTGGTGCCCGAGGCGGGTGACGTGGGCCTGGAGCCCGAGGAGAGAACACGATGAGCCAAACCACGAAATCGTTGCAACTGCCAATCGTCGATCATCAGCCGACGCCCTACGACGGCCCGAGTCGCGACGAGGTGATCGCCCTGCGCCACCAGTACGTTTCGCCGGGAGTTCTGACCTACTACCGCGAACCACTGATGGCGGTTGAAGGGCACATGCAGTATCTGTGGGACGAAACGGGTCGGCGGTATCTCGACGCGTTTGCGGGGATCGTCACCGTGAGCGTCGGCCATTGTCATCCGAAGGTGATCGAAAAGGTCCACGAGCAGAACGGCCGGCTGCAGCATACGACCACCATCTATCTGCACCCGACGATCGCGCAATTCGCCGAGAAGCTCGCCGACAAGATGCCCGACGGCCTCTCCCGCAGCTATTTTACGAACAGCGGCAGCGAAGCGAACGAGATCGCGATTCTCTCGGCCCGCGAGTACACGGGCAATGCCGACGTGGTGTCGCTACGCAACGGCTACCATGGCGGCACGTCGGTGCCGATGAGCCTCACTGCGCACGGCACTTGGAAATTCAAAGCGAACAATCGGGCCAACGTGCTGCACTCGCATCCCGGTTACTGCTACCGATGTCCCTACGGGATCGAGTACCCGTCGTGCGACCTAAAATGTGCCCATGACATCAAGAACGTGATCGAATATCAGACGCCGGGCGAGATTGCCTGCTTCATCGGCGAGCCGATCCAGGGCGTCGGCGGCGCGGTGGTGCCGCCCAAGGAGTTTTTCCAGGTGGTCTACGACATCGTCCGCCAGCATGGCGGCATCTGCATTGCCGACGAGGTGCAGGGCGGTTTCGGCCGCACGGGGCACCACTACTGGTCGCACCAGAATTTTGACGTCGTGCCCGACATGGTCACCATGGCCAAGGGCATCGGCAACGGCGCTCCGCTGGGCGCGATGACCACCACCGAGCCGATTTCCGAAATGATGAAGAACCGCATTCATTTCAACACTTTTGGCGGTAACGCGGTGAGCATGACCCAGGGGCTGGCGACGCTCGAAGTGATCGACGAGGAAGGAATCCAACAGAATGCGTTGGAGATCGGCACGCATCTTAAGAATCGCTTGATCGAACTGCAAGACAAGCAGCCGCTCATCGGCGAGGTGCGCGGGATGGGCCTCATGCTGGGCGTCGAGCTAGTGACCAACCGCAAGACCCGCGAGCCGGCCTCGACGCAAGCGGCCGACGCGATGGAACTCTGCAAAGATCACGGCCTAATCATCGGCAAGGGCGGGCTGAAGGGGAACACGCTACGCATCAAGCCGCCGATGTGTATTACCAAAGATGATGCGGATTTTCTGGTGGATTGTTTGGATGAAGTGCTGGGGGAGATTGCAGTCGACTAGTGGTGCTGCCTTGCTCAAGCTAAGCAGGTCCCGTTTGATTCCCGTGCTCCTTCCCCCCCCAACGCGTGCGGCGGCACGGACGGAGAATGATCTGTGACGAGACGAATTGATCGCACCACTCAGAAGGTTGGCGACAAGTATCATGTTTGGCATACGGAACGACTCTGGGAGGCAACTAAGGGCTTCCCCGTGCTCGACATCGAGATTGAGACTCTAAGACACTTGGACGTCGTGTGCTGGTTCAACGACGAATTCAAAGCGACACTTCGGAATGTGGTCGAGCACTTCGTAAGGATGGAGGCCGTCGATGCCGATTACCCCATTATCATTGACCCGGCTGGTCAGATAGTTGACGGAGCTCATCGCGTCGCGAAGGCCATGGCAGGCGGTCAATCAACAATCAAGGCCGTACAGCTGAAGGAAGTGCCTCCACCCGATGAAATCGTGGACTCGATACACTAAGATCCGTGCTGATCAAGGCATACCGCGCAGCCGACAGACTTCGTTCAAGCAGGCTACTTGACCGTTACAGCCTCTCCAATTTCCCCCTGCGGATGGTACCTAGTCGCATCCGCATAGCGTTGCCCACCGGTCTGTGGATGGTTATGTTAATGGGAGCCACGATCCTCTCCTGCAACCGAGGAGTCTCATCATGCCCACGCTCGAAACTACCGTTAACGGTCTGAAGCTGCCCAATCCGTTTGTGATTGGCTCTGGCCCTCCCGGCACCAACGGCAACGTGATTGGAAAGGCGTTCGACGAAGGTTGGGGCGCCGTCATTTGCAAGACGATCAGTCTCGATGCGTCGAAAGTTGTGAACGTCCAGCCGCGTTACGGCCGGCTGCGATCTCGCGACACGAACGAGATCATCGGTTGGGAAAACATCGAGTTGATCAGTGATCGCAGTTTTGATGTTTGGGTCGATGAACTCAAGGCAGTGAAAGACAAGTATCCCGATCGGATTCTGATCGCCTCGGTGATGGAAGAGTATCGAAAAGATCCGTGGGTCGAGATCATCCAGCGGTGCGAGGAATTGGGCGTCGACGCGTTTGAGCTGAACTTTTCTTGCCCGCACGGGCTGCCGGAGCGGAAGATGGGCTCCGCCATGGGTGAGAACCCCGACATCCTAAACGAAGTGTGCGGTTGGGTGAACGCCGTGGCAACCGTGCCGGTGTGGGCTAAGATGACTCCCAACGTTACGCACATCGAAGACCCGACGCGGGCTTCGCTCAAGGCGGGCTGCGAGGGCATCAGCGCGATCAACACGATTCGTAGCTGCATTGGCGTGAACCTCGATACGCTACGTCCCGAGCCGTCGGTCGAGGGCTACACCACACCGGGTGGCTACTCGTCGCGGGCGGTGATGCCGATCGCGCTGCGGATGGTGATGGAAATTGCAAAATTGATTCGCGACGAGTATCCCGGCCGCACGCTCAGCGGCATCGGCGGCATCGAGACGGGCAACGACGCGGCTCAGTTCCTGCTCTTAGGGGCCGACACAGTGCAGGTTTGCACCGGCGTGATGAAATTCGGCTATCGCATCGTCAAAGACATGTGCGAGGAACTCTTGGCCTTCATGGAAAAGCACAGCTTCGAGACCCTCGATGATTTCAAGGGGCACAGCGTGCAGTATTTCACGACGCACTTCGACTTGGTGAAGCGGCAAGCCGAAGCCCGCGCGGCGGCCAAGGCCAAACGCGACAAGAAGATGATCGAAGGCGACGATCAATGGAGCGGCGACGACTTCGTCGAGCAGAGCGACGCGCTGGCGCGGGGCTAGAACTCTCGTGCTCCTCCGGGTGCCACTGTCTGGCTTGCCAGCAGTGCGAAGCGTGTTCAGGGTTCCACTGCTGGCAAGCCAGACAGTGGCACCAGACTCTTGGCCTACGCTCTCGTTACCACGGGGAGCGTGTGAACAAGGGCACCATGTTAATGGTGCGTCGGCTCGCGGGTGATCATTTGCCCGCGGCCCATGGTGCCGACGAACTCACCGTCGCGCACTTGCACCTCGCCGCGGACGGTCACGACGCTCGGGCGGCCCTCGATTTCCCAGCCTTCGTAGGCGCTGTAGTCGACGTTCATCAGTTGCGTCTCGGCCGAGATCTTGCCGCGATAGTTGCGGTCGTAGACCACCAGATCGGCGTCGCTGCCCACCTGGATCGTCCCCTTGCGGGGATAGAGGCCGAATAGCCGAGCCGCCTGGGTGCTGGCCGCGTCGACGAAGGTGCGGATGTCGATGTTCCCCCGACAGACGCCGTGCGTGTAGAGCAGGTTCACCCGATCTTCAATCGAGGGAATGCCGTTGGGAATCAGCGTGAAATTCTCACGGCCCATCTCCTTCTGCCCGACGAAATCGAAGGGTGCATGGTCGGTCGCCACGGTGCTGATGAGCCGCGAGCGGAGGCCGGCCCACAAGAAGGGTTTGTGAATCGGGTCGCGCAGCGGGGGCGACATCACGTATTTCGCTCCCTCGAAATCTGGTTTCTCCGAGTAGGTGCGGTCAAGCGTGAGATAGGGGATCACCGTCTCGACCCACGCCTGCACGCCCCGCAGCCGAGCTGCCTGCACGGCTTCCAGTGATTCGCGGCACGAGGTATGCACGCAATAGACATGAGCCCCGGTCATCTCGGCAAAAGTCATCAGATGGTGGACGCCCTCGGCCTCGACTCGCGTGGGCCGCGATCGTTCGTGCCATTCGGTCCCCGTTTTTCCCTCGGCCAAGAGTTTCTGCTGGAGCGATGCGACGAGAGTCTCGTTTTCGCAATGGGCGGTGACGATTACGCCCAATTCTTTGGCCAGCGAGAGCGTGTCAAAGAGTTCCTGATCGGTGACGCCGAAGGCGCCCTTGTATGCCAGAAAGATTTTGAACGAGGCGATTCCCTGGCTAACGATCTCCCGGAGTTGCGAGGCGGTCGATTCATCGAAGCGTGAGACTCCCATGTGGAAGGTGTAGTCGCAGGCGGAGTCGGTAGCCTTGGATTTCCACAACTCGAAGGCTTCGATCGGCTCCTCGGTGCGGTTGGGGCAGCACATTTCGATGAGCGACGTGGTGCCCCCCACCAGCGCCGCCCGGCTAGCGGTGTCGTAGGTGTCTTTGGCGTAGGTGCCCATGAAGGGCAAATAGATGTGAACGTGCGGATCGATAAAGCCGGGAAACACATACTTTCCCGCCGCGTCGATGATCTCCGCGCCTTCGGGCGGGTCGATGAGCGGCGCGATGCGAGTGATGACCTCGCCCTCGCAAAGTATGTCGGCTACCACATCGTCTGATGCCGTGACAACACGGCCACCACGAATCAACAAAGCCATGGGACAACTCCGTTATCGGTACAACGAGTAAAAGGCGCGGTACAGGACGTCAGGTCCTGTGTGGAAATCACGAGCAATCCGGGGCGACCGGGCTTCATCGTTCGATTGTGCCCCTCGAACGAGTCCGGTCAAGCCGATTGTATCGGATTATTGCCTCAGAAGCCTGCGGAATTGCCGCGAATCATGGTGGCCAACCGAGTCGTCATCTCCGTCGACAACAAGAAGCTACTTTTCTGTGTACTCTCGACGGCAATGCTTCTGCTGAACGACACCACGTACACAGGCTGGGCGAGTATCATTTTCGTCTGGCACGCCCCAACAAAGTGCGCAGGATGAACAGAATACAAATCAAGAGCCGGTTTTTCTTCGTTGCCTTGCTTGTGGCCAGCCAGGCCGCCTGCCTTGGCTTTGGCGTCGTCTGGGCAACGGGTTGGCTCTGGAGGAGCTTTGAGAACGTCGTCTACGACTACGTTGTTGCCGAAGGCAAGGCGGTCGCCCAGGGGGTCGCTCTCAAGGTTTCCGACATGCGGCTTGACGAGATTGAACCAGGCAGCGACGACTGGCAGCGGCTGCAGAATCTGTGCGAACAGGAGGTGATTCCTCACAATGGGTTCGTCTGTATGATTCGTCGGGATGATGGGTCGATGCTTTGCCATCCCCATCTCGAACAAGACCCGGGGCTCGCGCGGTTGTATCCCGGCAGGGGCCTGCTGATCAACGGCCATGGGTCGGCGCCTATTTCCGAAATGGTGCGCCAGTCGGAAGCCGACGACAAGCAAGTGGTCACTGGCAAGGTCGAACTCGACGGCGATGTTCACGTCTTCACAGGCTTCAGCTTGCCTCGTATCAATGCGGTATTGGCCGTGTACCAGTCGGACACGGCGATCGACATGTTCATAACCTCGACAATCAGGCCGGTCATGCAGGTGGGGTACATCTTGGCGGCTTTCATCGTGGGCGCGACTGCCATCATCGCCGTCTTCTTGACGAACCGCTATGAGGCGGGATTAGCCGAGGCGAACGCCCTGCTAGAACGTCAGGTTCAGCGGCGCACTCGCTCACTCGTGCGAACACGCGACGCCGTGGCCTTCGGCCTGGCAAAGCTCGCCGACTCGCGAGACCGAGGCACGGGTGAACATCTCGAACGAATTCGCACCTACGTAACGGTGCTAGCCAGCGAACTGGCCAAGACCCACCCCGAGATCAACCGCCCCTTTGTCGCCGACTTGGCAGTGGCCTCTTCGCTGCACGACGTCGGCAAAGTGGGGATCCCTGATGCCATCTTGTTGAAGACAGGTCCGTTGACTCCCGACGAACGGCACACGATGCAGACGCACACCACGGTGGGAAGCGAATGTCTGTCAGCCATTCAGAAGAAACTGGGCGAGGACGACTTCTTGGATTTGGCCCAACAGATCGCGGCAGCCCATCACGAACACTGGGACGGCAGCGGCTATCCTCACGGGATCCAAGGCAAGGAAATCCCCCTGGCCGCTCGCATCGTCGCGCTGGCCGACGTCTACGATGCACTGACTTCGGTCCGACCCTACAAGAGTCCCGTGGGACACATCGAAGCTCGAGACTGGATTGTCACCCGCTATGCCCAACAGTTCGATCCCGCGGTCGTCGAGGCGTTCGTTGCGCGAGAAACCGACTTCCAACGCGTCAATTACAGAGTGACGCAAGCAAACAACGGCGCCGACACCGTCGAGACAAGTCCCAAGGTTGACCTCGCTACAATGCTGTCGGTAGATTGATTGACCAGCAGTCCGACTCTTGTGGGAGATGCCTCCCACAGTCTCAGCTTGCAACGTGAAGTCAGTTGCCATGGGGAACCGCGCCGTGAAACCCTCGAAGATGCGCCGGCAAATCGCTTGGGTCGCGGCCACCTTGATCCGCGAGCGGCCCGAACTGCGCCATTCGGATGCACGCAAGCTTGCCGCCGAACGTTTGAGCCCCGGCGGTATCCGTCCCCAGGACGTCCCCTCCGACGAAGAAGTCGGTGCGCAGTTGCAGTCGCAGCAATTGGCCACGCGCACTCCCGATTGGGAGCAACGCTACGCGCGCTATGCCGAGCTGTTGCGACCACTGGCCGATGTTGGGCAGGACGCCCAGCGCCATCCCGAAGGCGACGTGCTCTATCACACGCTGCAGGTCTTCGAACTGGCCTGCGACGCGGTCGCCTACGACGAAGAGTTTCTCACCGCGGCCCTATTGCACGAAGTGGGCAAGGCGATCGACCGACGGAACCACGTTTCTGCCGGGTTGGCTGCGCTGGAGGGGCTGATCACGCTCCGGACCGCCTGGTTTCTCGAAAACCTTCCCGCGGCGCAAGAGCTTGCCTCGGGCACGCTGGGCGCCCGCGCTCGACGTCGATTGGAGGCCTCCGAGGATTTTGAAGAGCTCACTCTGCTCGCCGAATGCGATCGGAAAGGTCGAGTTCGTGGTGTGCGTGTGCGCGATCTGGAAGATGCGATTGACCACTTGCAAGACTTGAATCCCCCGCTCGACTGTCAGGAACATGCCGAGTAGCCCGCGGCTGCAAGTCGAGTGCTCGCCGGAGGATGGCATCGCTCGTGGCAGCTGCACAGCCCCGCTTCTCTCGCACCGTTTCCTTTTTTCTTGTTGTATGCGCCGATCATGGCCATACTGATACGTCGGTGGGGCGGTATCCGCCGTGCGGAACAAAGGAGGAGATATGCGTACAACTTTGTGGAAGAGCTTCCTACAGATCGCGAGACAGAGTTTGTCTTGGCAGTCCGGGCGAGTTTTCGTTCTTGCCCTTGTCGGAGTTTCGTTGACTGCCATGCCGTCGCGAGCGGGCTGGTCGGGACTGGAGCGGGTCTCCGATTCGTTATCCTCTCCGGTCTTCGCGAATCATGCGCCGGGAGACAAGGACCGACTGTTTGTCGTCGAGAAGGGCGGCACGATTCGCACGCTCGATCTGAGCCTGCCGTCGCCCACGCCGCAGGCTTTCTTGACCGTTCCCGACACCGACGCTACGGGGGAAGGCGGGCTGCTCGGTTTGGCGTTCCATCCCGACTATGCTGCAAATGGCAAGTATTATGTCTATGTGACAGTTGACAATGGGGGAGTGAGTATTGATGGCCAGACCTCTCCGTTCAGTTCGCACGTGCGCGAGTACACCGACCCCGCGATTGGAATCGCGCCCATGCGGGAGATCATCAGCTGGGTCCAGCCCCGTAGTAATCACAATGGGGGCTGGATCGGTTTTAGTCCGAACGACGACCAGCTATACATCAGTTCCGGCGATGGCGGCAAGCAGGGTGATCCCGACAACAATGCCCAGACGCTTTTGGAAAGCAACCCAGGGCAGGCGTTTGATTGGGAGCCGTTGGGCAAGATACTTAGGATCGACGTCGATGGTGACGATTTTCCCGCCGATGTGACTCGGAACTATGCAATTCCAACTAACAATCCTTACGCCGACGATCCAAACGCTAGCGACGAGATATGGGCCGATGGCCTGCGGAATCCTTGGCGGGCTAGCTTCGACCGGGTAACCGGCGATTTCTGGATCGGCGACGTCGGCCAGGGATCGCGCGAAGAGATTGATTTTCAGTCTGCCGCGAGTGAAGGGGGAGAGGATTACGGATGGAACCGGCGCGAGGGTGTCAACAACTACAACGGTGGAGCATTCCCGCCGGAGGAGGTCTTGCCGGTTTACGACTACGGCCACGGCGGTGGCACTTTTCAGGGAAACTCCGTGGTCGGCGGCTACGCTTACCGGGGCCCCGACCCCGAACTGCAGGGCAACTATGTTTTTAGCAATACGTATTCCTCACGGATATGGTCGTTCGATCCCAACGATCCTAGCGGCACGATCAGCAGTCTACTCGGCAGCTTGCCGATCGACGTGGGGCAGGTGAACACCCCCGTCGCGTTCGGCGAAGACTCCGTGGGCAACCTGTATGTCGTTGATTATTCTGATGGCGACATCTTCCGTTTTGTTACCGACGCGTTGGTCCCCGGCGATTTCGATGCCGACGGCGACGTCGACGGTGAGGATCTTCCGATCTGGGAAGCTGGCTATGGCGCTGCGTCGGGGTCGATGGCTACCGACGGAGACGCGGATGGAGACGGCGACGTCGATGGCAACGATTTTCTGCTGTGGCAGGAAAACCTCGGCTCGACCGCGCAAGATTTGCCGGCGCCCCTTGGCGTGTCGACGGTGCCGGAGCCCGGCACGATGTTGCTGTCGTTGGTCGGGCTGGTGGCCGGAGCGATGGCCACTATTCCAACTCCTCGGCCAACTCCTCCGCCTCGTGTACCATGATGTCGATCTTCTTTCTCGACGTGAGATAGTAACACGCCCCCACGGCCGCGACGACGTAGGTCATTGCCCGATACGCCAGAGACACGATGGTTCCATCGCCTTTCTGGGCACCGAGCGCGATGTAGAAGAACTCGATCGCCGCTTCCATGGTCCCTAGTCCGCCTGGCGTGAGAGGTAGCGCTCCTGCAACGAGACTCGGCGGCACGATCGAAGCGTTCTGGAAAAGGGTCGGTTCGTAGACCGGTAGCCCTCGGCTTATGCACCAGAAGGCCAAGATCAGCAAACAGTGCGTCATCACCGCCAGGCCGACCGACGCGAAGATATAGGCCCGCCGGCTGCGATAGACGGCTGCTGCGTCGATGAGTCGCGTCACCGTGTGGCCCACAGCCGGCAAACGATCGGCGAAATCTCGAGCACGTTTTCCCGTCGCCAGTGGACTCATCACCCAAGCAAACCCGATCGTACCGACGGCCAGAGACGACCACACGATGACTTGCATCTTTTGCACCAGGGCATGCGCGCTGACCTGCTGACTCACCAGGGCCAGTCCCAAGCTTCCGACGATCAACATCGCATAGAGACCCACCACTCGGTCGATCACCACCGTGGCCACTGCTTCGGTCTTCCTCCCGTGCTGTTCCTTGGCAATGAACACGGCCTTCAAGAGGTCGCCCCCGACGCTGCCGGGCGAGATTTGATTGAACATGAATCCGAGGGTGCCCAATCGAAAGGAATCTCGCAGGTGAAATTCCATGTGCAGGCCTCGCACCAAGAGAAACCAGCGCACGAAGTTTAGCGAGAAAGCCACGAGCACTAGTGCCTGTGCCGCGGCCAGCGAGGGCCAGTGCTTCGGCTCGCGCAGCAGTCGGCCGAATCCGTCGCTTTCTTGAATCCGCACGAACAGGTATCCGAGAATCATCAGCGCCAGCAGCACCTTCAATGCGGCGAGCAGCATTTTCTGCTTGTGGGACAGGTGGCCCATGGAGCAAACCCAGACAGCGTTGACAATAGGAGATCAGGCTGATAGTTTGCCAGCTTACCCAGTCGCCGACTACCCCAGCAGGCGACCGAGTATCCCACGGGGGATTAGCTCAGTTGGGAGAGCGTTTGGCTGGCAGCCAAAAGGTCACCGGTTCGAGCCCGGTATCCTCCACTGTTTGTAACTTCTATGGCGTATGCGACTTAGCGTAACCGGCGATTCTCGCCGTGCTGCCTGTGGTCATCCTAAACGGTTGTAATCGTACAACCAGAAAGGTGGAACCGATGGCAGCCAAGCCCCGCGTCCCGTCGTACTGTCTCCACAAGCCCAGCGGTCGGGCGATCGTCAAGGTCAAAGGCAAGATCATCTACCTTGGCCCGCATGGCTCACCTGAGAGCCGTGAAGCCTATGCTCGCATCGTGGCTGATATTCTTGCCGGTCGACCTGTCCGCAACTGCAGTCCGCACAACAACCCAACTCGTTTGCGATTTGAGCCCGACCGCCACGGGCGTTCTGGTTGGCGGACGGCCTATTGCCGTGTGTGTGGCAGGTTCGTCGGGTACCAGGGGCCGGGAGGCACTCGGTGAGCAACGGTGTAGAGACGTCGGATATTTGGCCCAGACAAGGAGTAATACGTGAGACTAGCTAAGCGAAGATATGGCCGTCAGCTTGACCGCGAGCGGAGGGCTGCAGGGTGACTTGAGGATGAGCAATTGATGGGAACCGAGCGACGGGAGATGGAACGGATAAAAGCCACCAACCTGCTGGCGAGGCCGTCGA
>CAXMSB010000127.1:0-48933 GCA_964195615.1 uncultured Granulosicoccus sp. | reverse complement strand
GACCGAGCTCGACCAGACGCAACAGGAGTTGGACACCGCACTCGAAACGGCCAGAACCGAATGCAGCTTGGCACAGGCGACCGCCAAGGAGACGTTCCCGCCTCTGCTCGACCAATTGGCCCAGCGGCGCGCCGACGAATTGCGAGACATTGACAACCAGCACCAGCAACGGACCATTCAGGCCGAGCAGACATTTGAAACCGAATGGAATGCGATGGCCGAGCTGTGGCACACCGGCTTTGGCAGCGTCGCGGACGAACTGGCCCAGATGTGCGAGGCCTGCCAGCAGTGCTTCCCCGATTGGTCGACGACCGAATGGAGCCAGTGGCAACGTCCCGACCAGCCGCCGCCGGCAATGCAATTCGGGAGTTACCGGCTGCCCTTGCAGGCGGTGAAGCAGGGCATCTCGAAAGACCAGCGATTGGTGCCCGAGCAAACCGAGCTGAAATTTCCCGCTCTGTTGAGCTTCGCCGAGCAGCCGAGGCTGGTGATTACGGCCGAAGGGACGGGCCGGGCCGCGGCGGTTGGCGTGCTGCAGTCGATGATGCTGAGGTTTCTCACCGCGATGCCCGCCGGCAAGTTGCGGCTGACGATCGTCGACCCGTCGGCCCTGGGCGAGAACTTTGCCACTTTTATGCACCTGTCCGATTTCGACGAGCAATTGGTGGGCGGCCGAATTTGGACCGACTCGCGGCAAATCGACGAGCGACTCACGCTCTTGTCCAATCATATGGAAAAGGTGCTGCAGAAGTATCTTCGCAACGATTTTGATTCGATCCACGAGTACAATGAGCAGGCCGGCGAAGTGGCGGAGCCGTATCACGTGTTGGTCGTAGCCAATTTCCCCGCCGGGCTGAGTGACGCCTCGATTCGCAAGCTCGCGACCATCGCCGCTACGGGTCCCCGCTGCGGCGTCTATACCTTGATGAGCATCGACACGGGGCTGAAACTTCCCGGGGAATTCCAGCTCGACGAATGGCTTACCGATGCGGTGCATCTCGAGTGCGGGAAGGACGCGATCCGGTGGAACTACCCGCTTTACGAGAAGCTGCCGCTGAAGCTCGACGAGCTGCCGCCGCGGGAGAAACTGAACGATCTGCTGCGAAACGTGGCCCAGGAGTCGCGCGAGGCAAGCCGCGTTGAAGTGCCGTTCGACGTGGTCGCCCCAGCGGAAGATCAGATTTGGTCGGGCAGCACGGCCCGCGAGTTGGTCGTTCCGATCGGTCGCGCTGGGGCCAACGAGCTGCAGTCGGTCCGTTTGGGCCGTGGCACGTCGCAACACGTCCTAATTTCAGGAAAGACCGGCTCGGGTAAGTCAACCTTGCTGCATGCGCTGGTGACCAACCTGGCGCTCTGCTACAGCCCCCACGAACTGGAATTCTACCTGGTCGACTTCAAAAAGGGTGTCGAGTTCAAGGCCTACGCCACCGGCCGCCTGCCGCACGCTCGGGTGATTGCCATCGAAAGCGAACGTGAATTCGGCGTGAGTGTGCTGGAGCGGCTCGACGAGGAGCTCAGCCGCCGTGGCGAGACGTTCCGGGAGTTGGGTGTGCAAGATCTGGCCGCTTTCCGCGAGGCGTCGGACGAAACCATGCCTCGGATCTTGCTGATCGTCGACGAGTTCCAGGAGCTGTTTGTCACCGACGACAAACTCGCACAGGACGCCGCGCTGCTGCTCGACCGGCTAGTGCGGCAAGGCCGGGCGTTTGGGGTACACGTGCTGTTGGGATCGCAGACCCTGGCGGGAGCTTATTCGCTGGCCCGTAGCACGCTGGGGCAGATGGCGGTCCGCATCGCTCTGGAGTGCAGCGAGGCCGACGCACATCTGATACTCAGCGACGACAACACGGCCGCCCGGCTCTTGAGCCGGCCCGGCGAGGCGATTTACAACGATCAGAATGGCTTGGTCGAAGGCAACAGCCTGTTTCAGGTGGTTTGGCTCTCCGACGCCGAGCGGCAGAGCCATCTCGCGGCAATCCGCGGGCGGCTGGGCTCGATCGACTACACCGAGCGACCGCAGATTGTGTTCGAAGGCAATGTGCCGGCCGATCCGGGCGATAACCCCGAGCTTGTCGCAGCCCTGGAGGACGCCAGCGGGAAGGACGTCGTCGAACCGACGCTCTGGCTGGGCTCCGCGGTGCGGATCGAGCCGCCGACGCAGATCGCCTTGCGACGGCAAGCGGGGCAGAACTTGTTGATCGTCGGCCAAGACGAACCGCTCGCACTGGGCATTCTCGCCACGGGTGTCTGCGCCTTGGCTGCGCAGCAGCCGGGCTCGGGGCTCAGTCTGACGGTGCTCGACGGCACGCGGCCTGAATCTCCTCATCAGGGAGCTTGGGCGACGGTGACCGAGGCTATGCCTGGCAACGTGCAGGTGTTTACGTCGCGAGAAACTGACCAGGCGATTACCGCGCTCTCGGCCGAGGTTGAGCGTCGCACCAAATCGGACGACGCCCAGTTCCCGCCGCATTATCTCGTGGTTCACGACCTGGCCCAATTCCGCGATCTGCGGCTCACGGAAGACGATTTCAGTTTTTCCTCCAGCGGCACGAACGGCAAGCCGTCGGCCCTTGATAAACAGTTCCGAGAGCTGTTGGCCGAGGGCCCTGCCGTGGGCGTGCATGTGCTGGTGTGGTGCGATTCGTACAACAGTCTCAACCGCAGTATCGATCGCTTGGCGTTGCGTGAAATCGACTTTCGCGTTGCCTTGCAGATGAGCCCTGGCGATTCGACGAGTCTCATCGATTCGCCCGCCGCGGGCCGGCTTGGCGAGCATCGGGCGATCCTCTATCGCGACGACCTGGGCACGCAGCAAAAATTCCGTCCCTATCGAGCTCCGTCGCCCGAGTGGCTCACGTGGGTTGCCGAGCGGCTGGCCGCGGGAAAGCTCACGCGGTCGTAAACGTTCGCCCCCAATGTTTTGTGGTCCGTGGTCGGTCGACCACAAGATGTTGTGGTGTTTTGAAAACAAGAACGCTGTTTTTTCGGTTTCCAGATGGGGGGGGGAAGTGGTTGAAGTCGATGTCGACTTTGTGGGGAGGTTCTTGGGTGGCTGAAAGTTTTGCTTGACGGGCGGTGTGCGGTGGGTTGGATCACGCCAAGCGCGGCCGGGACGGCGGCGGCTAACTTTGGGTGGTTGACCTCTGCAGTGTTTCGATTCTATCGCGGCGGTGGGCGGTGTTTAGACGCGTTTTTTGGCAGGTCATCGAGCCGGCGGTAGGCACTTCTTGCGTCGGTAGTTACACTTCGATAAAAGATTTCAATCCGATCCTGGAGCGCTTACAGTCGGATTTCAAGGGAAGGCTCTGGAGAGAGGCACCTATACCATGAGTGGTTTCAACTCAAGAAGCCAACTGGCCGGTCGGCTTGTCGTTGCCGCTGCTCTTGTTTCTTGCACCATGCTGTCGGTCTCGACCTCGGCACGGGCGTACGTTGAGTACCAAAAAGTGTTCATGACGGAATACATCGCTGAACACACCGACAAGGATTTCGCGAAGTTCGTCAAGCGGAAGGCCCGTTGTTACATCTGCCACCAAGGCAAGGGGCACAAGCACGACAACATCTACGGCGCCCATCTGGCCAAGCTGCTCGACTGCAAGAAGGACAAGAAGGACGTCGAGAAGATCACCAAGGCGATTCGCAAAGTGGCTGACTTGCCCTTCGATCCCAAGAACAAGAAGAGCGAAACGTTCGCCGAACGCATTGCCGCCAGCAAGCTGCCGGCCGGCGAGCTAGAGGATCTGAAAAAGAAGCCTCCCGGCGAGGAAGTCGTCGAGGAAGTCGGCGGGAAATGAATGCGTAGGGTGGGTGTAGCGGAGCGAAACCCACCGTGAGCGCGGGTGGTGCGTTTCGCTGCACTGCACGCACCCTACTTTTCTTTAAAAGTTACCGCCATGGTCCGCTAAGGTCGCCGTATCGAATTGCGAAGGCAATGATAGCGCTGAGCATGATGATCGCCAAGATCCCTGCAGGTATGGGATGGGTCTTCACCCATTCGCTGACAATAACTGGGATTTCAGTGGGAGGCACAATCTTGGTCCTGTCGAGCGGGTTTTCAGTGCGAAGGGTGTGGGTGCGGTGCAGCGAAACGCGGCCGGGACGACTGTGGGAGGTGTTCAGTCGCGTCTCTTGGCAACGAGCTTGAGCGTAAACCACATGATCGCTTCGCCGAATCACAGGAGCACAGCGGTGGTAGTAGCCATCCATAGAATGCAAAGAGAAGTAAACGTAATCCATGGGAATGGACCAGGTGGCGGCGCACCCTGAGCAGCCACCGCGTGCTCGAACCACTTAATGGCGCTACAGTAGATTGAGATCGGCACAAAGCCTAGTAGCACGGAACTCATTCCAAAGCGACGGATTTTGCCATCCTGGCGTGCAAAGCGTGTGCAGTAGAAGCCGATGACTGCGAGGATGATACAAGTGGCCACGACGACGGCTGGGAGGACGACGGCCAACGGAGTATCGGTGGCGGCGCTCAAGACCATCGTGTGGATGTAGAGGTAGAATCCACCAACCAAGAGCGCGAGAAGCCGGCTTTTAGAGGTCAGTGCCATGGGCCGCCTTGGTTCCCCTGCGTTCGGTTTTTCAGATCCGTGGAAATCAGCCCAATCGGCGCTCATCCGTGTTCTATTCCTGTAGCCGGGTTAAGTGTTACCCGTTTTCTTTGACAGATTCAAGCGATCGTGAGCCGTGAAAGCCCGTGGGCGGGGACGCCACGGCTCGCTTTTGGGGGCATGGACTCGCGGCCACTCGGCAGTTCATAATGGAGCTTGTGGCACCTCGCCTGTTGATGAGTCTCAAGCCCGTCGCCTTGCCATGAAAAAACCGGAAAACTTGTTGCCGAAGCTGCCGTCGTTGGGGGAGTTGTTAAAACATCCCACGGTTAAGGGCGTTGTCGAGCGGGTGAATCAGACCACCGTGGCCCAGCGCTCGGCGGGGTTTCTCGAAGAGCTGCGCGACAATCTGCAGCAGCGCACTCAGCGGGCCCAGCGGGCGGTGGTGCCGACGATTCAGCAGTTGGCCGAGCGGTTGGCGCGACGCTTGCTCGGCGGTCGGCGGCTTAGCTATCCGGTGATCAATGCGACCGGCGTGGTGTGGGGTGGGCGGTGGCCGGCGTTGCCGTTGGCCGAAGCGGCGGCTCATGAAATGTTGCAGCTTGCCAGTGAGTATCACGATGCGGACAACGCGCTCGCTGAGAACGTCGCCGAGTTGCTGCGGCACGAGACCGGCGCCGAGCGAGCTTGGGTGGCTCACAGTTTTGTGGGCGCGGTGCGTCTCACCTTGGAACACGTCGGCGGCTCGGTTGACGTTGCCCGACATGCCGGTTTGGTCGACCCGGCTGAATTCGGCCTGACGCCGGTGGCGACCATTGCCGAACGGCTCAAGGCGGGTGCCGACGTGGTGGTGGTCGACGGCGCGGGTTTGTTGGGCGGTCCGCGGTGCGGGATCGTTGTCGGCCGACGCGACGCAGTGGAGCAGATCGCTTCGCAGTCGTTGGCCAGCGCCCTGGCAGCCGACGAGGCGGTGTTGGCCGCGCTGGGGGCGACGTTGGAAATCTATCGCTCGGCGGAGCGCATGGTTCATCAGATTCCCGTGCTGCAATTGTTGTCGACGCCGCTTGAGAATCTGGAGCAGCGCTGCCATCGGTTGGCGCTGTTGATGGCGGAGGCCGAGGAGGTGGTTGTTGCGAAACCGCAAGCGGTGGATTCGGTTTGGTTGGAGACGGCTGACTCCGAACTGGTTGGGCCCAGTTGGGCGATTTGCATCGAGCTGGAAAAACTTTCGGCCGAGAGCGCGACGCGACAGTGGCACGACGGCTCTCCGCGACTCGTGGCCAGGGTGGAAGGCGAGCGGTTGTGGCTCGACCTGCGCTCGGTTTTTCCGCGTTGGGATCAGCAGTTGGTCACCGCGGTCGAAGACTTGCCCGCCGCCGAGTGAAGTTCGAGTGTACCGGTTAGGCAGAAACGACACGGCGGGACGTTGCCGGGAGCAACAGTTGGACTGCCCCAAGGGTTGGTTTGTTTGGCGAAAGGAACTATCATAAGTGGTTCCTCCCGAACGCCGTTTTCGGTTTCGCGCGAGGTCTGGCTCTGGACGGATCCGCCACCCATCAACTTTCTTTGTTTGGCAATCCTGGCGAGCGCATCGTGTCGACCCTGTCCATTTTTCGTATCCGAATCGCATTGGTTCTCGCGGCAACGCTTGTCGGCCATAACGGGGCGATTTCTGAAGAGACGGCGACCACTGCGTCGACCGACGCCCCGGTGCAGACGGTTTCGTCTGCGAATCCTCCCGCCGCGCCAGCCGAGAACGAAACCGAAGTCGTCGAGCACTTTGTGTTGCCGTCAGAGCATCACGCCTGGACTCGCTTTCCGGTGGGGTCGTGGCGTGAGATTCAGATCACGACCGAGACATTCGACGAAGCCGGCGTGCCGGTCAGTCGGAGTGTCACCACGCAGGCGGAGAATCTGCAGTCGATTTCAGAGGATCGCTTCGCGCTGAACGTGCAGGCGACGGTCGATCTGGTGGGCAAGCGCATCAGCGGTAAGTGGCTCACCCGGGTGTTGAACACGGCTACCGACGGGGCAGGGCAGGTCGTCGAAACTCGCCGGTTGGAAGACCAGGAACTGACGCTGTCTAACCAGACGGTCGTTTGCCAGGTGTGGGACATTGTGTATCGCGACGACGCACGCACGATGGTCGATCATGTTTTCTACTCGCCCCAGCAGTATCCCCATGTGCTGCGTCGCGAAACGTCGGAAGTCGCTAGCCCCGACAGCGATCCCCCGTCCACCGAGCAGGTGGTGAGCATCGTGGCGGTCGAGATTCCTTACATCATCGGGGGGGAGGTTGTCCCGTGTACCAGTCTGCGGACAACTCGCCGCGGCGAGAAGGGCAGCACGGTGCGGATTTCTTTGGTGAGCGAGCTGGTTCCCGGCGGCGAAGTGGCAGTGTGGGCGACCGATTTCGACCCCCAGGGCAGGCGTTCGCGCTGGAGCTCGCAGGAGCTGGTCGGCTACGGCCAGACGCCGCTGCTGGAGATTCCCGCCTCGCGCCGCGAACAGAGACGATCTCGCCGCCGCGAGAAGTAGGCCGTGTCACCCGCCACCCCCTCTCACGGCTGTCAGTGGCCGCGCCACAAGTGTAGTGCCAGCAATAGGTTGCGACTGCCGCCGCCAGGCGTCGAGCTTGTCCCTTTTGTGGCAGGGCGTTACCATTGACAGCAGAGAGAAAACCCCCGAACATCCCCCCATCGGCCCGCCCGACGGCGAGCCGACTTTTGTTTTGTTGGCCTCGATTGGCAGAAGAGAGGAACTTTTCAGCGCCAATCGGTTCCAAGCCAACGGGCTTCGCTTTGTTTCATGAGGCCACTTCATCCACTTCGGTCGGACAGAGGCACGTAGTCGGGCCCGAAACAAGCAATTTTCATCGGTTACCGAGCCGTTCTATCTCGGCAAAAAACAGAGAGGGAAAACACATGAGAGCTGCCTTCCAAGGCCAGTCCAGAAGCCTTTACCGTCGCCCGATTGTACTTGCTTTGCTGGCGGCGACGCTCGTGTCCTGCGGCCTGGCGGCATCGCTCGTCTCCGCGCGCCCTGGCGATTCCTCGCGCGAGGATCGCCACATCGCGATGCTTGTCGCTTCCCAACTCAATCGGCAGCACCTCTCGGAAATGCGCATCGACGACGAGATTTCACGTCGTGCGTTCGAGATGTTCCTCAAGACGCTCGATCCGATGAAGCTATTCTTCCTCCAGAGCGACGTGGATGAGATGTCTGCCGACAAGGAATCGATCGACGACAGCGTAAAGAAGGGAAATTCCCATTTGGCGAAGCTCATCTTCGATCGTTTTCTTGAACGCGTCAAACAGCGGATTGCCGTGGCGCAGGTTTACGTCGACCAGGACCACGATTTCACGATCGACGAAACCATGGTTCGCGATCCGGACGCGATGACCTATGCCACTTCCGAGGCCGAAGCCGACGACCGGTGGCGCAAACGTGTGAAATACGACATGCTCTCCCAGATTGCCGACGACGTCGAGCAGGAAGAGGCGATCGAAAAGCTTCACAAGCGCTATCGCGGCATCCGACGCAATTGGGAACAGACCGACAACGACGAGCTGCTGGAGATGTATCTGACCTCGCTCACGATGAGCTTCGATCCCCACAGCAGCTACATGGCGCCCAGTACGTTGGAGAATTTCAACATCCAGATGCGGCTGGAGCTCAACGGCATTGGCGCTTCGCTGGAATCGAAGTACGGCGAGACGATCGTTCGTCGCATCGTCCCCGGCGGCGCCGCGGACAAGGATGCTCGGCTGAAGATCAACGACATTATCACCGCCGTGGCCCAGGGCATGGACAGCGAGTTCGTCGACATCGTCGACATGAAAATCAACAAAGTCGTGCAGTTGATTCGCGGTGAACCGGGGACCATTGTGCGGTTGGAAGTGACTCCCGACGACAAATCGGGTCGCCAGGTTTACGACATCGTCCGCGCTCGTATCGAGCTGAAGGATAGCGAGGCCCGTAGCGAGATTTTGGAGCGGCTTCCCGACGGCACTGATCCGACCGCCGAAGCCGGCGACCAAGCCGCGTCGTTGGAAGAGCCCAGCGGGCAGATTATCGAACACCGACCGGATGCCGTTGGCCCGATTGTCAAGATTGGCGTGATCCATCTCCCCAGCTTCTACCTAGACATGGAAGGCCTTCGCTCCGGCAATCCTAACTACAAGAACACTACGTCCGACGTCCGTCGCCTGTTGGAAGATTTCAACCGCAACGGGGTCGATCTGGTCGTCATGGATTTGCGGTTCAACGGCGGCGGGTCGCTGCCCGAATCGGTCAAGACGACCGGCTTGTTCATCGATCGTGGACCCGTGGTACAGGTGAAGGGTACCAAAGGACAGATCACGCCTTACAACGACGAAGAGCAGGGCATGGTCTGGAAGGGGCCGCTCGTGGTCGTGATCAACAAGTTCAGCGCCAGCGCCAGCGAGATTTTCGCCGGGGCGATTCAGGACTATGGCCGCGGCATCGTTGTCGGCGACCACACGACCCATGGCAAAGGCACCGTCCAGCAGTTGTTTGATTTGGGCCGAATCCTGTTGCCGATTCACGAGTCTCCCAACTACGGCGCGCTGAAGCTCACCATCCAACAGTTCTACCGCCCCAGCGGCGACAGCACCCAGAATCGGGGCGTTGTTTCCGACATCGAGTTGCCCTTCATCACCAGCCATTGGGAAGTCGGTGAGGAGGACCTCGACTACGCCGTGAAATTCGACCGCGTGATGCCGCTCAAGCACATCAACTATCCCAACGCTTCGGCCCAGCTCCTCGAGCAGCTTCGCCAGCGTTCCGCCAAGCGTTGCGCCGAATCGGAATACTTCGCCACGCAGCAGCGCAAAATCGAGCGCTACCTGGAGCAGAAGGAGAACCCCACCGTCACGCTCAACAAGGAAAAATTCCTGGCCGAGCGTAAGGAGATCAACTCTGAGAAGGACCAGGAAGAGATCTTCGACAAGCTGCAGGACGAGGATCGTCCCGTCTTTCCGCCCACGTCTTACAACAAAGAGCTGATCGCCATCGCGTTGGACTATCTGGAGATGCTCGGTCAAGGCCGCGTCGCGGTGGCACGCTAGAGCCGATCGCTTGCGGTTTCGCACTGCCCGCGTTATTCAAAATCGATCATCGCCTTGACCACTCCGTCTCGGTAGTCGGCCACCAAGTCGAACGCCGCTTTGGTCTCCGAGAACGGGAAGTGGTGGGTGATTAGCTCGTCGATCTGCGAGCGATGGCGGTCGATCAGATCGAGCGCCGGCTGCACGCAGCCGCGTTGCCTGCGGACGTTCACGATGGTGAGCTCCTTGCGGCGCATCCTCTCCGGAGCAAAGCTGACTTGGTCGACTTCCGGAATGCCGATCAGCATCAGCGTGCCACCGGGCCGCAAGAGATCGATGGCGTTGTCGATCGCCTCCTGTTGGCCGCAACACTCGTACACGACGTCGAGCCCCTCGGGCTCTCGCTGGAAAATGGTGGCCACCACGTCTTCACGATCTGGGTTGCCGACCCAGGTGGCCCCGGCCTGCTCGGCCGCGGCGCATCGCTCGCCGATTTTATCCGTGCAATAGGAAGCCGCGCAGCCCAGGTCTTGGGCGGGCAGCAGCACGGTGCGCCCGATGGGCCCCATCCCCAGGATGCCGATCTTCGCCCCCCGGGCCAGCGACGATTGCTGCACCGCGTAGACGCCGATCGCCAATGGCTCGGAGACCGTTGCCGCGCCCATGTCGAGCCCGTCGTCGATCTTAAAGCAACACTCTTCGGGCATGACGATGTATTCTGAAAGGCTCCCTTCGGCCTGTCCGGGGCAGCCCAGAAAGCGGTTGTGCCGACAGGTGTTTTCCCGCCCGGCCTGACATTGGTCGCACTTGCCGCAGGTCATCGCCGGCTCGATCGCCACGCGATCGCCGACCGCGACGCGGGTCGCCTCGTTGCCCACCTCGACGACGGTTCCGGCACACTCGTGTCCCAGCGTGAAGGGAAACTCGACCACCATCGAACCGATTCGGCCGGTGACGTAGTAGTGGATGTCGGAGCCGCAAACGCCCACGGCGCCCAGTCTTACCAGCACGTCAGTCGGACTCTGTAGCTCTGGATCGGGAACGTCCAGCAATGCCATTTCGCGCAGGGCGGTGAGCTTGAAGGCTTTCATAGTGCGAGATGGCTCCAGCAGTCTATGTTACAATCCAACGATTGAGGGCCATCGCATGGAAAACGAACGATCGACAAACTCTGGCGAGCAGCTGACCATTGGCCTCACGGAATTTCTCGAGGCGGCAGCCCGGCAGACCTGGCCCGTCGGCCCGGAGAAACTCGCGGGGCCAACCTCCTATCGCCTGGCGCTCGGCGAGCAGCCGCTTCAGCTCGGCAACGTCGAGTTTCGCATTCTATTCTTTTTGGCGAGCCGGCACTACCACGCTTTCACCCGCCGGGCGATCGCCGAAGCGGTCACCACAGACGAGCAGCCGGTTACCGAAGAGACCATCGACGAACACATCGCCGCCCTCCGCGACCAATTGGGCGTATTTTACGATTACGTCCAAACGGTGCCCGGTATCGGCTATAGGTTCAAGGCTTGAGGACTTATCTTTCGCATCACGCCAAGATGTCATGCACCACGTTGCCGTGGACGTCGGTCAGCCGGAAGTCGCGGCCGCGGTAGCGGTAGGTGAGCTTCTCGTGGTCGATGCCCATGAGATACATCATCGTGGCGTGCAGGTCGTGGACGTGAAAGATGTTTTCGACCGCGTTGTAGCCTAGCTCGTCGGTGGCGCCGTATTGAAAGCCGGGCTTGACGCCTCCGCCGCAGAGGAACATCGAGAAACCGCGGATGTGGTGGTCGCGGCCCTTGCCTTGGGCCATGGGCGTGCGACCGAATTCGCCGGTGAAGATGACCAGCGTGTCGTCCAGCATCCCCCGTTGCTTGAGATCGGTGATCAACGCCGCGGTGCCTTGGTCGACGTGCCCCGCCGTGTCGAGGATGCCTTGTTCGATGCCGTCGTGATGGTCCCAGCCGCGATGGTAAAGCTGAATGAACCGCACGCCGCGCTCCGCCAGCCGTCGGGCCAGCAGGCAGTTGGCCGCGTAGGTGCCGTCGGCGCCCTGCGTGCCGTACATGTCGAGCGTGGCCTGCGATTCGTCCGAGAGGTTCATCAATCGCGGCACGCTCATCTGCATTTTGAACGCCAGCTCGTATTGGGCAACGCGGGTGGCGATCTCCGGATCGTCGACCGTCTGATCGTACAGTCCGTTCAGTGCCGAGACGGTTTCGATGACACTCCGCTGGCCGTCGCGGGAGACGCCGGGCGGGTCGTTGAGGTAGACGACCGGATCGCCGGCCGAGCGGAATTCGACGCCCTGATGTCGGCTCGGCAGGAACCCGCTGTGCCACTGCCGGGCGGCGATCGGTTGACTTTGCCCGCCGCCCACGGAAGTCATCACGACGAACCCCGGCAGATCGTCCACTTCGCTGCCCAGTCCGTAGGTCAGCCACGAACCCATCGAGGGACGGCCGGAGATCTGCGTGCCCGTGTTCATGAACGTGTGGGCCGGGTCGTGATTGATTTGCTCGGTCTGTGCCGACTTGATGACGCACAACTCGTCGGCCACCTTCGACAGGTGCGGAAGGATGTTGGAGATGCGGTGCCCCACTGCGCCGCAGGTGTTGAATTCATGACGAGGCCCGAAGCACATTAGCTGCTTGTTCTGCAACTGGGCGATTGGTTGTCCTGCGGTGAACGACTCGGGCATCGGTTGGCCATCCATTTCGGCGAGCTTGGGCTTCTCGTCGAAGGTTTCCAGGTGCGACATCCCGCCAGCCTGGCACAGGAAGATGACTCGCTTGGCCTTCGGGGCGAAGTGCAACGGGTTGACGACCCCCCGCGAGGCCGCAGGAGACGCCAGTAGATTGCTTTGTTGCAGCAACGCACCGAGGGCAGCGCCGCCGACGCCGCTCGCTGCACGCCCTAGCCAGGCGCGGCGCGTCAGTTGCTGACGGTAGTTTTCGTAGCGAGTGTCCATTACTTCTTCCTTCTTGAAACCGGCTGCTAGTTCCTTGTGATCGTTTCATGCAGGTTAAGAATTGTTCGCGCTACGGCAATCCAGGCGGCGCGTTCGGCAAGTTGGCCCTCGTGCCGCGGCGCCAAACCGACGCCCTGCAACTCTGTCGCCGCTTCGGTGTCGGACGCATAGTGCTCGAGCTGCCCGTTGAACAGCGTCGTAAGCAGTTCGAGTTCCTCCGGGCGGGGCAATCGCTGCAACGTCCGCTGGTAGGCGAACTCGATTCGTCCGGCAGTTGCGTCGGCAGTTTCCATCATGCGGTCGGCCAGCACGCGCGCCGCTTCGACGTAAGTGGGATCGTTCAGTAGCACCAGCGCCGCCAGGGGCGTGTTGCTGCGCGACCGATCGACGGTACACTCTTCACGAGACGGCGCGTCAAAAGCCCCCAACGAAGGGTGCAGGAACGTGCGGCACCAGAAGGTGTACAGCCCGCGTCGATATTGATTCGCGTCGGTGTCGTGTTCGTAAGTGCGCTCGGGGAAATTGAGATGCGCCCAGTAACCCGCCGGCTGATAAGGCTTGGTGCTTTCGCCGCCCAATGCCGGATTCAGCAGCCCGCTGATAGCCAGGGCGTTGTCGCGGACCATCTCGGCATCGAGTCGGAAGCGGTTCTGGCGGGCGTAGAACTCGTTCTCCGGATCGCGCTGCCGATCGTCGGCGCCCGCCAGCGATGATCGACGATAGGTGTTTGACATGACCAGCAGCTTGAGCATTCGTTTCGTGTCCCAGCCGCTCTCGATGAACTCGGTCGCCAACCAGTCGAGCAACTCCGGATGCAACGGTAGGCCGCCCTGAGCGCCAAAATCGTCGAGCGGACGCACCAGGCCGCGGCCGAAGGCGATCTTCCAAAGCCGATTGACCTGCACCCGTGCGCCCAGCGGGTTTTCTGCCGAGACGATCCAACGGGCCAGATCAAGCCGGTTGGCGCGGCGGCCTTCGACATCGAGCGTGCCGAACGCCGCCGGGATATTTGGCTGCACGACTTCGCCCGACTCGTCCATCCAGTTTCCGCGGGAGAGGATCCGCACCATGCGGGGCTCTTCCATGCGGCTGCTGACGAGGATGGCGCGCGGCCCGCCGATCGGTTTCCGCTCTTTGAGCAGCTTGGCCAGCTTGGCGTGCGTCTCTACCAGCAGCGGGGCGAAAGTCCGATAGTATTGGGCCACCTCAGCACGTTGTTCGGCGGTTCGCTCTGCCGGTTCCATCAGGAGTGTGCGAGCCACCGATTGCAGTTTCAGCGACTCGTTCACCTCAATCGGCGTCGCACCATCGGTGACCCACCAACGAAAACGCCCGAGCACGTGGGCGCCGCCGAAGTTTTGTTTCATCACTACGCGAATCTTGCGACTGCCTTCGCCGCTTGGCACGTCTGCAAGCTCAAACACGGCGTGGTGCGTTTCGTTGACTTTCGGCAAGATTCCCCACCCCGTGACGGGATCGCCGTCAATGGCTTCCTCGACGGTATAGCCTATTTGCGAAAACGTGGCGGTCGCCCTCTTCAGCTTCACGGGCTGATCGTCCACGAACACTTCGATTTCATTCAAAACAAAATTGCCGTTCACGCCTCGCCCCGGACCGCCTTGGGGCGAAAGAATGTCGGGCATCGCCTCAAGATGAAGTGCAGTAATTGAAGAGAGGTTAGTCACGAACTCAATCGTATACTCGTCGCGGTCAGGAGCCTCATCGATCGCCAGTTGTACTGAACTGTCGTCTTTTGGCTCGAAGCCAGCACCTGCCAGGCTCTGCGGAGAGATTGGTTCGAGTTGAATCCATACGTTGGGCAGTTTTTCCAGCTGACGTTCCCACTCGACTTGCGCGGCATCCAACTCGGGCGTCGGCGTCGCGAGCACTCTTTCCAGAGCCGCGATACGATCGTCAAGGGCGGTCTGTTGTGAATCGTGACGCACTGGACGCAGCGTTGTTGGCTCTTGCGCGCCGGTGGCCGCTTCTTCCAAGTCGGCGAAGAAGGCGCCCCACGAGTAGAAATCGCGCATCGTGAGCGGATCGAATTTGTGATCGTGACACTGCGCGCAGCCCATCGTCAGACCCAGGAAGATCGCCGAGGTGTTACGCACTCGGTCGGCCTGATAGATGGCTTGATATTCCTTCGGCTGTGCGCCGCCCTCCCGAGTGGTCAAGTTCAGCCGATTGAATCCCGAGGCAATCTGCTGTTCGTACCCGCTGCTGGGCAACAGGTCGCCCGCCAACTGCTCGACGACGAATTCGTCGTACGGAAGATTCTCGTTGAAGGCCTTGATGACCCAATCGCGGTAGGAGGAGTGAGGCCGAAAGTTGTCGCCGTGGATGCCGTTGGTGTCGGCGTATCGCACCACGTCCAACCAGTACATGGCCATCCGTTCGCCAAAGTGTTTTGATTCGAGCAGTCGATCGACCACCTGCTCGTAGGCGTCGGCCGAAGGGTCGGCGACGAACCGTTTGACCTCCTCGGGCGACGGCGGCAAGCCGATCAGATCGAACGACAGCCGACGCAGCAACGTGCGCCGATCCGCTTCTTCAGCGGGCTCCAGGTTCTCTTTTTCCAGTTTGGCGAGTAGGAACTGATCGATCGCGCCTCGGGGTTCACCCCGCTCAACCTCGGGCGGCACGCTGCGCATCGGTGGCTCGAAGGCCCAATGCCGATCGTAATTGGCTCCTTCGTCGATCCAACGGCGAATGAGCGAAATCTGCTCTGCGTCGAGCCGTGGCCGATTGGAATCCGCCGGCGGCATCTGCTCTTCGGGGTCGGTGGAACTGATCCGGAGAACGAGTTCACTCTCTTCGGCGTCGCCGGGGAGGATCGCCGACAGAATCGCTTCGTCGCGAACATCAAGGCGCAGCTCGCCCTCGCGCGCCTCGTCGTCCGGCCCGTGACAATTAAAACAACTGTCGGCCAAGATCGGCCGGATGTCGCGCGAGAAATCAACCGCCGCGGCCGGCGGGCAGACGAGGCAAATAGAGACCAACACGGCCAGCAGACAGCAAACTGGCACAACACAGAGATTCTTCACTTGGCGATACCTGTTAGAGAAGCAACGTGACGAGGTCTGACGGTCGCCGATTATCTTAACATTCATTAGCTGACATTTCTTGGAGGTAGTTCAGATTTCTTATCAAACTACCCACGAAGTCTCGGAGAACACGAAGAAGACAGCTTGATTCACGCAAGCTGTGTAAAAGGATATGGCAATTACCACCATTCAACTCAGCGGCACCGCGAGGCCGTCGTAGGCCAGCTCCACGCCGGGGGGCAACTCGGCGTTGATCGCGTCGTGCTGGAAGTCGTGCGAGATGTGCGTTAGCAACGTCCGTCGCGGGGCGAGTTCGGCTGCCACGGCCAGCGACTCGTCTAAACCAAAGTGCGTTGTGTGCGGTTTGCGGCGCAGGCAGTCGAGGACCAACACGTCGAGCCCACGCAGTAGGTCCATGCTGGCGGCGGGGATCGAGTTCGTGTCGGTGCAGTAGGCGACGTTGCCGAAGCGGAAGCCGAGCACGTCGCATTGCGGCCCGTGACCCAATCGCACTGGCACCACGCGGGCCCCCAACACGTCGAACGGCTCGAGTCCAACGGAGCGCATCTCGAGCTTCGGCACCGCGCCCGAGTGCAGATGCTCGGCCGGGGCGAAGGCGTAGTCGAACGAGTGGCGAATTCGCTTTTCGACCTTCGATTCGCAATAAAGGGGCACGGGCCCGCCGAGATAAAATTGCATCAGCCGCAGGTCGTCGAGGCCGAAGAGATGGTCGGCGTGTTCGTGGGTGTAGAGGACCGAGTGGACAATGCCGACTTGTTCGCGAAGGAGTTGCTCCCTCAGGTCGGGCGGCGTGTCGATGAGCAGGTTGCCTTCGGGAAGCCCCAGGATCGCCGCGCACCGCGTGCGGCGATCGCGGGGATTGTCGCTGGTGCAGACGGCACAGCCGCAGCCGATGGCCGGCACGCCGACCGAAGTGCCGGTGCCCAGCACAACCATCTGGCCGGTAATATCGCGACTGGTGGGTTGGCGTGACACTTGGGGGCAGCCTCTGTTCAGGAGACAGGTTCGTGGGAAAGTTGGGCCAGACGTGCGAGCAATTCAGCCGCGGCGCCCCGGTCGATTGCTGCGGCCGCAAGTTGGGCCGCTTCCTCCGGCGTGGCCGAATGCCCGACCGTCAACAGTCCCGCCGCGGCGTTCAGCACGACGATGTCTCGCGCCGCCCCCGGCTCTCCTGCGAGCACGCCGCGAACCATCGCGGCGCTTTGCTCGGGGTCGGCCACGTGAATCGATTCGAGCGAAGTCCGTTTCAGAGAAAAATCTTCCGGCGACCAGGTGAATTCAGTTTCCCCGTCGCCCTCAATCTGAGTGACGTCTGTTGCATCGGCCAGCGTAACTTCGCCCAAGCCGTCGCGACCGCTGACGATGAGGGCTCGCTCGGTTCCCAACAGTCGCAAGGCCGAAGCGATCAGCGGTCGCAACTCCGGCATGCCGACGCCCAGCAACTGGAACCGCGCCCCGGCCGGATTCGCCAAGGGCCCCAGCAAATTAAAAATGGTGCGGACGCCCAGCTTCCGGCGGACCGCGGCCACGTGTTTCATCGCTGGGTGCATCAGCGGTGCAAAGCAAAAGCAGATGCCGAGCTCGTCGAGGCACCGTTCGACCTGGGGGACGCTCGCTTCGATGTTCACACCGAGCGCGGCCAGCACGTCGGCCGAACCGCTCTTGCTGGTAACACTGCGGTTGCCATGTTTGGCCAGCGGCACGCCGACCGCGGCGATCACCAGAGCGGCCGTGGTGCTGATGTTGAAGGTGGGGCTGCCTCCGCCGCCGGTGCCGCAGGTGTCGAGCAGCTTGTCGTGCCGGCTGCGGATCGGGGTCATGTGCTGCCGCATGGCGGCCGCGGCCCCGGCCACTTCGTCGACGGTTTCCCCCTTGGCTCGCAAGGCGGTGAGCAGCAGGGCGATTTGCTGCTCGCTGCAGCCCCCGGTCATCACCTGGCTGATGGCGTCGGTCATTTCGCCGCGCGACAGATCCTCGCCAGCCGACAGTCGGCCCAACAGGCTGTTCATCTCATTGCTCATGGGCGTCTGGTCTTCCTTGAGGTGGTGGGCGTGAGTTGCAAACCCGCACGGGTGGCACTGCCTGGCTTGCCCAGCAGTGGAACCCGGTGTCCGCTTCGCACTGCTGGCAAGCCAGACAGTGGCACCCATTACCGGTACTTTTGATAGGTTCTCGACATGTGCCAGAGCCTAGCATAGCAGAGAACTGTCGCCGCCGCTGCTTGTTTCGAGCCGCCGCAGTTCGTAGAATACGTAACCTCTTCAAGTTCTGTTGGCACCGTTTGTGGCAAGATGCCCATGGCGAGAAAAATCCTGCTCGACGTCGACCCGGGCATTGCCGATGCCCTGGCCCTCTGTTTCGCCCTGGGCGATCCGCTTTTGGACGTGGTGGCTGTGACCGCCACGGGGGGGAATGTTGCGCCCGATCAGGCGACTCGCAACGTCCAGGCGTTTGTGGAACAGCTCGATCCCAAACACTGGCCTCGCCTGGGAGCGGCCGATCCCGAACAGAACTTGCGCACTGACGGTCGCCTGCTCTACGGCGAAGGCGGTCTGTGCGGTGCTGAGATGCGCGTGGCCGAACTCCATCATCGCCGCCCTTCCAAGAAGGTGATCGCCGACGAGATTCGCGCCGCGCCGGGCGACGTCACCATCATCGCCGGTGGACCGCTGAGCAACATCGAGGCCGTGCTGAAGATGGAGCCCGACTTGGCGATGCAAGTGCGGCATCTGATCATCGTCGGTGGCACCGTAGAGGGGCCGGGCGACGTGACCGCGTCGGCCGAGTTCAACATTTTCTGCGATGCACAGGCGGCGCAGTCGGTGTTTCGTATGCCGCTGACCAAGACGCTGTTGCCGTTGGACGTGAGCACCCGGGCCGCGCTCGACTTCGCCTTCCTCGATCGACTGCCCGCGGACTCGACGCGCACCGGCCGAGTGCTGCGCGCGATCTTGCCGGTCGCCTACCGAGCGTTCCGCCAGAAGCTGGGCGTCGAGGGAATTCTTATTCCCGAGGCGCTGGCGGTGGTGGCGGCTCTTCATCCCGAGTTGATTACCACCGAACCGATGCACGGGGACGTGGAGATTGCCGGGGAGCTGACCCACGGGGCGACCGTGTTCGACCGCCGGCACAATACTTCCGCCCAAGCGAACATGGACGTCGTGGTCGATATCGACGCCGAGGCTGCTATCGAATGCCTCACCGAGAGCTTGCAGCAGGCTTCGTGAGCCGCTGGCGCTAGCCACGGTTAGCGGAGGGGAAAAACGCCGCCCGAATTCACCCGACGCTAGCGCGTACGGCTCACTTCGTGTTTCTTCTACGGCGACTGCTCGACCGGGGCGATGTAGTCTTCTCGGCGGCCGATGCTGACGTAGCTCTTCTGCGGTTGCTTCTCGCGGAAAATCAGCAGTTCGATCTGCCGATTCAGCTCGGTACGCTTCACCAGATTGATTAGATGCTCCATGTCGTCGACCTGCATGCCGTCGAAACGGAGGATGACGTCGTCCACCCTCAGTCCGGCTAGGGCTGCGGGTGAGTTTTCCGTGACCGCCTCGATACGTGTGCCCATCAACCGTGGCAGGCCCATGTAGCGAGCCGAAGAAGAGTCGAAGTCGCCGGCGAGCTTCACTCCCATAAACCCACGCTCGACGCTGCCCGTTTCGATCAGTTGCCGCATGATGCGCACGGCGACATTGATCGGGATCGAGAAGCCGATGCCTTCGTTTCCGCCCGAATTGCTGGCAATGGCGGTGTTCAAGCCAATCACCTCGCCGCGCAGATTGACCAACGGTCCGCCGCTGTTGCCGGGATTGATGGCGGCGTCGGTCTGGATGAATTTCTGATAATCGACCTCGCCTTCGCCCAGATCAAGGTTCGATCGGCCTTTGGCGCTGATGATTCCGCGGGTGACGCTCTGCTGCAGGTTGAAGGGGCTGCCGAAGGCCATCACGATGTCGCCGATCTCTGTCGAGTCGCTGTTGCCGATGCGCGTGGGGACGAGATTGTTGCCGGAGACCGCCAGGACCGCGACGTCGGTGTCGGGGTCGCCCCAAATTTTCGTCGGGTGCAGTTCCTGACCATCCGCCAGTTCCAGCCGAATCAGATCTTCCCGGGAATGCTTGATGACATGCCGATTGGTCAGCACGTAGTCTTTGCCCCGGTAGCGGACGAGCACGCCCGAGCCGGCTTCTTCCACGTCTCTGCGAAATTGATACCGTGGCAGAGGGGTCGATTCGATGTGAACTACCGACGGGGCGACCAGCTTGACGACCCGTTTGTAGATGCTCAGTTCGCGCTGCAGTGCGTCGACGTCTCGGGAGAGCTCGGCGTACAACTGCTCGCGATCGAGCTGCGATTCCGAGGTCAGTTCGAATTGCTGCGCGAAGGCGTCGGAGCAGGCTGCTCCGCCAACGACGAGCGCCAGCAGTAACTGCGGCCTCTGGGGCCATCGCCTAAACATACCGCCAAACATGCTGGACTCCCTTCAATACGATGTGCAAATACTCAACAACTGCGGGGCAAGCCTCGATTATACCATCGCGCGCTCTGCCGGTGAAATCTCCCGCTGTCGAGCTATCCGTATCAGGAAGATTCCAGGTCGCTGAAGGAAACCTCGCTGTCGGCCAGGCTCGTATCGAGGACGCGGCCCCATTCGGCGGTGGCAGCATTGGCCCCACCCGTTTCGGCGACACGTTGGCACTCGATGCAGGTCATGGCATAGGGAAGCGCGTTGAGACGAGCCAGCGGAATCTTGCCATTGCAGATGTCGCACTGTCCGTAGGTGCCTTCGCGAATGCGTTCGAGGGCCCCGTCGATCTGAGCGAGTTCTCGGCTTTCGACTTCGGCCAACTTCGAGCTGATTTCGTCCTGCGCGGCATCGAGTGCCGCGTCGACTACGTCGCCCTTGGTTTGTTCGGGCAGCGCTTTGAGCAGGCTCAAGTCGCCTGCCAGAGCTTTCCGCAACGCGTCTCGCCGGTTGACCAGCAATGCGTGCAGTTTCAGGATTGAATCTTTACGAGCCATGGTGAGTTCACTTTAGTGGTTGGGCCGCGACGGCCGGTTTCCTTGAATGCGTTCGTCGATGGTTCTGTTAGGGCGTCGCGTTAGCCTCGTTCCTCTGTTTGCCGTCTAGCGTTGCGTTCCGGTCGCTGTTTCCGCTAGATGCCCGATTCCTGCAGCCTGTCCCCCTCAAGTGGGGACTTTGCAGGTTGCACCGTAACTATAGTACGCAGGTTTCCGAAAAAAGGTCTCTCTGAGGAAATCTGCCGGTTTTTTCTCCTCCCGGTGTCTGCCAACCGCTCCTAAACCTCTTTCTCCTAAATACTTTCGTGCCGTGCCGAGTTGGGGACCACGCCGCTCGTGACTTTTTTCACTAGCCCCGTGGAGTGGACAGTGCGGCCGGCAATGGGAATTGCTGGGTGCCACCTGTCCGTCGGCTTGCAAGCACAGTCGATTATCGGCCGTTCTGTAGCGGGCATATGCCTCTTTTGCCTACAACCCGCACAGCTTGCATTTCCCGACCGACCCATCTAGCTCTACCGGGTGGAACGCATCGGCGGTTGGGCGTCATTTCCAACCGCAAGAAGCTTGCCCCACTCGGTGTTCACCAGTTTCCGTAACCTAGGCTTTCATACGAAAAAAAGTGTGCGCCCGGCGTCCAGGCTCCGGCAGCGCACTCTCCGTCCGCCCCCCCCGCGATCGAAATGCACAGCATTGATGAGCTTTCCAACTACCACTGATTCCGTGACCTTGGATCCCGACGTTGGCGACGACCTGTCGCCTGCCTCGGCGTTGCGATTGGTCCGCACCGACGGTGAGCCGCGGAGCTGGACGCTGCCCCTGGGAAGATGCACCCTGGGCTCAAGCCCGCAATGCCAGATTCATCTACCGGACGATCAGGTGCGTCCGTTGCATTGTCTGATTGTTCGCGAGGCAGACAAAATTCAAGTCACGCGTTGGGCGCCCGGTGCGCTTTTGAACGGAGAAGAGTTTTCCACGGCGCCTTTCCAACCGGGCGATCAACTCACGATTGCTGGCATCAGCTTGCAGTTGGTCACGGACGACGCCCAGACGCCGCCCGCGGAAGAACCTCAGGCCGCGGCGACGCCACCGCTTGCGGTCGAACAAGAGCCACCCGCTCTGCCGCCCCAGCCCGAGCCAACGACGACCGTGAAGTCGGCCGAGGCGCCGGCCAGCGGCATCTCTCCGCGAGGCGAGCGCGACCGGAAGGTGCGCCGCTTGTGGTTGGCCAACTTCAACGCTCGCAGTCGCTGTCGACAACTGATCGATTCGATGCGAGAGCTGCGGACCCAGTCGACTGAGGCGGATCAACAGATCGGCGCTTTGCACAGACAGCTTCATGTTGCGACTGACGAGCGACAACAGTTGGCCGGCGAACTGGAACAAAGACAGGCCGAGGTCGTTGAAGGCGACCGCCGAGCAATCGCCGAGATCGATCGGCTGATCGGCGAACTCTCGGCGGCCAGCGAGAGAGCCGCCGCCTCGGAGTCGGCCGTTGCCGAACAGACCTTGGTGGGCGAACGCTTGCGAGAAGAGATCGCCTCGTTCGAGAGCCAACGCGAACAACTCGAACTGGCCCAAGCCCAGGAGGAGCAAGATCGGATTCTGCTATCCCAGGAGTTGGCGGACCGCGACCACTCGATTGACCAACTACGGCGACAGCTTCAGGAGACCGAAGAGTCGAGAAACTCCAGCGCGAAGCACTCGACCGAGCTGACGGAGACGGTCGAGCACCTGCAGCACGAACTGGGTCAGAAGCAGTCGGAGCGAGATCAGCTTGCCGCCGAACAGGCCGCCCTCGGCAACCAGTTGAGCGAGTTGGAGCAGAACCTCGGCGATCGTGACCAGACCATTGGCGACTTGCACCATCGGCTGGAGCAATCCGAAGCGTCGAATAGCGCCAATGCGAACCGCTCGGCCGAACTGGCGGAGACGGTCGAGCATCTGCAACACGAGCTGAATCAGAAGCAGACCGAGCGAGACCAGCTTGCCGCTGAACAGGCCGCCCTCGGCGACCAGTTGCGCGAGTTGGAGCAGAACCTCGGCGATCGTGACCACACCCTCGGCGATTTGCACCATCGACTGGAGCAATCCGAAGCGTCGAGTAGCACCAGCGCGCACCGCTCGGCCGAATTGACAGAGACGGTCGAGCATCTACAACACGAACTGGGTCAGAAGCAAGCGGAGCGAGACCAACTTGCCGCCGAGCAGGTGCAACACCTTGCCGAGCGGGAACAAACGATCGGCGACCTGCACCATCAACTGGAGCAAGCCCAGCAGTCTGCCAGTCAGACCCAGGAGCAATCGTCCAAGTATGTCGCCACGATCGATGAGCTTCAGGTTGAACTGAAACAGAAAGATGATCAGCGAGCGCATCTCGAAGAGCTGCAGTCCGGGTTCACCCAGCATCGGCAAGAGCTGGAGGAGAATCTGGCGGAACGCGATCGCGCGATCGAGGGCCTGCAACATCAGCTCCACGAAGCCAATCAGGCGGCACACTTTGCTCGAGAGGGCGAGGCCGCGCACGCCGACACGATCAATACGCTTCAAGCCGAACTGAGCGAGCAACACGCAGAACGTGAACGCTTGGCCACGTCCGAAAGAGAAGTCGGCCCTCGCGTGCATGAACTGGAGAGTGCCCTCGCCGATCGTGACCGCCAAATCGAAGAGTCGCGTCAGCAGCACGAGAGTGTCTGTCAGACGTTGCACGATTTGGAGAGAAGTTCCTTCGAGCAGATCGACGCCATCAAGCAGCTAGAGGATCAGCTTGCCGGGCTACGCGCCGAGCGCGACGAATTAGCCGCCGTGCAGTCGGATCACGATGGAAAGTCGCACACTCTCGAAGAGAGGTTGACCGAGCGAGATCGAACCATCTGCGAGTTGAACGAACAGCTCTCCACCGCAAACCAGCGCCGGGACGAACTGGAGAGCGAAACCTCCCAACATGCTCAGGCGTATCACAATCTCGAAGGCGAGGCCGAACAGCTCCGCGCACGGTGCGAGACGCTCTCCGACGAACAGAACGCGAACCATTCCCAACAGCATGGGCTAGAACAGTCGGTTGCCGGCCTCGAAGAGCAGCTTGCCGCACTGACGTCAGAGCTCGATTCGGTCCGAAGTGAGCACCAGACTCTCCAAAATGCTGCCCAGGAGCAGTCGGATTCTCGGGAGGATCTTTCGAACGAGTTGGCTGAGTTGCGAGAAGTTCGCGACGAAACAAACCGGCAGTACGAGGAAGAATTCGAGCGTCGACAGACGGCGAACCAGGAAGTCGCGCAGCGAGACAATCGCATCGAGTTGCTGGAGATTGACCTGCACAGCGCCCAGGCCGAAAGCGGTCGAGCTGCGGAAAATCTGGCCCTCGCGGAGCAGGCCCAAGCGACGGCCGAGGAGCAGTGCCACGAGCTGCGCGAGGAGGTGGAGAATCTCACCGCCAGCCACGATTCCTCAGCCGAGCAGCTCGCCCAGGCGCAGCAGCAAAGCGACGAGTTGGCCACGGAATTGGAATCGGCTCGGCAGCAGCTGCATCAACTACGGCAGCAGGCGGAGCGAGTTTCCGACGAGGCACAGGCACAGTCGGAGCAACTTGCCAGGTTAGAGCAAGCGAAGCCTGCGTTGGAGGAAGAGAAGTCTGGACTGGAGCAGGCGACGTTTGCGCTGGAGGAAGAGAAGAGTTGCTTGGAACAAACAAGGTCTGCACTGGACAGAGAGAACTCTGAGTTGGAGCAGGCGAAGGTCGCGCTAGCGGAAGAGAGGTCGGAGTTGGAACAGACAAAGGCTGCCTTGGCGTCGGAGAGACGAGATCTCGACCAAGCGAACTCAGAGTTGGACAGAGAGAGATCGAGCCTCGAACAAGCGACATCTACGATGGAGGAAGCAAAGTCGGAACTGGAAAGAGCAAGTTCCGCATTGCAGGAAGAGAAGAGCGGATTGCAGCAAACTATCTCGGCTTGGGAGCATGAGAGAATCGGTCTCGAACAAGCGACCTCTGGCCTGGAGCAAGCGACCTCCCTGTTGGAGCAGGAGAAGGTCGCGCTGGAACAACGCCTGGAAGCCGAACAGGGCCGGGTGGGCGAGCTCAGCTCAGAACTCGAGCAGATTCGCGAGCAACAGAACGCCGACCAGCAACAACTGCAACAGTCGCAGTCGCTTTGCCAAGAATCGCAAGACGAGTTGGCCGCTATGAAAGAGAGTCTGGCCGCCGCGGAGCAGGCCCTGCGGGACGCCTCGACCGCGTGTGCGGCTCCTTCCGCCCCGGCCGAAGAGAACATCGCGGTTGAACCGCTCGAAACAACTCCCGACCCAACGTCAGACGATCACTCCGCAGAGGAAGCAATCGAGCACCTGCGCGAGATGTCGGTGTGGTCGGACGAAGAAACGCCCGCCGAATCACCGGAAGAGAACCCGGAAGAGAACCCGGAAGAGAACCCGGAAGAGAACCAAGCTGCCGAAGCCGAGCAGAGCGAGTACAAGCCGACTTCCTTTATCGAGCAACACAGCCACATGTTCCCGGAAGATGGTCCGGTCGAGGTAGCCGACGACTCGCCGCCGCAGTTTGGTCTTCCGATGCCTGACTCGTCGCTCTCCGAGCCGTCTCAGGACGAAACGGACGAAGCCTCTCTCGAAGAGTACATGAAGAACATGATGAGCCGCGTTCGGGGCGAATCGAACGCACCTTCGACGCACGTGGAACACAAGTTCGTGGCGCCGACCAAGAAGCCTACCACTCCCAGCGAGGAGACTTCAATCCGGGAGTCGCTTGGACTAGAGACCCAAGCAGAAGAGGAAGCCTTCGATCCGTTCGACCTGGAGAGCATGAAGAGCACATCGAACAAGCCGCTGCCGACCGACATGCGGGCGATGCGCGAATTGGCCAACAGCAGCGCTCGCCGCGCGATTGCCAAACACATCAAACATCGGCATTGGGAATCTGCGCTCTCCAAGTCTATGATCCTTGTGATTGCCACGAGTGTGGCTGCTCTGATGATGATCACCGCCAAGAGCTTTACGAGCCCGTTGTTTCTCGGCAGTCTGGTTCCCGGTCTTGTCGGACTGTACTGGGGAGCGAAACTGGTAGGCGTTCTGCTAGACGTGATTCGCGAAGGTTCCTGGCAGAAGTCGACTCCCGCCGAGATTACTCTCGACGAAGGCCCGCTGCCGATCGACGGCAGTGCCGAGCTTGATCCCAGGGACCGCTGACAAAAGCCGTGGAGTTGCAACTCCACGGCTCTGCCCGCCGCTTCAGAAGCCGCGGTCGGCGCGGACGTCGTCGAAGTCGCGCAGGTGGTAATCGATTCCCGCGTAGTCGAGTACGCGACGCAGACCGGTCAGCGCGACTCCCATGCCGTCGGGGCCGCTGTACCCACCGAACTGGCCGCCCCCCTTCACGTGCGGTTCCAAATCGAGAAACACGCCGGGGATGCCGCGCCGCTTGAGCCGGCGCTCTAGCTTGGGAAGCTCCGCGGCAAAGTCCTGCAGAATCTGCACGTACCCGGAGTCGCCCTCGTCGGCCGGGACAAAGTTCTTCAGCATGTCTTCGTCGACATGTCCAGAGTTCGCGGTCAAATTCGGATCGCAGTAGTCCTTGATGTGCATCCAGCCGATGCTCGGTTTCATGGCCAGGTATTGCTCGAAGCACTGCTGCGTGTTGTAGCCCTGGCAGATGATGTTGCCGCCGTCGAAAATGGTGACCAGCGCCGGATGATTCACACGGCGATGCAGCTCGGCCATGAGTTGGCCCGTCTGGCCGACCAGGTTGGCCTCGATTTCCAGCCCGAAAGTGAGATCGCTACGGTGGCACGCTTCGGCAATCTCGCCGAGCTGGTCGACCGCTTGCGGCAGATGGTCCCAAGGATCGGAGCCCTTCGGGTGGTAGAAGGAAAACCCTCGGATGAGTTTCGTTTCGAAAGCGTGCGCCAACTCGCAAGCCCGCTTCACTTCGCTGTCGAGATACTTCTTGAACGGTACGTAGCGATTCTTGGTGCCGTCTTCTTTCTTCGAGAGTTTGACTTTGCCGATGGGCGAACCGATCGAGGCGACGTTCATGCCGAATTCATCTTCCAGATGTCGCAGCTTGGTGATCTCGCCCTTGGTGAGCTTCATCACGTTCTTCACGCCGCCTCCGACATCGACAAACCGCAGGCTGTAATACTGCATTCCCAGCGCGGCGAACGCGGCAAACTGTTCGACGGCCGTCTTGTGGATGGCGGCTTCGTCGGCAAATCCGGAGAGAATTACTTGGGGGCGGCTGGGCATCGAAGGTCGGTTCCTTGCTTTGGAAGTTAATGGCTACGAGGTTGCCGTGTGCTCGACGGTTACGCACTCGGTCATGCCGCCGCGGGCGTTGAAGGCGGCGCGGACCTGCATCCACCGCGGCGACAGCACACCCACGAGGTCATCGAGAATCACGTTGGTGATGTGCTCGTAGAAGATGCCCTCGTTGCGGAAGCTTTGCAGGTAGAATTTCAGGCTCTTCAGCTCGACGCACTTGTCGGCCGGCGTGTAGGTGATCGTAAGCGTCCCGAAGTCGGGTTGCCCGGTGCGCGGACAGACCGAGGTGAATTCGGGGCAATCGATCTCGATCCGATACTCTCGGTCGGGGAACTGATTGTCAAAGGTTTCAAGCAGGTTGCGGAAGTCGCTCATTGCGGGCATCTCCTTTCGGCGAACCCTCGATTGTGGCATGATGTGGTGAGATCGGAAAGAGGCTCCCGGCGAAATACGAAACGACTCATGGCAAGCGAATGACGAAATCTGTCCCCGATACACGAGATGTGGAGAAACCGGCGGTCGTTCTGCTCTCCGGCGGGTTGGATTCGGCCACGATTGCCGCCATCGCCCGGCACGAGGGCTACCAGGTGTACGCGCTGAGCATCGACTACGGCCAGCGGCATCGGTTTGAACTGCAGGCGGCCCAGCGAGTGGCCGCGGCGCTCGGGGCGGCGGAGCACAAGGTGCTCGCGATCGATCTGGCAACGCTGGGCGGCAGCGCGCTGACCGCCGACATCGACGTCCCCCAGAGCCGTAGCGAGGGCGAGATGGCCGAGGGCATCCCGGTGACCTACGTGCCGGCCCGCAATACGGTGATGCTCTCGATCGCCCTGGGGTATGCCGAGGTGTTGGGGGCGGCTGACATCTTCATCGGCGTCAACGCGGTCGACTATAGCGGTTACCCCGACTGTCGGCCGGAGTTCATCGGGGCGTTCCAGCAGTTGGCCAACCTTGCCACCAAGGCGGGTGTGGAGGGAGCTAGCCGGTTCCAAATCCACGCCCCCTTGATTAACATGACCAAAGCCGAGATCGTGCGGCGGGGCGTCGAGTTGGGCGTCGACTACGGCCTGACGCACACCTGCTATTCGCCCGACGAGCAGGGAATCTCCTGCGGCCTCTGCGACGCTTGCCAACTGCGTCGCAAAGGTTTTGCCGAGGCGGGGCTCGCGGATCCTATCGAGTACCAGACGTGAAAATCGCGGAAATCTACAAATCGGTTCAAGGTGAAGGATTGCTCACCGGCACGCCGAGTGTGTTTGTGCGCGTGAGCGGTTGCAATCTGCGCTGCTGGTTTTGCGATACGCCGTTCACGTCCTGGGCGCCCGAGGGCACCGACATGGCGGTCGACGAAATCGTGGCCCAAGTCGAAGAGTGGGATTGCCGACACGTGGTACTCACCGGCGGCGAGCCGATGCTCTTCGCCGAGCTGTTGCCGTTGGCCGATCGGCTGCGCGAGCGCTCGCTGCACATCACGGTGGAGACGGCCGGCACGCTGTATCTGCCGGTGGCTTGCGATTTGATGTCGATCAGCCCGAAGCTTGCCGCCAGCGGCCCCGAGCCCTCGCAGCATCCCCGCTGGAGCCGTCGCCACGAGCGGCAACGCTATCAGCCCGACGTGCTCCACTCTTTGATGCAGGAGTACGACTACCAATTGAAATTCGTGGTCGACCGGGCGGCCGAGCTCGATGAGATCGAGAGTTTTGTCGCCGGGATGCCCTCGGTCCGCAGAGATCGCGTGATGCTCATGCCGCAGGGGACCACGCAGCCGGAGCTCGCACAACGGGCAACCTGGTTGGAGCCGTACTGCCACGAGCAGGGCTGGACCTTCTGCCCACGGAAGCAGATCGAGTGGTTCGGCCCGGTGCGGCGGACTTAGGGCCACCCACGTTGGCAATGTTCTTATCCGCCTTGTTCGGCCAGCACGGCTTCGACCTCTTTTACCGCATGTTGCAGCGACACCACGGCCATCTTGAAATTGGTGTGGGTTGAAACTTCCGGCTGCAACTCGGCGAATTGGTCGGTTGCCCCGCGCAGCTTGGCGATCTTCTTGCCGGCCTGCTTGAGATAGGCCTCGGCGTCTTGCGCCTTCCAAGCGGGGCCCAGGGCGAGCATGTAGTCGTAGAGTGTGCGCATCACTTCGGCCAGTTCGGGGTCGTCTTCCAACTCTTCGCTATGCTTGATAAAGGTGCGCACCATCCAGACGTGGGTCAACAGGGCGTCGATGCGGTGCATGGCGTCGTGGGAAGACATCTGAAATGGGGAAGGGGGATGGCGGAAGGGGGAATGCAGATTCTACCTAGCCGCGAGCTGATAGCTCGCCGGTGGACTGGGGATAGCTATTCTTTCTCTTTTTCGTTTTCAGGTTCCGGATCAGACTTCTGTTCAGGCACATCTTTCGCGGCCTCTATCTCGGACGGCGGGGCGCCCTTGGGCGCGAACACCAGCACAATCGCCGCCCCGGCAATCACCAGAATCAAACCGGCCAGGAACATCGCGCTCACTTCCTCCCACAGACCACCGAGCACGGTTGTCAGCAGCGTGTTCACCACCGGCGCGCCGCCGAAGACCAACGGCATGACATACACCGGCCGGCCGCCGAAGTTGAACGCCATGATGATCCCCAGCGCGCCGATTGCTCCTGCCGCGCCGGCGGCCAGGCTCCAAGTGGTGCCCCAGAACGTGTACTCGCTCGCCTCGGGCACGCCGGCGAGCCACAGCTCGGGCACGATCACCGCGATGGCAAAATAGGCCAAGCCGACGCACAAGAAGGGCCGCAGCCGGCTGTGGTTCATGGCGGCCTGACCCTTGTGGAGCACTGGGCCATAGCAGCCCCAACAGACGATCGTCAGTACGATGGAAACGATCTGCATCAAGAAGCTCCATGCCGTCCCCAGTTCCGCCGGAGCAGCTTCGACTTCGGCCTCGGCTGCGATCTCCGCTGGGGCAGCCTCGGGCGCTCTTTCAGCTTTGGGCGAGAACATCAAGACTGTAATCGCCCCCAACAACACCATCACCAACCCGGCAACAAACATCGAGCCGATTTCTTTCATGCGGCGTGCCATCGTGATTGTGAGAAACGAATTCACGACCGGCGCACCGCCGAAGACCAACGGCATCACGTAAACCGGCCGACCGCCGAAGTTGAACGCCATGATGATGCCCATCGCTCCGATCGCACCCAACGCCCCGCCGGCCAGGCTGAAGACGATTCCGCGAGCGGTCCAATCGCCCTGTTCGCCCTTCAGCTTCAAGAGCACCGCGGGGACGATCACGCCGATGGCAAAGTACGCGAGCCCGACGCAGACGAAAGGTCGCATCCGGGCCACCCCTTCGGCGGTCGACATGGCGTCCTGTCCCCAATGGAGCACCGGACCGTAGACACCCCAGGCCAGGATGGTCACCAGAAACGAAGCGACGACAAACAGCAGGCTACGCATGAGGAGGATTCTCGTAGTAGGGGGAGGCCGGACAGTCGTCACTCTAAACGACAGTCGCTGGCGACGCCAGAACGTAAATAGCACAGTGTAAGCCGCGAGGCGACAGCCGAGCGCTCCGGAGCGCTCGGCTATCGCCTCGCGGCTTATAGTCTTTCAGTCTCCGCGGAGCGCGGCTACGAGCGGCGCCCTCACCGCAGCGCGGACGGCTAGCCCGCCCGCGAGGGTGCCGGCCAGGGCGACCGCCAGCAGCATCGCCCCCAGCGTTGCCCAGGGGGCGCTTGCTTCGCCAAGCCACCAGTGGGGCAGCACTGCCACGGCGGCGGCCAGACAGCCGATGCCCAAGCCGCCGATCAATAGGGCCAGGTTTTCGCCCAGCACCAAGCGAGCCAGTCGGCCACGGCTCCAGCCGGTGCTGCGTAGCAGCGCCAGTTCGCCGCGGCGTTCCAGGACGCTCCGCAACTGCGCAACGGCCAAACCAAAGGTGCCCAGCAGCAGTCCCAACGCGCCGAGCATTTGGAACGTCGAAAGGTACGTGTTCTGCACGGCCATGAACTCGGCCAGGCGGTCGCGCGTCGCCACGGCGTCGAAGCCGAAATCCTCCAGGCGAGATTCCAGCAGCGCCGAAAGTTCGCCGACCGGCAGCGAGTCTTTCTTGATGAGAAACAGTTGGTGTCCTTCTGCATTCGGAAACAGCTTCAGGAAATTGGCTTCGCTCATCAGAACGTCGCCCTGCAACACGCTGCCCGCCAGCAGGCCGAGTACCACGAGCGTCACATCCTGGTCCAATCCGTCGCGGATCGTCAGCCGAGCGCGGAGGCCCGACAGATGCAAGCTGTATGCGGCCGTGTTCTTGTCGAGCACAATCGGAACCATCTCGCGTCCCGCGTCGTCCTTGTCTAACAACATGTCCAAGGGGTACCACGGAAAATTCGGTTCGTCGGTAGCCGCCCATGCGAACTGCTGGTTGTCATGCATCGTACTTGGCACGCCCAACACGCGGGGCTGAGCGGTTTGGTAGAGATTCAGACAACTGGCGTCCTCGCCGGCATGAACGCGCAGCGATTCGATCTGGACGTCTGCCAGACGCCGGTTGTCCGCATCGCCAAAGCCGAGCTGGTCGCGGCCCTCTGCGGTGTTCAAATCAAAATGGATCGGCTGGTCGGCGGTTGCCATTAGATCGTAGCCGCCGGTGCCGCTCTCGCTGGGTGCCAGGCGAAACGCGCTGAGCGCGACGATCAGGAAACTGGCCACCGCGGCCAGGCTGATCGACAGGATCGACCGGCTGGGATTGCGACGGGCGCTGCGCGCCGCCAGCCGAGCTAGCGAGAGCGATCGGGGCGCGGTGTGGTCCGCTTGCCGGAGTCGTTGGCCTAGCCAGATCAGTAGGCCGGTGAGCACCAGGGCGCCGCTGCCGAAGAACGCGCCGGCTTGGGCTTCGCCTTTTAGGATGCTTGCGAAACCGGCAAGCGTGAGGGCGGCGCAGATCAGCGTGGGCGGCAGCCAGCGGCGTTTGGAGTGGGTCGTGGGGAATCTGTCTGCCGGGGCGGTGTGGTCGCCCGCCAGAAGTTGGCGCACGGGAAGTCTTATTGTTGTTCGCAGCGACCAGGCGGTGGTCGCCAGCGCGACGACTACGCCGATCACGAAACCGAGCACCAGGCTCGTTGGCGTGGCGTGCAGTTTAAGAAATGGCGTGACCGTGGCCGCGACCCACCAAGTCGAGAGCCCGTGAATCATCAGCTTGGCGTAGGCCACGCCGGCCAGCGTGCCGACCGCGGCGCCCGCCACCGCGATCACTGTCGCTTCGCCCAACAGCAGTCGCCGCAGCCGCCCCGGCGAGTAGCCCATCGCCGCCAACACGCCCACCTCCGCGGTGCGGCCTTCGATTCCCAAGCGAAACAGCAACGAGATCAAGAGCACGGCCGACGCCATCAGAAAGAAACTAAAACCGAGGAACAGGCCCTCGAACGAGGTCGTGCCCGCGGCCGCCTGCAAGCCTTGCAGTTTGATCGGGAGCCATCTCATGCCGAGCTGCGCCGGGTCGACCGCCGCGGCCAGCTCCTCGCCGACCTGCTCGACATCGGTCCGCGACAGTCGGATCGCACTGACGGTCCCCCAGCGAGTCTGCCAAAGTCGCTCGGCCAGCGCCAGCGAGACGAACGCCTTGGGCGTCGTGCGGTGCTGGTCCCAATAGTCTTCGTCTTGCGTGCGTATGGTCTCCACCAGTTCAAACGGCAGGTCCCACTCGCTGATCGATTGCTGATCGGTCACCCCGGGCAGCTCGGGCGTGAGCGTCGGATCGGCGGCGGACGTCGGCTGGCCGTCGGCATCGGCAAGCGGCACGATCGCCTTCAATGTTAGCCGCAGCGGTTCGGCCTCGCGCAAGTTGCCATGCGTCGTTTCCGGCTCGTAGTAGGTGACTGTCACTTCGTCGCCCACCGTGGCGCCCAGATCGTCGGCCGCCCAATCGTTCAGCACAATCTCCCCGTTGCCGATCTCCCTCGACTGCATCCCCGTGATCGTAGAGTAAGGAATCTTTTGATCGCCAATCTCGATGGTATTCGCCAAGTACGTAGCCACCGCTTGCGGCCCGGCACTTGAAAACGTCTTCTCGACAACACTCACCACATAATCGGAGAGCACCATCCCCCGCGAAGTAATCTGTGTCCCCACAACTCGTTCGCCGACGCTAACCGGCGCCGCGACCAGACCCAAGTCGCCCAAGGTCGGTTCGAGCGGCACGCGTTGAAGCGTTTTCCAAAACGTCTCGCTGCGGGTGGTATCACCCTCTTGGCGTGCGACGGCCAGCGCGTTGGCCGAGTTTTGCCAGTCGAGCAGATCCTGGACGACTGCGAGCGTTAGAAAGACGTTTCGCGGCAGTCGCTGGCTGGGACGCAACGAAAAACGAGCCAAGCCGTCAGCGGGCAAGATCGCTGCCAGCCGGAAGCGGCGGGCCACGGTTGTGTCGTGCTTGTTGCCCAACGTACTGTCGCCCGGCAAGCTGCCCGCGGCGGGCAGCCGCAGCAGCAACTCGTCGCCCACCCGGGCGTCAAGCTCCGTGGCCAGTGGCGCGGTGATGGCAATCTCTCGACCGGCGAGCGGCGTCTCGGGACCTCCCGGGCCAAGCCGCCAGAAGTCGTCCGTGCAGCCGACGACCGACAGGTTCGTCGCCAGTTGGGTCTCTCCAGCGACCGTCGTTTTCAGCGTCCCGCGAGTGAGCACCATGGGCGTCGCGGCGGCGTGCAGCATTTCGTCGGCCAGCGCCGCACGAAACGGCTGCGCGGCCACAAGCATCACTTCAATCCGTCCCAACCGTTCCAGCGTAAGGTCGCGCAAACTGCCGCGAACCGAATCGCCCACGACCAGCGCCCCGGTAATCACCGCCGTGGCCACGACGACCCCCGCCGCCACGGCCAACTGCACACGGCGATGGTGCCAGAGACTGGCCAAGATGTAGCGAGAAGTGGTCATGCCCCCCATTATGGCAAACCGGGGGCCCCGGAAGGAAGCCTCTCACACGAACCAAAAGGTTCGCCGCTGCCACTCTCGGCACTCTTCGCCAAAAGCTTCGGCCAGCACGCGGTCCTCGAGCTTCGAGCGATAGAGCTGCATCGCCACGAACACCGCGTACATGCCGATCCACACGGCGTGGGGCTGAACGGCGCACAGCCAGACGCCGCCTTGCGAAATGAATTGGCCCAGGTAAACCGGATGGCGGACGAAGCGGTACGGGCCGGAGGTTTTTAATTCGCGGGCCTCGGGTACGATGCCGAAGCTGCGCGTCAGGACGGTGTACCCCCACAGGTCGATCAGGTTGCCAACGGTGATCAGCGAGGTGGCCAGGATCACCCGAGTCAACGAGATCGACTTTGGCCAGAGGAATGCGTTGTAGGCCGCCTGCCAAGCTTCATTAAATAGCCCCAGCACCGCGGGAAGCTCAATCGGAATCAGCGGGGCAAAGGCGGTTAGCAGAGTAAAACCGACGATCCAGCCGTTGTCCGCCCGGCGACTCGGCCGCAAGCGGAGACAGAACCCCAAGGCGATTAGCACGAAGGTGAGGTCCACGAGCACCGGCACCCACGGCATGTAGAGCGAGTGGCCATCGGCGAACTTGTAGTAGGGCACGAACTGCCAGAAGTCGTAACGCCAATACTTTTGAGATTTGTAGATCAGATAAAAGAAAAAGAACCCGGCGCCCAACACGCGAAAGGCCCAATCGGGCGTCGCCAGCCAGAGCCGCATCGGCAGGGCGCGGCGCTCGGTCGTCGCATCGGGGGCTTGCGGGAGATCGCTGGTCATGGCGCAAGTATAGGGCGCACTGGCTTCCGAGGCTGCGGCAACTCGACATGCACGAGAACCTATCCAAGAGCCTCGTCGGTAAGGGTGGCCGGGGCAAAGTCCCGCAGGGCGTGCCCCGGTGGCGTAGCGAACCGGGGCACGCTAGCGCTTTGCCCCGGCCACCCCGATGCGAGGCTCTACATAACCGCCTTGTCGGAGATGTCCTTGCGACACCAGGCCCCGTCCCAGCGGATACATTTTACGGCCGTGTAAGCCTGCAGTTTGGCGGCGGAGATAGAATGGCCCAAGGCCGTGACTCCGAGCACCCGACCGCCCGCGGCGACCGTTTGCCCGTCGTGAGTGGCGGTGCCGGCATGAAAGACTTTCACGTCGTCGAGCTTCGCCGCCTCGTCGAGGCCGCGGATCGGTTGACCCTTTTCGTAGCTGCCGGGATAGCCCTCGCTGGCCATCACCACGCACACCGAGGGCCGCGTATCCCACTGCATTGGCTCAATCTCGTCGAGCCGCCCGTCGATGGTCGCTTCCATCACGTCGACCAGATCGCTCTGAAGGCGCATCATCAGGGGCTGGCATTCCGGATCGCCGAAGCGGACGTTGTACTCCAGCACCTTGATGCCTAGCTTGGTGATCATCAGCCCCGCGTACAGCACGCCCCGAAACGGACGCCGCGAGCGTTTCATCTGATGCACGGTCGGCACGAGCACTTTCTCGGTGATCGAGTCCATCATCTCATCGGTCACCAGCGGTGTCGGGCTGTACGCGCCCATGCCGCCGGTGTTCGGGCCGCGGTCGCCATCGTGGGCCGGTTTGTGATCCTGGGCGGCGGGCATGGTGAGAATCGTCTGCCCGTCGGTAATCGCCAGCACGCTCGCCTCTTGGCCGACCAGCCGTTCTTCGATCACCATCTGGTCGCCGGCCGCGCCGAACTCTCGGGCGCCGGCGATCCGCTCGACGGCGTCCAGCGCCTCCTCACGATTGTCGCAGACAATGACGCCCTTGCCCGCGGCCAAGCCGTCGGCTTTGACAACCATCGGCAAGTCTTCACGCTCGGTGAGGAAGGCCTTGGCGCTGGCGGCGTCGGGGAACGTGCGAAATTCGGCCGAAGCCACGTCGGCGTGCCGTAGCAGGTTCTTGCAGAAGATCTTGCTCGCTTCCAACTCGGCCGCCTGGGCACTGGGGCCGAAGGCGCGGATGCCCGCTGAGGTCAGGGCGTCGACCGCCCCGGCTGCCAGCGCCGCCTCGGGACCGATCACCGCCAGGTCGATCTGGTTCTGCTTGGCGAACTCGACCATCCGGGGGACGTCGCCGTCGGGGATGTCGACGTTTTCCGCCTCCAGGGCCGTGCCCGCATTGCCTGGGGCGACGAACACCCGGTCGACGCGGCTGCTCTGGGCAATTTTCCAGGCCAACGCGTGTTCCCGACCACCGCCGCCAACCACCAAAACCTTCATGTTCCGTATCTCCACCTGATTCCAATCGCAAGGGCCACCCGCGTGATTCTAGGGGGATTATCAGCTTTGAGGAAGTCTCGGGAGGAGTTTGCCGGCCCGGCCGGTTCGGTGGCGTAGTCCGCCGACCTAGCCAGGATCTTGATGGGATTCAGTCTCATCTAATGGAGTGGATTGCGGGTCCCTCACCCTCGGGATTTGTCCGGCTAGGTTCCCGAGAGTTGATCTGGCAGAAAGAACGGTTGACAATTCGAGGTTTTGCTCTTAAACCTATTCGACAAGCTGACTTGTGAAAAGTGTCACAAGCTGCTGACAGTTGACCCAAGTCTGTTCTACCAAGGGTCTTGCAGCGCGAGCTCGGTGGGGTGAGGCGGTGGGCATCGTGGTGGAAGGCAGTCTCGTTAGACTCTGCGACGGGGTTGTCGTAGGCATCGATTAGTACAAGTGATCCTGCGCGTGCGCCACACGTGAACGGAAGAGATATCGACATGGCTGATAAGAAGAAGATGTCTGTCGCCGAGATGTTGGCTGCTGCGCGCAAGTCCGACGGCGGGGGAGGTGCCGACGATGAAGAGTCGCCGTCGGAGTCGACGCCTGCCGAGACATCCGCCTCTGAATCGGTGCCGGCCGCCCCTTCTGGTCCGCCCAAGAAAATCGCCAAGCCCGGCTCGCCCGATCGCCCCAGCGTTGCCGAGATGATGGCCTTGGCTCGCGCCGGGAAATCAGGTGCCGCCAAGCCAGCAGCCAAGGCCGCTCCGAAAAAAGCCGCCCCCGCTGCCAAAGCGCCCGCCGCAAAAGCCGCTGCGTCTGGCAAGCCGACCGAACGCGACACGGCCAGCATTCTGGCGGACGCGCGCAAGAGCACCAAGCCTGGGCCGATGTCCAAGGCCGAAGCGGCCGCCAAGGCAAAATCCGATCCCAAGGCGAAAGCCAAGCCCAAGATCGTCGTGCCGCCCATGCCGGAGAAGCCGGCCTATGCGATGGCCAAGCCGCCCGCTCCGGCCAAGAAAGAGCCCGCCGACGAGAGCCGTCGCGATTTCATGAGCCTCGGCTTCTGGATGATCGGCTTGGTCTCGGTGTTGTGGACGTTGGTGAGCGTGAAGTTCATGTTTCCCAACGTGCTTCGCGAACCGCCGAGCAAGTTCAAGGTCGGTTTCCCCGACGCGTTTCCGGCCGAACAAGTGCAAACCAAGTTCAAGGCCCAATTCGGCGTGTGGATCGCCAACTCCGAGTACAACGGACAGCAAGAGATTTACGCCCTCAAGTCGGTCTGCACCCACTTGGGCTGCACGCCCAACTGGCTCGAGGCGGAGCAGAAGTTCAAGTGCCCCTGCCACGGCAGCGGTTTTTACATGGATGGCGTCAATTTCGAGGGCCCCGCCCCCCGGCCGCTGGAACGCTACGCGATCCGCGTTGCCGATGACGGTCAGATCGAAATCGACAAGAGTAAAACCTTCCAGGAAGAAATGGGACAGTGGAACGATCCGTCGTGTTTTATACCGGTGTAGATGACAGGAAAGGTGAAACGTTCAGAGAGTGTCATCCTGAGGTCCTCCGAAGGATCTCCTTGGCCCTGCCAAACCGCCTCGCGACGGAGATTCCTCGGCGGACCTCGGAATGACATGCGTTCGAGCATTCCTCACTAGATTTGAAACATTACAACGCAACAGATTCATGCCATCGTGCAAGGCGTGATTTCATAAGAACAACAAGAAGACGACCATGCCGGGACTAGGCGAAATCATACGCGAATCGCAGATTTGGAAGAGCATTTTCCGTCATCCGATGCCGGTGGATCGCCGCAATCGAATTGTGGTGATGCTCACCAACTTCTTCTTGCACCTGCATCCAGTGTCGATCAAGAAGCAGGGCATCGCGCTTTCGTACACCTGGTGCATGGGCGGCGTCACGTTCTTTCTGTTCCTGGTCGAGACGGTGACCGGCGTCTTGTTGATGTTCTACTATCGTCCCACGGTCGAGTGGGCGTACACCGACATCCAGATGCTCCGAGACGTCCACTCGCTGGGCATCATGCGCGAGATCCATCGTTGGGGCGCCCACGCGATGGTGATTACCGTCTGGTTGCACATGTATCGCGTGTTTCTCACGGGCAGCTACAAGCCGCCACGAGAGTTTAACTGGGTCGTCGGCGTGTTTCTGCTGCTGCTGACGTTGCTGCTCTCCTTCACCGGCTACCTGTTGCCGTGGGACCAGTTGGCCGTCTGGGCGATCACCGTGGGCTCGAACATGGCCCGTGCCACGCCGATTTTGGGTCACGAAGGTCCCGGCCAACAATTGCTGACTTTGGGCGGCGTCGACATGATTACCAACGCCTCTGACGCCCGCTTTGCGCTCTTAGGTGCGCGCGAGGTAGGCGAAGAGACGCTCAATCGGTTCTATATTCTGCACTGTATCGCCATCCCGTTGGCCGTGGCCCTGTTGCTGGCAATCCACTTCTGGCGCGTCAGAAAAGACGGCGGCATCAGCGGACCGCTCTAGAAATGACGAATGACGAAATACCCAATGACGAACATTCGAAGACGAAATCTGAATTCTGAAATCCCAAATCTGAAATCCTAAATCCTAACCCTCCCCCATGACACACGGACTGACCGACGCACAATTTTTGGAGATAGTCGCCTCATTCTTGGGGCCCTTCTATATTGCGCTGGCCATGATGAATGGTCTGGCGGCGCTCTATATCTGGAGATCGGGTCAGCTCTGTACCTGGTTCTCGCTCCCGGTGCCGTTTGTCGGCAAGCGAATCGAGGTAACCAACGCCTTGGTCTGGACGTTGGTCGGGGCGGCGTTTGTCCTGCTGGCAGCGTTCGCCGGCGGCGGTATGGCTTCTTCGGCTTCGTTGCCCGAGTCGTGGCGCGAAGCAATCAACAAGGGCACCGGCCCGGTCGTCTACAGCGCGGGCACCACTATCGCCTTGGTCGTGCTTTACTTCACCCGCGGTTTCTTCGTGAAACCCGCCGTGGCGTGGACGATCTGGAACTTGATGTGGCTGTTTCTCGGGCTGTCGATGACCGATCGCGATTTCTACGAGATCGTCGCCAAGCCGGACAATGTACCGATCGTGATGCTGGTGTTCCTGCTGGCGTTTTTCACCTGGTTGGGCACTTCTCGGGCGGTGGAAAACGACAAGCGAATCGACCGAGGTGAGCCGCCTCTGGAGAAGCTTGACGACGAAAAAGTGTTGGTTTGGCCCGATCTGGTTTACATCGAGCTGATCTGCATGATCGCGCTGACCGCGCTGCTGATCTTCTGGGCGATCGCGTTGCGTGCCCCGTTGGAAGAGGCGGCCAGCAGCGTCAAGACGCCCAACCCGTCGAAAGCGCCTTGGTACTTCCTGGGTTTGCAAGAAATGCTGGTCTACTACGACCCCTGGATGGCGGGCGTGGTGTTGCCCAGCATGATCGTCGGCGGACTGATGGCGATTCCCTACCTCGATTTCAATAAGAAGGGCAACGGCTACTACACGATCAAAGAGCGAAAGTTCAGCTACGCGATCTTCCAGTTTGGCTTTCTGGAAATGTGGGTCACGCTGATCGTGCTGGGTACGCTGTTGCGGGGTCCGAACTGGAACTTTTTTGGCCCCTATGAACATTGGGATGCGCACAAAGTCGAGGCGCTTAATAATATCAACCTGTCAGAATACTTCTGGGATCGCGGTCTAAACATGAGCCTCCCCGGCACAGCTGATTTGCTTTGGATGCCCGACTTGCTGCGGCCCTTTGGCCAGTTTTTCAGCATTTTGTTTGGTCGCGAGTTGCCTGGCACCTTGTTAGTGCTTGGCTATTTTGTCGCCTTGCCGCCGATCCTGGCCGTTTTCATCATGCCCGGTTTCTACAAGCGAATGGGTTTCATTCGTTTTATGATCATGGCCAACCTGCTGCTGTTCATGGCCTCGTTGCCGATCAAGATGGTGCTGCGCTGGGTGTACGACCTGAAATACCTGATCGCAATCCCGGAATACTTTTTCAATTTCTAGTTCTAGCGAATAGCTAACCGCCAAGAAGCCAATAGCTCACCTATGCCCGCGACAGAACAAACCTCGTATAACACAAAGCTGTTGCACATCCTCTTCGGTGCGAGCGCTGTGGTGATGTTGCTGGCCACGCTGTGGATGATGGCCAAGGACCACAACCGCGAGTGGAAGCGGTGGCAGTTGGCCGACCGTAAGAAGGAAGCACAGGTTATCCAGGCGAGGCGAGACCTGCTGGCCGACCAGTTCGCCGAGCGGATGGAAACCTATGACGGTGAAATCCGTCAGCTCAAGAGCCAACCCATTGCTCGGCAGTTGATCGTTGACTTCCAGGATCTGGTGGAGGATGAGGACGAGCGACTTGAGATAACCGGTACCGATTTTGCGACGCTTGATGCGGCCTTCGATTCGTTTGATGGAGCTGCTGCCCAAGCGGTCCAGGATGTCGCCGGCGAAGAGAATGCCAGCCCCTTCGACCAAGACGGGGCGATCGAGACCCGTGGGACCCTGTTCGACGAATTCGGCCGGTTCATCAAAGAGGCCAAGCGTCGCGAGAAGCAGTTGGTTGGCAGTCGCAAGTTTGTCAAAGCCGATCAGACGGCCTCCGTCAGCGAATTGAGTTTGATGGTCGGCGGCGGCGAGAGCGAAGCCAAACTGGCCGCCACGCAGCAGCGGATCCAAGGCTTTACCGATCAGGTGGCCGAGCTGACCGAAGAAATCGCCGCAGCGCATGGCTATCGCACCTCTCTGGAAGCGATTCTCGGGCAGCTCGATGCCGAGCTCACCGAAATCGCCAAAGAGCGCGACGCCCTGGAAACCGAGCTGGCCCGTTTAGACGATCAAGTCAGTAAGAATACTTCAAATATCGGGGAGTGGATCACCCGCCTGCCTGTGCTCGATGCCCTCTACGACGGCAACGTTCAGATCGACCAGATCTGGCTGCCTGACATGACGATTGACTTCAACTTTTCGCAAGTCGCGCGGTTCGACCGCTGCAAGTCGTGTCATCAAGCCATCTCTCAGACAGCCCCAGGCACGGCCGGCGAACCCGCCTATCCGACGCTTCCGGAAGTAGAACGCAATCTAACGCTTATGCTGCAGACCCCGGACAGAGCGCCCGAGGAAGATACCAGCCTACACGACGCCTATGGCATGGTTCTTTCCGGCAACAGCCTGATTGGGTACGGCGACGCTGTGCTGGTTCATTATGTGCTGCCCGAGAGTCTCGCCTCGCAGGCTGGCTTGCAGTCGGGCGACGTGATCGTCGAGGCGGGCGACGTGCCCGTTTACGAGCAGGCCACGGCCGAGAATTTCTTGCTGACGCAAGTCTCGTGGGGCGAGCCGACCGAGATGAAGATTCGCCGGGGACTGGACCATCCTTTTACGACCCACCCGAGGTTGGATCTCTTTCTGAGCGACTCGAGTCCGCATCCCGAGAAGGTCTTCGGTTGCACAATCTGCCACGACGGGCAGGGCAGCGGCACCGAGTTCCCTTGGACTTCGCACACGCCGAACAACTCGGAGCAGCAGGTTACGTGGGCCCGCGAGCATGGTTGGTTCGACAACCATCATTGGATTTTCCCGATGAAGCCGGCCCGCTTCGCCGAGAGCAATTGCACGAAGTGTCACTACGACAAGACAAGCCTGGAGCCGAGCGAACGTTTCCCCGAGCCACCCGCGCCCAGGTTGGTCGAGGGTTGGACCTTGGTCGAGAAATACGGCTGCTTCGGCTGCCACGAAATGGGCGGCTACGAAGGTCCCGACACGCGGATTGGCCCCGATCTGCGGCTGGAGCCGAACTACAGCGCAGTCGCTCTACAGACGCTGCAGGATGGCGGTCTAACGCACGACGAGCGCGCATGGGCCGAAACGCTGGTCGAAGTCCCCGGCGACGGGTCGGCACGCAATCAGCTAATGGTCTCGCTCAAGCAAGATGCCCGACTGGCGTCGCGGAGCGACTCGGCGGAGGAAGCTCGGCTGACGCCCGAAACGCACAAGTTGGCGGATAGCCTCAAGGACGTGGAAGTACCCGGCTCCTACCGCAAGGCGGGCCCGAGCTTGCGTTACCTGGGCGCGAAGGTCGACTTCGATTGGCTTTACAGTTGGATCCGCAAACCGGCCGACTTCCGGCCCACGACGCGGATGCCGCAGTTCTTCGGCCAGCACGAGCATCTGCAGGATCCCGAGGACAAGTCCGAGTTGAATGAGAGCCAACGCTTCGAAGCAATTGAGATTCGCGCGCTCACGGAATTCTTGTTAGAGAACTCCAACGAGTTCACTTACGAATCGCCGCCCGAGGGACTCGCCGAGGCGTCTGCTGGGCGCGGCAAATGGCTGTTCGAGACACGTGGCTGTCTGGCTTGCCATTCGCATGAGAGTTTCCCCGGCGTCACCGCCGATCAGGGTCCCGACCTGTCGCGCGCCAGTGCGAAGTTCGATTCGGTGAAGGGTGAAGATTGGCTTTATTCCTGGCTGAAGCAGCCGAATCTTTACCACGCTCGCACGAAGATGCCCAATCTGTATCTCGAACCAATCGTCGAGACAGACGCCGCCGGCCAACCGACCGGAAAGGTCACCGACCCCGCAGCCGACATCGTGGAGTTCCTGCTCGACAGAGAGGACAGAGAGGTTGAGTGGGAAGCGACCGACGTGCCCGCCGTCCCGAACACGTGGTCGACGAAAGATCAGGAGGCACTGGCTGACCTGGCGGTTGAATGGCTCTCCAGCGACACTCTCCCCACGGTTCGCGCCCAGCAGTTTGTTCGGGATGGCATCCCAGACCACCTGGAGCCCAAGCTCAAAGCCGACGAAGAACTATTGCTGGAGAAGAACTTCGACGATCGCCTGGAGGCCTTGAAGGAGTATGTGGCGCGTCGCACGATCAGCAAGTACGGCTGCTTCGGCTGCCACGACATTCCCGGCTTCGAAAGTGAAAAACCAATCGGCACGTCGTTGGCCGACTGGGGTCGCAAGGAAACCTCGAAGCTCGCCTTTGAAAATATCCACAAGTTCCTGGAAGGCCCGGGCCACCCGAAAGGCCCCCAGGCCGCGCACGGGGGCCACGGGCATCTCGACCCGGCCGATTTCGACGACGACACGAGCTACTTCATTCAGTCGCTCAACAGCCACAGCCGCGACGGCTTTATCTGGCAGAAGCTACGGATGCCGCGCAGCTACGATTACAAGACCACCCGCAACAAGGGCTTCAACGAACGTCTGCGGATGCCGAAGTTCCCGTTCAGCGCCGACGAGCGCGAAGCGGTCATCACCTTTGTGCTGGGTTTGGTCAACGAAGCGCCGGCGGACAAGTTCGTCTACCGCCCCTTGCCCGAGCAGCAGGCGATTGTCGATGGCCGAACCGTGTTGGAGCGGTTCAACTGTGCCGGCTGTCACACGCTTGAAATGGAGCAGTGGCAAATCGCCTTTGAGGAGGACATGTTCGAATCGCCGTCGAGGGTGGTCGACTTCCCCTTCCTCGAAAAGCATCTGGCTGCCAACAAGATCGCCGAGTCGCTCGTGAAGGACGACCGGGGCCGCTATCACGCGAAGCTCAACGGTCAGCCCTTTCTGAACGAAGAAACGGGCCTAGCCGAGCGATACGACGAAGACGGCTTGCCGCTGGAGCCGGACGACGACGAGTCGGACCCCTACTATCGCTTCACGCTGTGGAAAGACACCCTGGTGCAGGGCGAAGCGTGGTTGGTGGGCTTGCAAGATCTGCTGGTCCCCGCCAGTCGCGAAGGCTACGGCCCCGCCGATGGTCAGGCCTATTTGGCCTGGGGCGGAGATTTGGCCCGCTATCTCTATCCGCAAGTGATTGCCCACGCCCGAGAGACGAATCCCCAGGCCAAGGGTTCCGAAGCATGGGGCTGGTTGCCGCCGCCGCTGATGACGGAAGGCGAGAAGGTACAGCCCGATTGGCTGCATGGGTTCTTGATGGACCCGACCGAGCTTCGTCCCGCGGTCGTGATGCGGATGCCTAATTTCAACATGTCCTCCGACGAAGCGGCGAAGCTGGTCAATTACTTCGCCGCGGTGTCGGGCGCCGACTTCCCCTACGAGTACAAGCCGCAACAACGGGCCAGCTACCTGACCGAAGCCGAGGCGGCGCATCCCGATCGGTTGAACCAGGCGATGAACATTGTGGTGGACGGTAACTACTGTGTGAAGTGTCACGCCGTGGCCGACTTCGAGCCGAAGGGCGACGTTACCACGTTTGGTCCCAATCTGGCCAACGTCTATCGCCGTCTGCGGCCAAACTTTGTTCGCAACTGGATCGCCAATCCCAAGCGGGTCCTGCCCTACACGGGCATGCCGGTGAACGTCATTTACAAACCCGAAGACAGCGAACACAAGGGCGGCGTCGCTCAGACGCTGTTCCACGGTACAAGCCTTGATCAGCTTCGAGGCTTGGTCGATTTATTGATGAACTTCGACATCTACGCCAAACGCCAGACGTCGATCACGCCGTTAGTTGAAGCAGTACCCGCAGATGATTCGCAGGCCACAAACGTTGGTGGAGCAGACGCTCCACGCAAGTAGAAACTTAGCAAGAGAGAGGGAGAAAGTCATGATCGCGTGCCAGAGAACCCTGAACACCGCATCCATTCTGCTCACACTGGCGATGGTCGCTTCAGCGACAGGGGCCTTCGCCCAGGAATGGGGCACACTCACCGGCCGCCTGGTCCTCGACGGCGCAGCTCCCGAAGAGGCGGCACTCAATGTCAACAAAGACCCCGAGTACTGCGGTCAACACAAGCTGGTCGATGAAACCGTGGCAGTCGGTGAAAAGGGCGGGCTAACCAATGCATTCGTCTATTTGTATCTGAAGCGAGGCAAGACAGTCGCCACGCACCCCGATTACGAAGCTACGCCCGAGCCTGTCGTGCTGGACAACAAGGGCTGTCGATTCGAGCCCCATGCGGTGCTCGTGCGAACGGGTCAAGAGTTGCACGTGCAATCCTCCGATCCGATCGGCCACAACACAAAGCTCGACATGCTCAAGAATGTTTCGTTCAACGAAACAGTCACGACAGATAATCCGCTTAACAAGACGTTCGAAAAATCGGAGCCGATTCCCTTGCCGGCGGTCTGCAGTATCCATCCGTGGATGAAGGCTCTCGTTCTGATCCGCGACAATCCCTACATGGCGGTCACCGGCGAAGACGGCAGTTTTGAGATTAAGAACATCCCGGCCGGCGAGCATGAGTTCATCTTCTGGCACGAGTCGGTGGGCAATCTGAAGAAGCTCTCTCTCGGCTCCGCCGGCAAGACCGATCGCAAGGGTCGCGGCAAGCTGGAGATTCCCGCGGGCGGAACGCTCGAGTTGGGCGACGTCAAGGTTCCGGCCGCCGATCTAGGAAAATAAACCCTCCACCGAGTGGATTAGACAGTCGCATGACAAGCACACCAACCACCATGAAGAGTCTGACTCGCAGCCGCGGAATCGGCGCTGTGTTGTTCGTTTGTGCACTCGTGGCAGCCTCGGGTTGCCGGCAGGGCGACGATCTTGGCCCCGTGGCCGACCCCGACGCATTGACGAACATCCGAGCCGCATTTTCCCAGGGCGGCGAGAGCGCCGACGACTCAGCGGCTATGCCGACCGGCACCGGCTGGGCGACGCTCAAGGGTCGTTTTGTTTTCGATGGCGTGGCGCCTGAAATGGATCCCTACAACGCCAACAAGGACGAGGCCACTTGCACGATCAATGGCAAGGCGCCGCTGCAGGAAACCGTGCTGGTCGATGCTGCGACCAAAGGCCTCGCCAACGTGGCAATCTTCATTCGCAAAGCTCCGCGCGTGCATGAGTCGGCCGCCTCTCCTGCGACTGAAAGCGCCGAATTCGACCAGAAAAACTGCGTCTTCCTGACGCATGTGTTTCCGCTGACCGTCGGCCAGACGATGCAGATCAAGAACAGTGACAACGTCGGTCACAACACAAACATTGAAGGCAAGAACGGTTTCAACCAGACGATCCCCGCAGGGGGAACGATCGACTTCACGCCGAAAAAGGAAGAGACGGTTCCCGTCAGCGTGCGTTGCAGCATTCACCCCTGGATGTTGGCGTACTTCTTGCCGCGCGAGAACGGTTACTACGCGGTAACGGGTCCCGACGGGTCGTTTGAGATACCCAACGTGCCGGCCGGCGAAGAGCTGGAGCTGCAAGTATGGCACGAGAGCGCCACCGGCCCCGGCGGCGCGCTGGTGCTTAATACGCCCGAGGCAAAGAAGCGGAAGTGGTCCAAGAAAGGGCGATTCCGAATAACGCTGCCCCAAGATGATGTGGAAGAAATAGAAATTACGGTCCCTGCCTCTGCGCTTGGTGGATAACGGGGCTCTAGACTCTTTTGGAATTCGCGTGATGAAACTTGTTTTGCGAAAATTAGCATTGCTCTGCTGCTTGGCGGCCGTGACGGTCGTTGGTTGCGACTATCCCGATCCCGATTTTCGGATGAACATGGTCGAGGCTGTGTCCAACGATACCGGGCCCGAGTATCAGCAGGAGATTTCGGACGTGCTGGGCGCTATGTTTGGCACGCCCGACGATCGGCATGCCATGCCGGGAACCGGGCTCGACCAGGGCCGGCTGCGATTGGCTGCCGGGCCCACCTGGACCGCCGAAGGTGGCTCGAATCACGGGCTGTATCGCAGACATTGCGTCCATTGCCACGGCATCACCGGCGACGGCCGCGGCCCGACGGCTCGCTTTCTCAATCCCTATCCCCGCGACTATCGTCCGGCGGTCTACAAGTTCAAGTCCACCTACAATCCCTCGAAGCCAACCGACGAAGACCTGCGCCGGGTGCTGGCGAATGGCGTACCGGGCACGGCCATGCCTTCGTTCGCACTGCTGCCCGGTTCTGAAGTCGAGGCACTCGTCGAGTACGTAAAGTATCTCAGCATCCGCGGCCAAATGGAAACCGAGCTCATCCGTTACGTCTACGACGAACTGGGCGAGGAAGAGACCGAAGACGAGAATGGCAATACGATTCTCGACCCCAATGGCGAGCCGGTCATGCGTCGGATTCCCCTCGATGTGGAGAAAGACGCCGAACAACGTGAGGTGATTCTGGAGATCCTCGCCGAGATCGTCGACGGCTGGAACGCCGCCAACGACGAGATCATTGTTCCCGAGGAGGAGCAAATTCCCGACGACGTACGTTCCGCCGCAGAGATCGCCGCTTCGGTCGAGAAAGGTCGCAAGTTGTTCTACGGCACGGATGCCAATTGCGTGAAGTGCCACGGCCCCACGGGCCTGGGCGACGGTCAGCAAGACGATCAGGACAACTGGAATAAGGCACACAAGCTGTTCCTAGCGTCGGTTGCCAAAGAGACTGACCCAGCAATCGCGTCCGCCAAAGAAAAAGTGGCCGAGACGTTGTATCCGGTACGCAATGCGATTCCGCGCGACTTGCGCCAGGGTGTCTACCGCGGCGGTCGGCGCCGGATTGACCTCTTCTGGAAAGTTTACGCCGGCATTGCCGGCACGCCGATGCCCGGTCTGGGGCCTGCTAGTGAGGGTGCCACGGGGACGCTGAGCGAAGAAGAAATGTGGAACGTTGTCGACTATGTGTTGTCGCTTCCGTACGAAGCGCCGAGCCGTCCGCAAAAAGCACTGCCGGAAAATCCGAACGCCATCTCATCCGCTGGCTAGAAGTTCAACCGAATACCTGCAACTGATTCCTGCACGGCACGTGCGGGGAGGATTAACGTGAGACTTTTTTGGAGTTTGCTGTTTCTGCTGGTGCCCATCTTGGGCGTGGCGACGTTCGTCTGTGCGCCGTATTTTAACATTGTCATGCCGCCCGACGTGTCGGAGCATGGCCGGGTGATCGACCACTTGTTCATGTTCATCCTCTATCTGACGGGCGCCGTGTTCGTTGTGACCGAGGTGGTGCTGTTTTATTTTGTGTGGAAATACGACGCGGGTTCGAACGACAAGCCGGTGAAGTTTTCGCACGGCAGCCACGCTCTGGAAATTGTGTGGACCATCCTGCCAGCCGTCACGCTGCTGTTCATCGCCATCTACCAGATGGAAGCCTGGGCCACGACTAAGATGCAGCCCCCCACGGACGAGCATGGCAAGATCATCGACCCCATCGTCGAGGTGACCGGTCGACAGTTCAACTGGGACTTCCGCTATCCGGGAGACGATGGAGAGCTGTACACCGAGGACGACATCGTCCGCACCGACGGCAAACTGTATCTGCCCGTCGACGAAGAAGTGCTCCTGCGGATCACCAGCGCCGACGTGTTGCACAGTTTTTTCCTGCCGAACTTGCGTCTGAAGCAGGACGTGGTTCCCGGCATGGAGCAGAGCATGTGGTTCAAGGCCAAGAAGACGGGCGGCTACGACATCGTTTGCGCCGAGCTCTGCGGTTGGGGCCATTACAAAATGAAAGGACGTGTGTTTTTTATGCCGCGTCCTGAGTTCGAGGCCAAGCTCGTGGAGATGGCCGCCGAGCAGAACACGATGCGCGTCGAGGTACCGGAAGAGGAGTGATTGCCACAAGAAACACAAAGAGACACGAAAAATGCAGGAATCCGATCGGCCTGAGACGAACCCAAATACAAAAAAGAACCAGTGTTTCAAAGGATTTGAACAGGGGGTAGCAGAGGTAGCAGAGAAGACCGTTTGACAACAAACTCTGTTACCTCTGTTACCTCCTGTAAAAAAATGTCCTTTCCCCCTTTTTTGTGATTTTTGCGCTCTTTGTGGCTATCAGAAAAACGCGTCAGATTATCAATAGATTACCCGAGACTTTCCCATGAGTACCGCTACCGCCGACTCCCATGCTGGCGACCATGCCGATGATGCCC
>CAXMSB010000126.1:0-2996 GCA_964195615.1 uncultured Granulosicoccus sp. | reverse complement strand
GTTCTCGGGTCTACGGTGATTGAGTATTTTGCGGACAGCGGCAGCCGCCCGGGTGGGGTAGGCCGGGCGTATGTTTAGGCCTCACAACAGGTTCCGGTTCGCGGGGTGGAAGTAGGCCACTCAGCTTCGTCGTCGGCCGGCATCTTTTGCCCAGGCGTCTAAGACGACCAAACTCACGGCCTCCGCGGGTGCTATCGCTGACGTGTTGGCCGTCTCAGCGAGCGTCTTTCTTAGGACGCGGGCGACGGGCTAAAGTCGACGTCGCACTCCGTTCGATGGAGGGGATGCAGACCTACTCCCGCTGCCAGCCTTCTTGCTAGCATCCCCGCACTTGTCGAGATTTTACACCGATGGTCCCCGAAGCGTTGCAAACCCCGCCCGCCTTTGGCTTTCTCACCGCCGTTGAGGATGTCCAACATGGTTTTTTCGGCGGCTATCTGGTCCTCTCCGAACGGGGCAGGCCGTTAGAGTTTCATTGCAGCACACCCGTGCTCGCCAGCCCGGCACAACAGATCCTGTACGGCGCCGCCTTGCGGCCCTATCTGTTGGGCGAACTGATTGGCGAGACGCTCGTGGCGAAAGCCCAGTTGCCCGTGCAGGTGGTGCTGACCGATCTGCAGGAAATGCAATCGCTCGCGCTGTTGCGCTCCGAGCCGGTTGTTTGGCTTGGGCCAAACGAGATGTCGACGGCGTTGCCGATGTCGCCAGGCCACGATCGCCCGGCGGCGCCTGAACTGGTGCTCGACGACTATCGTTTGTCGGGTAGCACCACCTGCGACTGGCGGCCCGATTGGCTGCGCGACACCCTCGCGCCGCTTGCCGCCCACGTCGACTTGGCGGAACCTTTCGAGCGGATTCGGGAAGCGATTCGCGAAGCCCAGCGCGTCACCGAGCCCACAGGCGACAACGAACATGAATCTGCCGCAGCCTAAAGAGAAGGGGAGGGGACCGACTCCGGACTTTGGCTCCATCTTCTTTTCGCCACTCGCTCCGCCGGAGGCGGTGACCGTGCCGCTGCCGAAGCTGGAGGTGCGTACCGTGGGTTGCCTGTTTGCGGAAGGGGCCGCGGCGATTCGCGGGCCGAGCACTCAGAGTGCGGCGATGTTGCCGCCACGACCCCGGCCACAAAAGAGTCCGTCGGCTGCCGAGAGCGTTTTGCCGCTCGACCTGGCTGGCCGCACGCGGATCCGCCCGCCACGCGACGTGGTGAAGCTCGACGACCGCCTGTTCTTCCTGCTGCAGCCGCCCCTGGAGCAGGTCTTCGCGGGCGCATTGCTCACGTTTCCCTTTCGACCGTTCCCCTATCAATTCGACGGCATCGCTTTTCTTTATCCCCGGCACGAGGCGGTGCTGGCCGACGAGATGGGCTTGGGCAAGACGATGCAAGCGATCGTCGGGCTGCGACTGTTGGCCCATCAGGGACACGTGCGCCGCACTCTGTTGGTTTGCCCCAAGCCGCTGGTGACCAACTGGCAAAGGGAAATCGCCCAGTGGGCGCCGGAGCTGCTGGTGACGGTCATCGAAGGAAACCAGACTCGTCGCCAATGGCTCTGGCAGAACGCACAGCACGGCGTGCTGCTGGCCAATTATGAATCGCTGGTTCGCGATCGCGAACACTTCGAGTCGCTGGATCGACCGTTCGATCTGATGATCATCGACGAATCGCAACGCATCAAGAATCGCTTGAGCACTACGAACGAAGTGATTTGCTCGGTCCCGCGATTGCGGAGCTGGGCCCTGACCGGTACGCCGATCGAAAACAGCGTGGAAGACCTGGTCGGCATCTTTCAGTTCGTCTCGCCCGGCTGTTTGACTCCACAAATGAAAACGCCGGCCATTCGTCGTTCGGTCGCCGACTACGTCATCCGCCGCACCAAGGACCAGGTGCTCACCGACTTGCCGCCCAAGCTGTTTCGCGACGCCGAGGTTTCGCTGACTGCCGAGCAACGCGAGTCGTACGAGCTGGCCGAGAACGAAGGCATTGTTCGCCTCAAAGAGATGAAAAGCGACCTCACGATTCAACATGTTTTTGAGCTCGTCCTGAGACTAAAACAGATTTGCAATTTTGATCCACCCACTGGCGCCAGCGCCAAGCTCGACCGGCTGGAAGCCGACCTCGAGGAGTCTGCCGCCAGCGGCCGCAAGGCGATCGTTTTCAGCCAGTGGGTGCAAACCATCGAAGAGCTACGCGGCCGGCTCGACAGGTTCAATCCGTTGGAGTACCACGGCAAGATCCCCTCGAAGCATCGCGACGGCGTAATCGAGACGTTTCGCAACGAGCCCGATCGGCACGTGATGTTGATGAGCTACGGCGCGGGCAGCGTGGGTCTCAACCTGCAGTTCGCCAGCTACGTGTTTTTATTTGATCGCTGGTGGAACCCGGCCGTCGAGGATCAGGCCATCAATCGGGCGCATCGCATCGGCGTCGTCGAACCGGTGACGGTGACGCGATTTCTAACCGTGGGCACGATCGAAGAGCGAATCGATCGCGTGCTAGAGGAAAAGCGAGCGCTATTCCACTCAGTGTTCGACCCCTCGGCCACGCCGGGCGAACGACTGGGTCTGTCGCGCGACGAAATCTTCGGGCTGTTCAAGCTGCAGTTTCCTGATGGCGAGACCGAGGCAGCGGCGTAGCAGGCAGGAGAACAGCAAAGTCCAGCAATCCCGAAAAAACAAGGATTTACCACAGAGGACACCGAGAAGCACAGAGATTCTTCCAGAAGGTTTTCCTCGGTGTTCTCTGTACCCTCAGTGGTAAACATTCTAATTCTTTTTTCAAAGTGCTCTGACTTTGCAGTTCTCCTGGCATAGTAGGCACCTCTCTTTCCCAAACCAGCGAGGTGGACTAAACTGAGGGATTATGAAAAATGCCCCTTCGGTTGTTGCACCATGAGTATGCCTGCTGGCAAAGAAACGGTTGGCCCCTATCGGCTCTATCACATGATCCGAGCCGGGTCGATGTACGAGATCTGGGCGGTGCGGCCGTTGAACGAAGA
>CAXMSB010000125.1:0-17471 GCA_964195615.1 uncultured Granulosicoccus sp. | reverse complement strand
GAACATCGTCGGGGTCGTCCTGGGCTGCAACAATTTTGAAGTGATCGACCTCGGCGTGATGGTTCCCTGTGAAACGATCCTCGAAACGGCCGCAGCCGAAGACGTCGACATCATCGGCCTGTCGGGGTTGATTACGCCGAGCCTCGACGAGATGGTGCATGTCGCCCGCGAGATGAAGCGGACCGGCGAACAGCGACCGCTGTTGGTTGGCGGCGCGACGACCAGCGCTAAACACACGGCCGTGCGGATTGCACCCTGCTACGACCAGGCGGTGATCCACGTACACGACGCTTCGCGTTCGGTGGGCGTCGTGGGAAACTTGATCAACCAGCAAAACCGCCCGCAGTTCGAAGCAGAGAATCGCCGGCTGCAGGAACAGCTCGTTGCCTCGCATGCCAAGCGGCAGTCGGTTTCGCTCTTGCCGTTGGCCAAAGCCCGGGAGAAACGGTTTACCTGCGACTGGCAGGCGGTCGACATTCCCCGACCCGAGTTTACAGGTGTCAGGGTGCTGGCAGATTTCTCGCTAGCCGAATTGCGCGAGTCTATCGACTGGTCGCCCTTCTTTCTCACGTGGGAACTCAAGGGAAAATACCCGAAGATATTTGATGATCAGCGGATTGGCGGCGAAGCACGCAAACTGTTCGACGACGCCCAGTCGCTGCTCGATCGCATCATTGCGGAGCAGTTGCTGCAGGCCCGTGGCGTGTACGGCATCTGGCCGGCCGCTTCCGAGGGAGACGACATCATTCTCTACGACGACGCTTCTCGCGGCAAAGAAAAATGCCGCCTGCACGGCCTGCGGCAGCAGTGGCAACGCAAGGGGCAGGACACGCACTACTGCCTGGCCGATTTTGTTGCGCCGCGAGAAAGCGGACGCGAGGACCACGTCGGCGCGTTTGCCGTGACCGCGGGCGTCGGCTGCGACGAGCTGGCCGCCCGGTTCGAAGCCGAGCATGACGACTACAATTCGATTTTGGTGAAAGCGCTAGCCGACCGGTTGGCGGAGGCGTTTGCCGAAGTGTTGCACGCACGGGTGCGTCGCGAGTGGGGCTACGCCGCCGCCGAGCAGATGGCCAACGAGGATTTGATCGCGGAAAAATATCGGGGCATCCGCCCCGCGCCCGGCTACCCGGCCCAGCCCGACCACACAGAGAAACGCACGCTGTTCAGTCTGTTGGCAGCGGAAGAGCACACCGGCATCGCGCTCACCGAGCATTTTGCGATGCACCCGGCGGCCAGCGTGTCGGGTCTCTACTTCGCGCACCCACAGGCGCGGTACTTTGCCGTCGATCGACTGGACCGCGATCAGGTGGCCGACTACGCCCGACGGAAGGGGACCAGTGTCGCGGAAGTCGAGCGCTGGCTCTCGTCGAACCTGGGGTATGAACCGGCGAATTGACCGGGTGCCGTCATTCGCCCGAGTCGCCCTCGGCCTCAACCTCGACAAAATCCAGCGCCGCCGAGTTCATGCAGTAGCGCAAGCCGGTCGGTCGCGGTCCGTCGTTGAAGACGTGTCCCAGATGGGCGTCGCAGCGGGCGCAGCGCGTCTCGATCCGCACCGAAAACATACTACGGTCTTCGTGCTCGGAAACGTTCTTCTCATCGACCGGCTGGAAGAAGCTCGGCCAGCCCGTGCCCGACTTGTATTTGGTCGACGACTCGAACAAAGGCAGCCCGCAGCAGACGCAGTTATAAACGCCCTGTTTCTTGTTGTCCCAGTACTCGTTCTTGAACGGTTTTTCCGTGCCTGCCTTGCGCGTGACCTTGTACTGCTCGCGCGTGAGCTTCGCCCGCCAGTTGATCTTGCTCCAGTCGGTTGGGGGCTCTTTGGCGGGGCTCCCGGATGCTGAAGCATCCTCGCCCTTTAGTATGTCTTGGAAGGCTTGGCGGAATTTTTTCATCTTGGGACCAATCACCGCGCGGCAGTAGCGCTGGCTGGGATTGCGATCGTAGTAGTCTTGGTGGTACTTCTCGGCCGGATAGAATTTGGTGAAGGGGCTGATCTCGGTAACGACCGGTGCGCCAAAAGCTCTCATCTGGTTGAGCCTCGACTTCAACTCCGCGGCAACCTGCTTCTGATCTTCGTTGTGATAGAACACGGCTGAGCGATATTGGGTTCCCACGTCGGGCCCTTGCTGGTTGAGTGTCGTGGGATCGTGGGTCTTCCAAAACACGGCGAGCAGTTCGCCGTACGAAATCTGTTCTGGGTCGTACTCCAGTTGGATCACCTCGGCATGGCCGGTCATCCCGGTGGAAACCTCTTCGTAAGTTGGGTTCTCCCTCCTACCGCCGCTGTAGCCCGACATGACCGAGTAAACGCCACGAAGCTGCTGATAAAAGGCTTCGGTACACCAAAAGCAACCGCCGCCCAAGGTGGCGAGCTGCAGCTTGCCCTCGGTTGGGGCCTCGGCGCTCTCGGCACTCGAAGAAATGGGAGCATTTGACACGACGATGGACCCTCCTAGAACGATGGCCAGGGCACCCAGTGCCAAGCTTGTCTTGTGCGGGGAACGATTCATAAAGACGGCCTCTCATGATCGTTGGAACGGCGCGGACTGTCCTCCCTATTCTATGTAGGAAAGCCACGGAGACCACACCCAAAGGGATTTTACCCAACAGGCCGCAGAAAGGTACCCAAGAAGCGGCTGCTTTGCTAAGCCGCGCGGGGGGTCTCGAGAGACATCGTTTCGCCAAATCGTTTGCCGCTGACCGTCACCAGCTCGATGCGGAATGCCAGATCCTCGGGCGTCTCATAGTCCTCGGGAACCTCGAAGAAGCAGGCTGGGCTGAAGGCGATCGTCGTCTCGGGACCGACGTTCCAAGGCGGCTTGTCGTCGCCCGAAAAGCCCCAGTCGCCCTTGATCTTTCGGCCCTGGTGCTGCAGATAACAATCGAAGCGCAGCACGGAGTTCTGCCGGGTGCTGTTGTTGGCGATCAGCACTCCGCCCGTGTCGATCTGCGAAATGCAGAGCCGCTTTTTATCTTCGCTGCCTTGCTGGCTGCGTAGTGAGGCGCGGAAGTTGCTGAGCTGATACATTTCCAGCTTCGGCTTTTCGCGCCGCGAGCGCACTAACCAAAAGTACCCGGTCATCAAAGCCGACCCGCCGGCCATCGCCGAACGCGAAAGTTCCGACCAGGGGATATCCGCCAACAGAGAAAACATGGATCGCTCCTTGTCGCAACGTGAATCGACACCGTGGCACGAGGGGCGGAATGGTAGCCAAACGGCTCCGCAGTGTCAGCGGCAATCGGCGACGATGCTAGCGACGTTTGAGGATCGACCGTTGGCCGCGGCGAGGCTCGGGGCTCGGGGGCGGAGACGGCAGCAGTTCACGTTCGGCGGGCTCGGTTACGGGGCCCGGATCGTGGCTGTTGTCGCCGAAGGGATCGAGGTCGACCGGCGCCGGCGCAGGTCCGCTGAATCGCTCGACCACAAGACCCAAGGCAATATGCGTGGGAGCGAAACTGGGCAGGGCGGCGATCTTAGCCAGCTCGGCACGGGTGGCAACCTTGTCGAAGCGAGCCAGTTGTTTCTCCAGCACGTCGAGATGAAGTTCCACCGGCTCGACGCCGGGGCTGCCCAACGCGTCGTACGGCAATGCGAGATAACGCTGCCAACCTGCCGCTTTGTCGAACCGCTGCAGCGAGTAAGCCAGATGTGCGGAGAGATCTCTCAGGGTCTGAATCAGCGTCACGTCGTCCAAGCTGGCCAGCTCCTCAGCAGCAGGAAGCGGGCGCGGCTGGGCAAGCGTCGGTCGCATCGCTTGGGTCTGGTTCGGCTGACCATAAGGTGCAACTCCTGCCTCTGCCTCCGCCAGTTCCGGGTGCCGGCGTAGCCGACGACGTTGCCGCCAACCGACGTGTACGCTCCCGGGATCGTCCACCGCGACAAACGGCGCACGCACCGACGTAGCGCCATTCGGCCCAACGTCGACCCGAACAAACGGCGCCCGCACCGCGACGCCCCCCCCCGCATAGCGGCGGACAATTTGCGCCTCGGCAGGAGCGGGAACAAGAAAAAGAATCGCGCCGCCAGAGGCCAGCAGCGAGCGCAAGAATGTTGAGTAAGACATGTGAATCCCTTCCATTTGAGCGTAAGAAGCTCTGTTCGTGTGTAAGCCGCGAGGCGAGAGCCGAGCGCTCGGCTGGCGCCTCGCGGCTTACGGGTTATTCTGTGGCTTTCAAGGCGGGAAGTGGATTGTACACGGAACCCCCGGGCGAAGGCAAACGCGTTTTTGTTGATGCTGCTGGCGGGCACCGTTCTACAGGACCCAATGCTAGCGATCGGCTCCTCGGGCCTTCAGAACTTCACCCCCACGGCCCGGCACAAGAACGCCATGTACGGCTTGGCGGCGCGGAAGTGGGCGATTGTGTTCTTCACAAGGGTCGGTTCAAAAAGCTCGTCGTGGTCCAAGTGCAGGGCGCCGATGAAGTCCTTGCGCTTTAGGTCTTCGATGAGCGGGTGCTCGGCGTCATAGCCACGAGGGGGGCGTTTGAGGCTGTCGCCGCCCAAGAGGAATCGGTCGCGGAACGCCTTGCCGTTTTTGGCCCGCTTCCAGCCGGCGGGGTCTTTGTGAATCGCCTGGCGGATTTTGCCGAGCGACTTGGAGTCGGGCCGCCAGATGCCCGCGCCAAGAAAGACTTCGTCCGGGTCGATGTGGAAATAGAAACCGGGGCTGTGGACGTCGCGGCCTGCCTCGTGTCGAAACTGGATGCCGACGTTCGTCTTATACGGCCGCTTGTCCTTCGAGAAACGCACGTCGCGGTAGATCCTCATCAGCGAACCGCCCACTTTCTTCGGCTCGGCCCGAAAGTGGGGCGAGAGCTTGGCGAGCGGCTCGGCCATTGCCTGGATAAACTCCAGCGCCGGTTCGCGCAGTTCCTGTTCGTAGCGCGATTTGTTCGCCGTGAACCAGGTGCGATTGTTGTGCTTCGATAGATCGCTGAGGAAGTGCAACAGCCCGAGCGGGAAACCGGAGAATTTTTTGTTTGGCATGAGAGAGGATCCTGATTCGTCAGATTGGGTATCAATGCCCAGTATTCTACACCGCATCAGAAACCTGCAAACCGGCTGTGCCGCGAGGGTCGATTGAAGAGCCGCCTCGGCTCGTGCCGATAACGCAAGAGATGCTATACCCCGCGCGTCCTCTCCAAGGTCGCGCAAGTTTGCCCCACCGTCAGATCCCGCCCGCTCAAGCCGCACAAGCGGAACACTTTCCCAGGACTCCAAGGATGGAAGCCTCCCCCCGCCGATTGGTGATGTTGCTCACGCTGGCGAGCTTGGCCACCGGTTGCGGCCTGAACACGGCCGTGCTGCAGAAGGGCGGAAGCTGCCGCAAGGGGGTGCTGCTGAACTACTCCTGCGGGGCCCGTCCTTGCGATCCGATCGATCCGGCAAAGCCGACGATCGTCATCACGCATGGCTGGAACCCGTTGCCGAAACGGATTCACACGACCTTCGGTTGTTCGGGGGCCCAGGCGCTGAGGTGTCGCTGTGGCGACAGCTTCAACATTCTGAGTTGGGATTGGAACGGTGTAAAAATCTCGCCCTTCAACGACGAACCGTTGCGCGTCGGTCTTTGCCAAGGGCGGATGATGGCCGCCGCCTTGCGACGCCGCGGAGTGGTTCCTCGTCGCACGCAAATCATCGGCCATAGCTTGGGCACCATTGTGGCGGCCCAGGCGGCGGTCTGTTTGAGTGATCGGGGGCCGATGCGTCAGATTACGTTGTTAGATCCGCCAGAGACGTACCACGAAGAGATTTTCTGCTGCTTGCGACCGACCCGGCATGCTTGCGTGGTTGAGAACTACTGGACGCCGGGCCTCAGCGGCTACGGAGCACACATCGACTGCCGGGGAGTGCGCAATTATTGCGTGAAAGGCCCGACCCCCATTCGCGGGACGGTCGACCTGAGCGTCTCCAACCACGTCTTTGTGATGCTCTGGTACCACCAAACGATGCGCTGCCCGTCGATGCGGCGCGGGTTTCAGAACAGTTGCTTGCTGCGCTACTGCGGCTCGGGCGGACCCTGCTATTCGGCCGACGAGAGTGAACTCAACACCATCGACTCGGGAGAGAGTCGGATCACTTCACCCCGGCTAGCGCTTCGGCCACGTTGAGCGTGTGGTCGCTCACTCGCACGTACGAGTTCAGCGTCGACGTAAAGGCCACGTTGACATAGGGCTCGATCTTCTTGTCGGTGAGAGCCTGCAGGTGGTCGTCGCGCAGGGAACGGACCCGGTGCTTGATCTCGCCGTTCATGGAGTGGGCCTTGGTGATCACCTCGGGGGTCCTTTGGGTGTAGCCGTCGGTGACCAGTTTCAGATAATTCAGCACGAGATCGTGTAACTCGCTGAGTTGCTTAGTCTGATGTTCGTCGAAAGCGTGTCCTTGGTTGCGTAGCTTCAAATGAAACTTGAGAATGGTCGCGACGTAGTCGCTGATCGACTCGTATTCGTCGGCAATGCGCAGCTGCCGACGACCTTCGTTGATTACTTCGTGAGGCAAATTGGAGGCGAGCAGGTCGGAGAGGAACGCCACGACCTCGTCCTGCACGGTGTCGAGCACTTCCTCACGGTGGAAGAGTTTCTGTACCAGCGTATGGTCGGGCTCTTCCTGGGGAACGAGTTCCGCGAGCCAGTTCATCATCTTCTCGCATCCCTCGGCCATTCGCAGCACTTCGACGCGCGATTGCTCGATCGCGATCACTGGCGTCTCCAGCATGCGGATGTCGAGGCTCGTCAGATGTGGCTTTTCCTTGGCCGCCTTCTGAGGAACGAATCGTTCGAGCAGTTTCCCCAAGATACCCGCGAAGGGGAAGAAGAGGAGAGTGTTCGCCACGTTGAAGCAGGTATGCACCGTCGCGATCTTCACGGTGACGCTCACCGCGTCGACCGTTTCTTTGTCAACGCCGGCAAACCAGCGAATCGCTTCGAGGTCCAGAAGTCCGTTCACAAAATTGATGTAAGCGGTAAAGATTGCCGTAATCCAGAGAACACCCAACACGTTAAAAAGCACGTGGAAATAGGCTGCTCGTCGGGCGTTGGTGGTGGCCCCCAGCGAAGCGAGCAAGGCCGTGATCGTCGTGCCGATGTTCTCGCCCAACACCAGCGCAGCCGCGGTTTCAAAGGGAATCACCCCGATCGAGGCCAGGCCAATCGTGATTCCCAGCGTGGCGGAGGACGACTGCACGATGAACGTCAGCACGCAGCCGACCGAAGCACACTTGAGGACGCCCCAATAAGTGTGCGTATCGAACCGGGCGAACCAGGCCTCGAACTCGGGCAATTCTTTCACCACCGCGAAGCCGTTTTTCATCAGTTCCAGCCCGAAAAACACCATGCCCAGGCCCATGATCGCCAGGGCCGTGTAGCGCATCCGATCCTTGCGGGCGAACAGATAGACGAACGCGGCGGCGCCCAGTATGGGCAGGCCGAATTTGCCGATCTTGAGCGTAAGAATCCAGCCGGTGATCGTCGTGCCGATGTTTGCGCCCATGATCACGCCAATCGCCTGAGCGAGGTTCATGAACCCGCTGTTGACGAAGCCGACGACCATCACCGTGGTGATGGAGCTGGACTGTACGAACATAGTGACGATTGCGCCGACGCCAACGGCCATCAGTCGATTGTCGGTCACCTTGCTGATCATCCGGCGCAGTCCCCCGCCGGCGACGGCCTGGAGGCCTTCGGACATGTTTTTCATGCCGAGCAGAAAGATGCCCAGTCCGCCGATTACCGTATAGAACAGCAGCCAGAAGTCGGGCTGCCACACCGTGGCTTTGAACCGCACGTAGATAATCTTGTTGGTCGCGGTGTTCTCGGCTCGAACGATGATCTCTTCCTTGCCGATCTTCGCCCAATGGAGAATGAGTTGGTTGCCTTCGATCTGGGCGTCTACGATCTCCTTCTTTTTGTTGCGCACCACGCTTAGCTTAAGCGGGTCGCCCGTGTCGAGGATTGTCTCGGCAAACACCTCGGTGAGATCGATGTGCGTGGGTGGCGCGCCCTCGAACGCCTTACAGTCCGGGATCAGCTTCATGCTGATGTGGTCGGCATCGGCTTCGATCTCGGCCGCGGCCGGCTCTTGAGCGACCAGCGGGGTAGGGCCCATCAGCCCGCCACAGACAAACCACGCCAACAAGGCGGCCAGTCGCCAGCCGCTCGCTTCGATCTCCTGCTTCATCCACTTGCTCATCTTCATCTGCTCATTCATTTGCGTTCTCTTCTCCAAAAATCGCAGCCCGATCGGGTCTTCACAACTTCATCATGCCTATTTAACGGAACATGATAGGCACCGATGCCCAGGCCGACTAGGGGCAGAAGAAAAAGGGAGCGGAACCCGATCAGCGAGCTCAGAGGTCTATTTCATCGAGCGAATCGATGAGCCGGTCCAGATCGTCCTGGGGCTCGTTCTGAGAGCCTGCGGCAGAGTGCCGTCTGGGCTTGCCCACCGCCTCACGGCCGGCCAGGAGGAGCTGCTCGTCGCGCTCGTGGGCGGCCACTTCCAGGGCCTTTTCCGCGCCCGGTGCGCCGGGGTCGGGAGCACCGAACAACGCCGACAGATCGATCTTCAGATTGCCGGCGACTTCCGAGCTACCGGCGATCGTGGGCGTCTTGTGCTGCGGGAAGATAATCGCGTTTTCCGGGCAGACGCGACTGCAAGCGGGGCAGCCCTGCCGACAGTTGTCGGGCTGCTCGACGAGGATCGTCTCCTGGGCGTCGATTCCGTACACGCCAAACAGACAGAAATCGATGCACTCCAAACAATTGGTGCAGCGGCTCAGATCGATCACCGGATACCACCGCCGTGCGAGATCTTCGTCGATTACGGTCGGCGCGGCAGCCGATGTGCTCGCGGGCCTCGCTTTCCCATTTCCGTTCTCCAAGAGATAACGGTCCATCTGCTCCGGCTTGGGGTTGCCATTGATCCAACCGGTGAGTTGCACGGTGGGCGTCTTCAACTCCTCGGCGATGCGGCCGATCTCCTCCAGATAGACCGGCGCAGTGTCGTACGCCCGCAGGTCGAGACAATAAATTCGCCGAGGCGGCAGATCCAGCCGATCGATCACCCGCGGTTTTTCTTTTTCGGCTTCGCTCGACTCCTCAGCTTCGTCGTCTTCACCGAGCGATTTCAAGAGCGACACGCCCTCGCGTCCGCGGATGCCATTGCGATCGAGCACCCAACGAGCGGCCCGCGGGTAGAGCCAACTGCAGACCACCACGTCGCCCTCGATGCCGGTGAGGCACAGCATTCCCGTGCCGTCGGTCTTCAGATCGTACAAGTGCGGCACAACCGTCACGTCGAGCCCGGGGCGCCCCAACAGCTCGGCCACGAGCGACTCTTCCAGAGCCCGTTTCTTTGGGTTCTGGCTACGGCTCTGTGAAACGACAACAGTCAGGCGGTGGGGCATTTTCGGGCGGGGGGAATAAGGAACCGCAGATGGACGCTGATGAACGCGGATTACTGATTATTGTAGTGCATTAGAATTGGTGCACAATCCGCGTCCCTCCGACCTATAAGACTGCTAAGTTGATGAAGTGTCATCCTGAGGTCTTCCGAAGGATCTCCTCCCCCCTGTCAAACCGCATCGCACCGGAGATTCCTGGGCGGACCTCGGAATGACAGTAGGCTGGGTCCCCGGGTTCCTCTTACTTATTCATCTGCCCCTTGATCGTGCGTTGAGTGACTTCCCAGACCGCTTCGAGATGCTCCAGGTATTGCAGAGGGCTCAGCAAGCCCTGGCCGTTGGCGGTGAGTTCGAAGAGCCAGCCGGCGCCGTAGTTGTCGATGTTAATCGCCGACGGATCTTTTAATAGCACGTCGTTGATGCAGGCCAACTCCCCAGCAAGTGGGGCATAGAGCGACGCCTCGGCCTTTTGGCTTTCGATCTGGCCGATTTCCTGCCGCTCGGCCAGCGGCGTGCCGGCGGCGTGATCCCAGTCGAGAAAGTAGACGTCCTGCAACAGCCGTACCGCGTAAGCGGCAAAGCCGAAGCGATAGCGACCCGCGCCCTTCGACTGCGCCCACATGTGATTTGGGGCATACTCGCGGTCGGTGGGAAATTCCGCGCGGTATTCGCCCATCATAAAAGTTAAGCTGTCAGGCATCAGCCCACCTCTTATGTGTAGCGAACGTCGCGATGCTCGGGTTCGAAGAAAGCGGGCAACAAACCGTCGGCGCGCAACAGACCCTGGCGCGTCAGTTCCACCCGCCGACCGCTGAGCTTGGCATAACCTTGCCGCTCGTAGTCGTTCCACACGCCGCGCCACTCGGCAAGCACGTCGACGCCGAATTTCTCTTGGAAATAGTCTGCGTCGAGATAGCCCCGCTTCAGCAGCAAGATCAACTCGCGGACCAGCCGACCGTGGGGCGTCGTCGCGAGCCCCCGACCGAGCGGCAGTTTTTCTTTCTCCAACGTGCCGCAGTAATCTTCCCATTCGGGCAGGTTCTGATAGTGCATGCCCGACACGTGCCCAAAGCTGGCGATGCCGGTCGCCAGCATGTCGCTGCCTTGCCACAGGTTGTCGCGATAGCTAAAGACGACCCGGCTCGGGTCTTTTACCAGCGTGTAAGCACTCGAGACCGAGTAGCCCGCGGCGAGGAATTGATCGAACGCTTCGTCTACCCAGCGGCGTTTCGTCGGCCAGTCGGCGACCGGGGTTTCTGTTTGACTACCGAGGATGTCCTGCGAGTAAACCGTGTTGAAGGGCAGTTCCATCTGATAGATCGTCACGCTGTCGGGCGACATCTCCAGGGCCCGACGGACGGTGTGTTGCCATTTGTCGTCGGTCTCGCCGACCATTCCCGCGATCAGATCGATGTTCACGTTGTAAAAACCGGCCGAGGTGATCCAGGGCCAGGCCTTGTCGATCTCGGCCGACTCGTGGGCTCGACCGTTGTTGCGGAGGATTTCGTCGTCGAAGTGCTCGACGCCGAGGCTCAGTCGCGTGACGCCCAGCTCGCGGAGCGTCTTCACTTTTGCTTCGCTGAGCGTGCCAGGCTCGCATTCGAACGTGACCTCCTCGGCCTCATCCCAACTGATGTTGGCCCGCAGGCGGTCGACTAGCCGTGCGAGTTGCCGGGAGCTGAGAAACGACGGCGTCCCGCCGCCGAAGTAAACGAACCGAAACGGCCGCCCACCCATCACGGGCGCTTGGCTCACCAATTCGATCTCCCGTGAGAGTGCCGCCAGATATCGCTCGACTTCCTGGGAGTTCTTGTCCGTAAATACCTTGAAGTAACAGAACTTGCATCGCTTGCGGCAGAAGGGGATGTGGAGATAGAGCCCCAGCGGCACGTCAGCCGGCGGCGACTGCAACGCCGCCTCGACCGCCGGCAACGCATCAGTCGTCCACTGCGAGTAGGGCGGGTAGTTGCTGATGAAGTAACTGCCCACTTCGGTCTTGGTCGATTCGGTTGCCATGGCAGTTGGTTTACTCTTTTTTCCCAAAACAATACAGACTGCCGTCGGTGTTGCCCACGACGAGCCGGCCGTCGCTCACTGCGGGCGATGCGACGAAGCCGCCCCCCGCTTCGAATTGCCAACGCTCCTGGCCGGTCGCTACGTCGAGGGAATAGAGCCGGCCTCGCTTCGTGCCGAAGAACACGGCTTCGCCGACAATGGCCGGGGCGCTCTCCACGGGGCTCCGCACGGGGAACTGCCACAAGGGGTCGCCCGACTCGGGGTTGAGCGAGTAAACCCGTTTTCCCCTACTGCCATAGATGACGGCGCGCCGGTCGACGGCGGCCGTGAAAGTTTGCTGCTGGCGATCTTCGTCACGATATTCCCAGCGGATTTCGGTTCCTTCGATTCGATAGAAGGTTCCCGATGCGGTGCCGAAGAAGACGCTGTCTTTCCACCGGGCCGGCGTCGCGCCGGTTTGGCTGTCGAGATCGACGCCGCCCGTTTCCTGGCCCGTTTCCAAGTCGACCGCGTGCAGTCGGCTGTCGCAACCGGCCAACAGCACGCGCCCTTCCACGGTCGTCGGCCAGCATCGTAGTGGCGCGTCGATCTCGAAACGCCACTGGACTTCGCCTGACTGGGGATTCAGCGAAAGCAGCTCGCCCGCCTCGGTGGTGACCAGTACGCGCCCGCTCACCACATTAGGTCCGGCATAGAGTTCGCCTCGAGCCTGGTGCGTCCACAGCTTGTCGCCGCTGGCTGCGCTGAGGCATCGAACCAAACCATTGTAATCGCCGACGTAGATGCGCCCATCGACGATCGCCGCCGCGGAGATGAACCCGCTGTCTTCAAACTTCTTCTTCCAGATCAAGGAACTGTCGGCCAATCGCAGCGCGTAGAACGTGCCGTCGACGTCGCCTACGTAGACCTTGCCGGCGGCGATCACCGCGGTTGCCTCGAAGCCGCTCTCGTCGGCGGTGAAACGCCAGAGTTCTTGCGGCGCGGGGGGGAGCTGCGTGGCGGCTACGCCGGAGGCCATCGTGTTGCCGCGCTCGAAGACCCAGTCGGCTGAAGCCTCCTTCGCCGTGATTAGGCACAGGATCGCTGCGATGATGCGCTGAGAACGGAAATTAGTAGGCGAGTTCATAGAGCCGCAATAGATCGTTGCTGGTGACGGGGACGGGATTGAACTGGGCGGTCCACTGCCGGGCGGCATCCTCGGCCAACTGGCCCAGCCGCTCGCGCTCGACGCCTCGAACGTTCAGTTTATCAGCCAATCCGGCCTCCAGGGCCACCTCCGCGAGAAAACTCGCCAACTCCTCGCTGCCGCCGGAAGGGCAGGGGGGGTGCTCGGCAGTCGTTGCCAACAGTTCGCGATACCAGGGGTCGCACTGCCGACCATTGAACCGAACCACATGCGGCAACATCAGCGCTACCGCCTCGCCGTGCGGGATGTCGTAAGTCGCGGTGAGCGGATTCGCCAGCGCGTGGGCCGCGCCCAGCATCGAGTTCTCGATCGCCACGCCCGCACAGCAGGCGCCCAGTTGCATGTGCCCCCGGGCTTCGAAATCGTTCGGGTCCCGCAGAACTCGCAGGTAGTGCGGCGCCAATTCCACCCAGGCCTCCAGGCTGAATCGGCGAGATACTTCCGAGCGTTTCTTGGTAACGAAGGTTTCCACGGCATGCGCCAGCGCGTCGAAGCCCGAGAGGGCAGCCACGCGGGGCGGTTGGGTGAGTGTCAGCTCCGGGTCGAGCACCGCGATGCGAAAGGCGGCCCGCTTGTCTCCACAAGCCATTTTCATGTGCGTGTCGGGATCGGAAATCAGCGCGAATGATTGCGTCTCGCTCCCCGTGCCGGCGGTCGTGGGCACGGCGATCATCGGCAGCAGCGGCCCCGTTGCCTTGCCGATGCCCCAATAGTCCTGCATCTTGCCGCCGCAAGAGTAAAGGAAATTGATCCCCTTTGCGCAGTCCATCGAGCTGCCGCCGCCCAGGCCGACGATCAGCTCCGGTTGAAACTCTCGGGCCACGGCCAGTCCGGCTTCGACATGCACGGTCGTGGGGTTCTCTTCGACCCCGTCGAACAACTTCGTTTCCAGCTCTGCCTCGTTGAGCGAATCGATGCCGCGCCCCGTGTGCCCAGCCGCGATCACACCCCGGTCGCTAACGACCAACACCCGCCGTACGCCGAGCCCTCGGGCCAACTCGCCCAATTCAGCGAGCTTACCCGGGCCGAACTCGATCTTCGTTGGCGAAGCGTATTGATCGGTTTGCGTCATCGATTTCACTCCCCATCGAGAGGAGGAAACTTTTGCAGCGCCCGGCTGCGGAACAGCAGCTCGGTGAGATTGCCTTCGTGCGGCTGGAGCCAGTCGACTTGAGGGGTGGGGATCGGGCCCAGGTTCAAGCGATCGATGTGCGTCGCGGCAATCAGGTCGCGTTGGAACGGTTCGTCCTCAGTGATGGCCGTGGCGACGAGCGTCGGGCCGATCGACGAAAGCATCTCCGCCTGCCCGCAGCGCACCACGCTCGCCAGCGGGAACATGTATTCCTTGTTGGCTGCGGAGTTCTGGGGGCTGTCGCAATGCAAGACGGTGGGCCGCAGGTACGCGCAAGTTTCCTGCTGGACTAGTCGCTCTCCGTAATCGGCCGTGGCATGCGTCGTGCCGTCTTCCTCGATGTCGCGCTCGACCATCTTCCAGACCGCCTCGGCGACGCTCGCTGTTGTGAAAGCAGCCAGACCTGCCTCGGGGTCGTCCGGCGGCAACGCGTCGATCGGTCCCAGCCGTTCGGCCAGCGCCGTGGCTATCTCTTGTGTGTGACGCGGCGCGTAGATGCTGGAGCAGTTGATACAGCTCCGCCCGCCGTTGCGGTAAACGCTGTCGACCATCAGGTCGAGATACTCCGGCCACCGATCAACGCAATCGTCGCCTAGCAGGATTTTGCTGAAGCCGGGGCCGTGGACTTGCACGCCCGGGTTGCCGGCGTATTGCTGCACCGTATCGGGGCCGCCAAAGATCATGCTGCGGCGATAGCTGGCCAAGATCGCGCCGCCGACTTCTGCACCCGCCCCGGGATAGATCGAAATCGCCTCGGCCGGTACGCCCGCTTCGATCATGGCAGCGGCTACTCGGTAGGGCGTCCACGGTTCTTGCGAACCCGGTTTCAGCGCCAGGCCGATCTGCAGCGGAATCACGGGCAGCCAAAGCGTGTGTACGCCCGGTGAGTTCGAGGGCAGCACCGCCCCCAGGGCATCGGTCTGCGCCTGGTAACTGACGGTTACGTCGCGGCCCTCGTCGCCGTAGCCACGCGCCAGGATATTCAGGTCGAGCCCGCGGGTGAGGGCGTCGAGAATCTTGTCTATGTTCTTCAGCACAAAGGCGTTTTTTACGACGTTCGCCCGGCACATCGCCAGCGGCATGCCGGTGGTGGCCAACTGTTGGGCCACGAAATCGTCGGGCGACTGCCGCGCGTCGCCCACGGCGAGCGTCGCCGACTCGAACAGTTCTCCCGCCCTCTGGCAACAAGCAACCAACTCGCTGGGCGACATCGCCCGCAAAGCCTCGCGGGCCCGGCGGGCCAGCTTCGCATCGCGCTTCACAATGCCGGCGCCCACCGTGCTGACCCGCGCAACGGGCTCGCCCGTGAGGAAGTGTGTGATTTCCTCGACGTCAAGCGATTCGTACGGCTTGCCCCAACGTAGTGCAGGTAGAGTAATCATGCATCATTCGATCAGTAAACGCCGACAGTCGTTGCTTCGGGCAGTTTGTGGAACGGGCGCACGCCGCTGACGCCGTCCCAGGGGTATTGGTCGCAGGGGGGTTCGCGCTCGCCTTCGTCGCGTTCCAGGAAGCCGGGGACAAAAAACTCTTTGGTCAGCGTCGTCAGCTTCACACGGCCCGTTTCACCGATGCCAACCACGCGTGCTGGGTCGTCAAAGTCAACCACTTCGATCACCGCCCGCGGTTGCGGAGCGTGATAAGAAATCTTGTAGCCGTTCTCCTTCGTAACCGGTGCGCTGCAAGCCAAGCCCATCAGTGTGTTGCCGTAGGTGGGCGTCATATAGATGCCGCTCTCCTGGGGCGGGCCGCCGAACAGTTCCTCGAGGCAGAAGCGCGTCCACTGCGGCGTGAATTCCGTGCCGCCGGAGAAAATGCCGCACACGCCCATCTCCGCGAGCGACGTGCCGCGCTCTTCCAAGGCCAGACAGAGCGACTCGATCAGTTTTGGCGTGCCGAACATGCAGCGGATGTCGTGCCCGGCGTTGAGGATCGTGATCGCCTGATCGATGCAGTGCTGCTTGTACGCTTCAAGCTGCTCCAGCCAACCCTTCTTGATGAGCTTCACCACCCACCGCGGATCGAGATCGATGCAGAAGCTGATGCCGCCGCGGTGTTGGGCGAGATGCTCGACGGCCAGGCGCAGACGGCGCGGTCCGCTGGGGCCCAGCATCAGCCAATTCGAGCCGGGCGGGAAAAAACGGTCGGGGAGCGTCTCGCTGAAGAGCGAATAGTCGGTGCGGAAATCGTCGATCGCGATCCGGCTTTTGGGCACTCCGGTGGTGCCGCCCGTCTCGAACACGTAGATCGGCTTGTCAGCCAACGCCTTCGGCACCCAGCGCCGCACCGGTCCGCCGCGCAGCCATTCGTCTTGAAAGGGCTCGAATTTCTTGAGGTCGTCGAAACATTCGATCTCGGTGAGCGGGTCGAACTTCAACTGCCGCCGCTTTTCCAACCAGAAGGGGCAGCCGGTCGACTCGTCGAAATGCCACTTGACCGTTTTCACGGTATGAACATCCAACAGGGCTCGGGCCGACGTTTCCCGAGAGAGAATGTCAGATTGGTCGTTCACCGGAGGAGTCATCGGCACGCCTTGTTCATCGCCAATTCAGAGGTGTTTCTGCCTGCGAAACACACCATCCGACGATAACGTATGCAGCGTACTGCGGCAACAGCTGTAGGAGGCGTCTCCGACGGCGATCGTGATAGAGCGGTTCCCATATCGCCGTCGGAGACGCCTCCTGCAAACCGTGGCCATTGTTCCATTGACGAGATAAATAAAGAGAGCCCCACCGATTGTGATGGGGCTCAAGTGTTTTCGTGGCAACAACTCGTCTCAGTGAGATTGGGCAGGCGTCGCCGCAGGCGTGCTGCTCAGTTGGGCCAGTACTTGAATAACGCTGTTCAGATGCGCCAGGCGAGGACCAAACCGATCGACAAACTCGTTGAGCACAAACTCGCCGTCAGCCATGTCCTCGGCCGTGTCGTTGATCTCTTCGGTGATGCGCTCCAGGTAGTCGACCTGCACGCGGCTCAGAGACTCGGCCGCTTCGCGACACGAATCAGCCAGTTGGGGATTCGCGTGTCGCCATTGGTGGAGTTCCTGGGCACGCTGTTTCTGGGACGTGGCCATCACGGTGACCAACTCTTCCAGGATTTCATTCGAGCGATCCTGAGCGGCCAAAACCTCTCGCAGCAGTTCCGTCTGTTCCATCTGAGAACCGGTCACATCGGAAGTATTTCCTGCGCTGACATCAACTTGAGAAAAAACAGGCAGGGGAGGGTTCTGGCTTTGGGACATCGCGGAAGGGTTTCCTTTCTCAACTGAGTTTGTCTCAGAGGTATGATTGTCTTGGAGTTGCAGCAACAGGGCCATCATGTCCCGTTGCTGTTGGATCGGTGGGTTGGCAATCGCGGTGGACGATGCGAGCCAAAAATCTTCTTCGGCCTAGGCAGGTCTTCTGGAAGGAATTGTGCCCCTATTACCAAGCTACAACCCCACCCAGCCAACATCCTAATCTTCGCTGGCGGCCGAGGCTACAACGATCCCGTCTTCCCTTCCATTCTAATGGAAGGCGAAGATATTTCTAGCATTTGGGGCCCTATTTCTGAGACAAATTGCGGGGCCCGGTCCCGCTTGGCTCCGGTTCTCGGGTCTACGGTGATTGAGTATTTTGCGGACAGCGGCAGCCGCCCGGGTGGGGTAGGCCGGGCGTATGTTTAGGCCTCACAACAGGTTCCGGTTCGCGGGGTGGAAGTAGGCCACTCAGCTTCGTCGTCGGCCGGC
>CAXMSB010000124.1:0-2796 GCA_964195615.1 uncultured Granulosicoccus sp. | reverse complement strand
GCCCAAACCCTCGATTCGATCGATCTCACGATTCGCGTGGAAGGCAGTATGGGCGAGGATTATCCCTTCGAGTGTGCCCTGGAAGAACAGCAGCACGAACCGAGGCAGTGGCCTCAGATTACGTACATGTGGAAGGCAGCCGGGTTATGTCACAAACCGCTCTACTTCGAGCAGGTAGCACTAGAGCGCTACGGCCACTCGTGCGGGCCCTACACGCAGCCGATCATGTCGGGCGTCCACTTCTTCGGCACGTTGCCGATCTTGCCCTACAAGATGGGCCTACGGACTCCCAACGAATGTGTTTACACACTGGGCCATTACCGACCAGGCAACTGTGCCCCATGGCTTGTCGGCGGCGTTCCCTTCACCTGGCGCGCCGCCGCGTTCCAGGCCGGCACGGTCACCGGCATGTCGTTTATCTTTCCGTAGGAGGCTGGAGGTGGGCAATCTGAAGCCTCTAGCCTTAAGTCTCCGGCCTCTCCGTCTAACCGCCCGTTAGCCATGCACCTGTCGCAGCACGTCGGCGATGATTCTGATTCCTTGGGCCACCGTATCCTCCGATTGCGAGAACGTCATTCGAATGCATTGCCGCTGGTGAGGCCAATCGTCGTTGTGATCGAGCCCGTAGAAGAAATGCTCCCCTGGCACAACCAGCACGCCGCTGTTCTTACAGCGCTGATATAGTTCGTGGGAAGTGATCGGAAGTTCCGGAAACCAGAGCCACAGAAAAAATGCTCCCTCGCTATGGTGAACCAGGTAGGGGAAATCATCGCCAAAGTGTTCAGCGACAAGGTCCTGAGCGAATTCCGACTTGGCTTTGTAGAACGGACGGATGACCTCGCGCGAAAGTGTGAGTAATTCGCCGCTCGTCAGCAACGGTTCGACGATCGTCTGCCCGATGTTGTTGTTCGCCAAGCCTACAACGCAGGTCATCGAGCGAATGCGGCTAATGATCTCTTCATTGGCGAGCACGATGCCCGTTCGCGTGCCGGGAAGACCAAGCTTCGACAGGCTGAATGTCATCGTTATGTCGGGGTTCCAAGTCGGTGCGATCGGTTCGAATACCGCGGCAGGGAACGGCTCGCCGTAGGCATTGTCTACGAGCAGCGGGATCTCTCGTTCGGCAGCGAGCTGCGCAAGACGGCTCACTTCTTTGTCGGTCATCACATTGCCGGTGGGATTGGTGGGTCTGCTCACACAAATCGCGGCGATGTCGGGGCCCACTTCCAACGCATCGAAGTCGATGCGGTACTTGAACGTGTGATCATCCAGTTGCTCGATCCGCGGACGGCGACTTGTGAACACGCCTGGGCTCAAACCCTGTTGGGCATAACCGCAATACTCGGGCACAATCGGCAGTAAAATCCGTCGCTGCCCGCCATCAGACATTTCGCCGGCCAACAGGGTAAACAAGAAAAAGAAAGCGGTTTGTCCTCCATTGGTTACCGCGATGTTATCGCGGTGTACATCCCAGCCGTAGGTCTGGCGGAGGCACTCGGCAAACGACTCCCGAAACCGCGGATTGCCCACGGGTGCGTCGTAATTGGCGAGCATGCGATCGCACAGCGGCGCGTCGGCCAAGATCTCTGCCAGCCGACGCCGCCACACGGCTTGCACCTCAGCAATACTCGCGGGGTTGCCTCCTCCCAGCATGTGGATGCTGGATGAATCGATGCCGGCCATCGCCGCGCCGAGGTCGTCCATCAACTCGACGATGCCACTACCGCTGGAGAGGGCTTGGCCAATATTAGTGAGCTTCAGCTTCATGTTGCCGTATCGTCGTTAGCCCAATTCAAAAACTACAAACGGGGATTTCTCATTAGGTTTGCTCGGGACCATTCCAGGCTCGGAATGTCGCCTATTGTAACAACATGCGACCCCCCCGTGTCTAGCGCGTCGAAAGTTCTCTCATTTTCTTGATTACAGCCCCAGTTTCTGAGTTCCTTTCGTAGGATTCTGGCTCCTTGGCCGGGCTTCGCGGCCGTTGTGCGCAAACATCAATAGATATGTGCCGTCAAGAAGCCTCGATAATGTCGCCCAAGAGTGATACGAGAACTCACTCCCCCCACTCATCGAGTCGGAAGTCTCAACCCGACCGATCAGGCAACGGCCAATGAGCCAAGGCCGATGAGAAGGCCAAAGCGGACCGTTGAGAAGAGAATGGCGGTCAGAAACGATTTCTTCAGTTCGATGCCAAACATCAACATCACGGAGCCGGCTAGAAAAGTCATTGCCAAGTTGACTGCCACGATTAATTCGCCGTCTCCGAGTTCGCCGTTCTCTCCAGTCGCAAGAATCAGGAGGAAGGCCAGAATCGGCGCTCCGACCGTGACGACAATCGCCGCGACAATGGCGGTCATGAGATCATTGTTGCCGTTGTTGATGAGCTTCAAGAGTCCTAGCAACAGCACAGCGTCAATCACAATGGCGACCATAACCGATACCCCTCTCACACGGATCCTGCCACACAGAGCACCCGGAAACGATCGACCGGTGCTTCTCTTGACGACTGAGCGGCGAATGAGCCGCTGCTCGCGTTTGCCAGCGAAATCCGGGTTCCCTCGGCTCGTAGACTGCGCAGTGGTCAACGAAAAAGTCTAGCTCACAATGTCCTCGACGCCCTGATTTGAAGTCGGTATTTCGGTTTGATTCGATTGTCGGGCGGAAAGGGGGAGTAGAATGAGCTGCAAAATATGCATCCTCGTTTCCAGAAATCGTCTTCCGGGATGGGGGACAGAGAGCGCCCAGAGTTTAGAGTCTAGGATTGAGAGACAGAAGCACGCGGCACTCTGCAGG
>CAXMSB010000123.1:0-20203 GCA_964195615.1 uncultured Granulosicoccus sp. | reverse complement strand
CAGCACCAACAGACACCAGGCGTGCAATTCGTAGTGGGCCATTGCCACGCCGTCGGAAGTACCCGAGCCGGCCAGGCCCACGAGGTGCTCCGAGCCGATGTTCGACGCGAAGATCGACGTCCCGACAATAAACCAACCGAGGCTATGCCCCGCGAGAAAATAGTCGGCCGAGGTGTTTTTGTTCTTGAGCACGACCCACCTGGTGATGCCCAAGAGCAAGAAAAAGTAGCCGGCAATAATGCCCCAATCCAACGGCTGCATGGCTCATCCCTTCGACTGAGATACTAGTTCGGCCCAGGGGAAATAACCCGTTTTCATAGAGTAGAGAGCCCCAAGGCACTGCGGAGAATCCGCGTATTGTAGACGACTCGATGTCGTTACGAGAAGGGTTCACTCCAACGCAAAGTCGACCGGAGTCTTCTGGTTCTCGGTCACCGTCGTTTTCAGCGAACTCTTGGCCCGAACCGTGTATTGGTTGGGCAAGACGAATTCGGGCGAGGGCACCAGATCGCCCTCCTTCCAGCCCACAGGCAAGTCGACCCCGATCGTGACAATAACACGGTACTTCCCAGGCAGTGCCTGGATGGTGTACTCTCCGGCGTGAGAGAGAGTTGCGGAGATCGGACGGCCGCTGGCGGGAAAGAAAGTCAGTACGCCGCTAGTGATGGCCTCGCCTCGATACGAGACATGACCGTGAATCGGCACGCCGTCCGAGGATTCACCGCATCCGGCAATACCGATCACGACGAGCGCCAGCGCTGCGCGACCAGTTGTTGATACGATAAAACTCATCCAGATTCGCCGGGCTCCGTTCAGTCAGCCACTATTTCTTCGCCATTGCGTGAGCCGAGAGCCAAATAAAGGTCGGTGTCGATATCTTCGTTGATGAACCTGACGCTCCCATCGCCAAAGGAGAAATTCACGCCGGACGTATGAAAACTGGCGAAGGGCAGATCGTTGACAGAAAGCGTCCGCGGGGTGCTATCCGGAACCGGCGGTCGATCTCCCCGGCTGATGTCGTGCCCGATGTAGCAACCGTCGTAGGGATCGTGATTGAGAGCCACTTTGTCGGTCACATTCTTGCAAGCGAAAAAAGCCGTGGAGGGTTGCGGTCCGACGGGCGTGACGGCAGGCTGCCCCCGAGGGCTGAACGGAATGGTAGTGCCCACCCAATAGGCGCCAAGCATCCAGGTCCTAATCTGATAGTTGCGTTCGCCGATAAGAAATGTGTGGCTCGTACCATCGGTGACTTGTTTGAGGGAAACGGGCCAATCCATGATCAAGAGGCCGTCGAAATTGTTGGGACCGAAGATGTCGTGTGAGGAAGGATTGCCCCACACACAGAAGTGATCGCCAGACCTTGTCCTTGGGCAGACTCCCGTGCGGCTTTAGTACGAACCGGTCACTCCGGCGTAGCTCATGGCTTTTCTGTTCGCATTGCCGTATTTCTCGCGTTGGTGTGCCAAGTCCGGATCGCTGGGACAAAGGTACATCGGTGGCAATAGCGAGTTGAGCTCGTCCATAACGCTGCTGTAAGCATCGTTCCTTTCTTGGTATTTCGCCAGGGCTTCTTCGCTAACTGTACTCTGTTCAATGTAGGGCAAAATATGCACCGGCCATCCCAGCCCGCTTCCCTGCTTGACTTTAGTGTTAACACTCCCCGGCGGCAGCTCACCTTTCGCCGATTCGTAGTTCGAGCATGACAACGCGATGTTCTTGAGATTATTCTGACAGTGTATCCGTCGGCCCGACTCGCGGGCAGCCTGGACCGCCGGCAATAGCAGTGCTACCAACACCCCAATGATTGCGATCACGACCAGAAGCTCGACCAGCGTGAAAGCCGGACGAGCAGTTCGCCTCCGGACGAGGCTGAAGAAGTTTGCAATGTGCATAATCGATGAGCCAATCTCGACAGCTTCAATCATCACCGCCGACTGTCCCGCGGAGAAGCCTAAGCGACCGTGGAATCAACGGTGATTCTCCGATTCGTCCGTTGATATCATTATCTTATCTTGTACACGGGTTGGCCAACAGACTCAACGAACATAAGCGCACGCGATTCTTGCAATAGCGCAATGCATGGCAGGAGGCCTGCAGAGACAGGCAGCGTCCCGCAAGACGTCTCCCGTGGAGCTTCCTTGGCGAGCATTCGTGATTCTACAGCCCTGGCTCGAAGGCTCTGCCTGAGACATGTCACCAGACAGCGACTCAGGGGGCGCTGTCTAGCACTAGCAACCAATCATTCAATCGGGGTCCATGGAGATGAAAATCAAAACACTCCCCCGTGCCTGTCACCAAAAAGGGCGCACAATGTTGGAATTATGCTATAATCAGAATCAGAGTGCCAAGAGGCTCGGTCGTCTTCAGGCCCGTCTCTCATGAAAGATTCCAGAGAAGAATCCTACCAGGCAAACATCTTTTACCAATCGCGATCCTCTGTATCGCCCAAGGAAATCGGTCTATGCAAGCTCGTAACTTTGTAACACCCTGCCAGCGATCTCTTCGGACCATCTGTGTGGCGATGTTGCTTACCAGTTCCATCTGCAGTTCAAGCTTGGCGCAACAGGATTCGGTGTCGACGTGGGACGCCGCCAGTTTTCGCAATTGGACGTTCATCCCCTACTGGACGAGTCAGTCGCAACTGGAAACGTTCCCTGCCGACAACATGTACGATCATGTCTCCGACGTCCTCTACTTCTCCGGTGTCCGGCCGACGGCATCCGGCGGTCTGAATTACCATCCGTGGGCCGCCCAGCATCTGGCGACTCTCGCCGACCATGCGGCGAACATCGGCTTTCGTTTCCACATGAGCATGTTCGATACTTACGATCCTAATCCTAACGTGAGCGTCGACGACGTCTGGAACTCGATCGTCTCCAGCCCCACGAACCGCGCCAATTTTGTCACGAACGTGACCAATCTTATGCAAGCAAATGGCATGACCGGTTTCAATCTCGATTGGGAGCGGCCAAGCACCGACACCGAATGGGCCAACTACACACAGTTGGCCAAAGATCTTCGCGACGCGATCAACCCGCTAGGCATGGAGGTTTCGGTCGACGACTACGGATACGCCGATTCCGACTGGGACGACACCGCTGTCTTCGACGCCAAGATATACGATCAGCTGTTCATCATGGGTTACCACTACTCGGCCTCCAGCAACAACTCGTTCGCCAATGGAAAGCTCGCCCTCGACGACCAGGGCCCCGCCAAAGCGTTCTCCGACGATCAGCTTGTGCTGGGCATCGGCACCTGGGGGAAAGGGCCCGCAGGCACCAAGACGCTGAAGAGTATCGTGGCGGCTGATCCCAATCTGCCCTACGATGCCGGCACCTGGACCGACGGCGTCAACACCTGGACGATCGAAAGCCGCGAACAAGTGCGAGAAAAGGTTCAACTGGGTCTCGATCGCAACATGGCCGGAGTGATGAACTGGACCTTGCACTACGACTCCCCCACGGAGCTCGGCCTGCATCGGGTCGCCCACCATTACATTGCCTACCAACGTGACGCTCCCGATCTAAATCTGGACGGCAAAATCGACTCGACCGATGCCAATACGCTTGCCGATAACATGGGTTCCGTTCCCGGCTGGACCGGCACCAACACCGCCGCCCGATTCGACAAGTTCTATCGTCAAGGCAACTGGCAGCAGGGCGATCACAACGGCAACGGCTTCGTCAATCAGGCCGACGCCGATTGGCTGGCCGCTCGGTACGGCGCGCTGGGCGTCAATCTGCCCGACCGTCTGGCGTACACCGGCACCTTCGAGGTTCTTCAGGACGGACTCGGCCTCGCCGGCCGCTGGCGCGTTCCCCTGGTCGGCGGCGTCGATTTACCGGAGACGGGCAACTTCGCCCAGCAAGCGGCAGGGGCCCTGACCTTCACCGGCACCGGTCCAGGAGCCGACAAGCACAGCGACACGTCCGTCACGATTCGCAATCAAAACAGCGCCGAGGCTTACAACTCGCTCAACACCGCACCTCGCGAGATGGAGGTCCCTCTCTCCACACCCATTGATCTCGATCAGGACGAAGTGACGTACTTCACGATGTTGGTCCGGGAGAACACGGGGCCCCTACTGTCATCGCAGTTGGCTTCCAACCAGCGCAATCTCTCCCTGCAGTTCCTCGACACATCGGGAACCAACCAGTTCGACTTTTCCCTGAGCGGGCTAAGTGGCGATTTGGGGATCAACAGCCAGTCGGACACCGGGGGCGAGGACGTCTCGGCAAGTTTCTTCTCTGCAAACGCCACCTACCAGATGGTCGGAAAGATCACGGGCAACGGCACCGGCGCCAATACGTTGCAGGTTTCACTGTTCCTCTCCGGAGCCAATGTGTTCGACTTCACCGACCCGATCGTACCTTGGATGCTCACGGCCGAAAGCAGTTCCGGCTTCAATCCGACCATCACCGATCTACGTCTGGTCAGCTTGTTCGAGGCGAACTACACCGTCAGCAACATTCAGATCGGCTCGGCCAATCTCTTCTTCCCCCTGCCGGGTGATTTCGACGGCGACCGCGACGTCGACGGCGCTGATTTTTTCATGTGGCAACGGGGCGAATCGCCGAACCCGCTCAGCGCGACGGACCTGTCCGACTGGCAGGCAAACTACGGCACTACCGCGTTACTTTCGGCCACTGCGACCGCAGTCCCCGAGCCGACCACTTGTGTTCTGCTCTTTGCGGCCACGTTCTTGACGGGGCTCCGGAGTCGCCACACGGCACGCTGAGTGCTGCATTAATGTCGGCAATCTGTGGAAGACTGTAGGCCGGAACAAGTCCGCGCAGTTCCGGCAATGCTTGGTGTGTGACTCCGCCGCCGGAACCGCGCGGACTTGTTCCGGCCTACGCCTACGTTTGTATCCGGTTCTAAAACTTTGCTCGGGCTTCGGCGCGTACGCTGGTTCCCACGTTGGTCGATTCGCGCTTGCCGACGGTGGCGTCGAAAACGGCGATCCAGTGGTGGCCGATCGCTCGCTGGTAGCGCACGCCGGTGGCGATGGCGCCGCGATTGGTGCCGTCGGTGTCCTTTTGGCCGCCGAACTCCCAGATCACCTGCTGACGGGTGTGGTCGAAGAAATACTGATAGCCCAGACTGCCGCCAGCGGTGTTGTTCGCCTGCACGTTGATCGGGGCACCGACGCGGCCAACCCCCGGTGCGGAGAAAAGTAGGCCCGACTGGCCGAGCGGCCCGCCGGCCAACGGTCCGCGGGCGGGGGACGTAAACTGGTCGATCGCCAGGAAGACGTTCAGGTAGATCAAGTCTTCGTAATGGTGCGGCGTCCACGAGGTTTGCGCGAACAACAACTCACCTTGTCGAGCGAAGGACGTCTCGCCGTTGACCGGAAACGAACCCAACACGTGCAGCGACGAATTGTAAGTGTTGAAGTAACCGTGATGACGCTGAATGCCACTCAAGCCGAACGCCACGAGATCGCCAGTCGGAGCGTTGCTTTCGACGTACACAACGTCGGCGTTCACGGTGCTGTGGGCAAAGTCGCTTTCGGTGAGCAACGCCACCAGTCGCGAGTTGTGGTCCTCGATGTTCGGCACACCCAGATCAGGGCTGTTGCGATTGACGCTGCCCCAACCGTAGACGCCCGTCATGCGCAGGTTGAGGATCCGCTTGGTGAAGAGCGTGTTTCGCGTCACGGTGATCGCGTCCAGCCGATCTTCGTTGATCAACAGGCCCTGCTGAGCCAACAGCGGCATTCGACCAACCGAGAAGCCGTAGTCGAGCCGCAGTACGTCGTGGGGATCGAGATTCGGGAAGAGTTCGCCAAAATCTCCCTCGAAAAAGAGCGTTTGCACCTCGGCATTGAAACCGTCGATGCTGCTGCCGTCGCGGAGGTCGAGGCTAGAGAAGCGGCGACGGTCGCGCAACTCCTCGTCGACCGGTCGCAACCCCAGCAACACGCGCTCGGTGCCGGAAAGATTGAGTTGCCCGAAAAGGTCGAGCCGATTGGCCCACTCGGCGACCGGCTCGGGTCCGTAGTCGGTGTACTGCAGCGCGGTGCGATACTCGCCAAAAACCCAAAACGCCTGACGCCAGACCGCGCCGAAGGGCGTTTCGATGCCCGGTTTCAGCCGACCAGGGCTGAGAAACTTCTCGCCGCACTCGACGAGCAGCCGGGGCCGCTCCGGCACGGGGTGAATGCCGATTGGGAAGTCGCTGAGAGACGTGGGAATTTCCACGCGGTGGCTGTGCAGCATCCAGGCCAGGCAATCGCCCCAGATTTTGTTCGGGCAGGAGAGCAACCGCGGCACGGCTTCGCAACAGTGATCGGCAATCCGCGGCGGTTGTCGGATGGCCGACGAAGGACAGCAAGTCGAATACGTCGGCCCCATGCCACCAACGAACAGGGTCGGCGGCGCAATCGCCGGCTGCCAAGGAACGAAGACTTCGCCCTGAACCGGCGGGAGTCTTTCGGGAACATCCCCGTCGACATCCGGCAGCGGCATCAACTCTTGGGCACAGACCAGGGGCGCAGCACACCACAACGTCAGCATCGCGGCTGCGCGAATCCAGCGTCGGCAGGAGTGGCTGTGGCCGAAGTTCATTTCCTCATCTGGGTTGGTTTGAGCGTCAGTCGTCGTTCGTGGAGCACTTCATGACCAGCCACCACCCGAGCGGCGAGCTCACGCGCGCTGAGATCGTAATCGAAGCCGGCGGAGGCGATGTCGCGAATCAAATTCACCGGAACCATGCCGGCAATGAGTTGCACCACCACCTTGTACGGACCGGGACCGCAAAGCTGGCTGGCCGGGACCTCGTAACGAGCCCAACGCGAACCCCCAGGCATCAACAGTTGCTTGTGTCGTCTCGCCCCGACGGGACGCCCCAGAACGGTAAACGGACGGGTTTCCGGCCGTATGTAGGGCAGCGGGTCGAGCGAAAAGGGCACGGCCAGCACCTGTTCCCGTTCGCCACCGCGGACGTTGCGGATGACGAACTTCGTCTGCAGCGAGAAGAGTTGCCGATCGGGCGGAACGAGGCCGTTGTGAACGTAGGAGGAATGGCCGTCGCGAAGATCGCCGTTTGCGTCGAGATCGCCCGAGATGAACAGCAGCTTGCCGGTGGCGCTGAACACCATCGCTCGGACGAACACGATCCGCTCGGCATCGAACCCCGTGGGAACGCCATGCCCGTCGGTGCCGTTGGACACGAGGGCGCGGAATCGCAGGCCACGCTCGTCACACGCCTGCAACTCGATATTGCCCAGTCGAAAGCCCGTGGCGAGCAATTGATGACGGCGACTTGCGGCCTCGGCGAGCAGACTGTACTGGGCGTCGAGGATGTCCCGGGCCCGATAGCGCAATGTCTGGTCGTGCCAAGGGTGTGGGAAGGGCTGGTCGAGAGTGACGTTCTTCTCGAACGAATTGTGGCCCCACCCCGCCTCATGATCGAACAGCAACCACTCGCGAAACGTCGCCAACCCTTGTTCCACGGGCAGGCGATACACGTCGTGCTCCTCGCGCACTGCCGCGGGGTTGTGAGGAAAGATGCCGGGATGGACAAGCGAATAATCGGGACCGACGATCATGTGATTGGCGCGTTTACGAGCCGGCGTCGGCGCGTTGCCCACGATCGCCGCCGGGCCGCAAGCGTAGCCGCCGGCAACCCCGGGCACGATACCCATGTGACAGTCCTGGCACGACTGGTGCTTCTCCAGTGCAGCGGGCGAAGCTTTGTACTCGCTGAAGGCGTCCTCCAGGCGAAAGCCGTTGGGGGCGAGCACGTCGTGGCAAGTCCCGCAGAATCCTGGCGTCGTGAGCTGAAAGAAGGGGACAACCCCGGCATGGACGCTACGGCCTTTCACGTCGGGATCGGGAGCCGTCTTCAGAACGCCATACTTTTCAGGATTGCCCAGCACCATCGCCAACCGCCGACTGCCGACCGGACCTGAGACGGGCGTGTGGATGTCTCCCTGCACCAGGGCCAATCGTCCGGATCCCTTTCCCCAGGCTTGGTTGACGCGGTGGCAAACGACGCAGGTAACGCCCTCACGAGAAGTTGGATGACGGTCGGCATTGGCCATCGCGATCGGCTCGTTGAGCGTCATGCCCACGGGCGTGTGGCAACGAATGCAGAAGTCGCCCAGCGTGCCGTTGTTCTCCTTGATGAGCTTGTTGCTCATCGCGTTGAAGACGGGGCTGAGCTGCGCGTAGGCATGCGACGAAACCGACCACTCGCGATACTGCTGCGGGTGGCAGTTGCGACAGGCGCTGGCCGAGGGGAAGCAGTTCTCTGCGAAACAGTCGGCGTGGGCCTGATCGATCGCCACCCGCTCGGCGTCGCTGTAAGTGGGCGAGGGCCCGATGGCTGAATCGGACTCTGTCAGCGACAAGGTCTCTGGATGATCGCGAGCAAGCCGAGCCAAGAGGGCGGAATCGTTGGAGTGGTTCCCCAACTGAACAGTTGGGGGGTCGAACAGACAGGATCGCGACTGACAGAACCATCGGTCGAGCGGCCTTTCGATGGTCTCGGCAACCGCTGGCAAACTGCACACGAATACCGTCAGCAGTAGGGCGATCCTCAGCATAGTGGTCTATTCATCAAAAGGGCTTAACGACGGCGATAGCTCCTGTTAGGAGATTCATCGGAAGCCCCCATCGGTTCGTTTATCGAACGTCCACCAATGCCAACAGCCCACCCAGGCCATACACTTTCGTCGAAAAATCGGGCCCAAGAATTGGTTTTTGCGCTCACACGCTCCCCATGTGCTAGCACCGCACGTTGGGGCGAAGGGATTGCTAGCATCAGTCCGCGGCGGGGCGTGGTCGCTTCGATCGTGAACCGAGCAGGCGATCGGCGGCAGCAAACCGTTCCCCCTGGCCGGCGGAGGAGATCTGCATCGCGATGCCGCGAATCAACCGTGCCGTGTCGAGAAAGGTTTGAGCGTCGTCTTGCGCAGGCGGCGCAAAGAGGACTGGTTCCAACTGGGTGATCGCTTCAACAGCTTTCGCCAGTTCGTCAGAAGCTCCCCCCTCCCCGATAACCGCTAACCGCGAAGAAGCAGAAACGATTCTCGTCGCGGCTGCCGAGGCAAACGAAGAATGTGTGGCACGTCCACGATTGCGGAGGCTTACTTCGAGATCCACCAACGTTGCCACAACGTACATCAGTCGGCGGCGGTTGATCTCTCTGCCCGGCTGTCGATCAGGCCGCCAAAGGGGATCTGCCCAGAGAGTGGGAGCAAGACCATTGAATCGTGAATCGAGGAACAGATTGTGCCGCATCCGCCCGTCGAACCAGCTAGTCATTTCGAATCCAGGATTTCCCGGATGGTGGCCGCCGCGCACGACGAGTTCTTCGTCACCGACGACGTGGCATTCGTAGCACCGCTTCGCCAGCGAGTAGAGATCGTCGCACCGGTTTTGGCCCGCGGACCGACAGCGGGCGATCCGCTGTTGCCGATGATCGGGCGTCTCGTCTTCTCGCCGCTCGCCGCGCAGTCCGTACGTCGCGTGACAGTTGAGCCAACCATCTTCACCGCCGGCGGCATTGTGACAGGCTTCGCAGGTCACTCCCAATACAACCCCAGTACGTTCGGCAGACTCGCTCTGGGGGGTTGAATGGCAAGAGAGGCATCGCGAGTTGCTGGTGACGCGATCGATGTCGAGATCAAGGTTGGCCGCGTAACGCCTCGCATTGGAACTCGTTCGCAACAGGTCGTAGGCATTTGTGGCATGGTTGGTTCGCGACCAGACGAGGTACTCGGCCCGATGGCACTCCACGCACGCCTGTGGCCCGACGAACTCATTGGCAGCTCCCTGAGCGAGGCCCTCGACCTGTTCAGCCGGCATAGGGGCTGAGGATGGCAGCTCTTCCGCGGCAATCGCCGCACCGAACAGCGCACCGCCCACCACGAAGAGGAGTGATAACAAGGGACCGCTTTGAATGGCGCTCTGCCACATACTGCAGCTATCCGTATTCTGCTGGAGCCAGTTTCAAGAACAATGAACGCGTGTTACGACCTCGACTTTTACCTCGTCTGGCGAAACGTGGCAAGTCGGATACGCGAGCTGTTTAGGGTTGAAACGGCTGACCCTTTCTCTCTCGCGGCAGGAGTGGTTCGATCACTTTCAATGGCGCGCCGTCGTATTTCGCCATGAAATCTCGCGCTGCCTGAGCAATTCCTTCGGCCGCTTCGACAAAGAGTGGCTCCTGGCTTTCTTGCGGCGGCAGAAACAAGAGATTCCGAACCGATTCGACGGCCGCCGTGGCTTCCAACAGCTCAGCAATTTTCGAGTGTTCGGCAATCTGCTTCAAACGCACGTGTGCGGCAACCGATCGACTGGCTGCCGAGGTGGCGAAAGTTCCTTCCCCGGTGGCGGCGCCTCGGTTGCGCAGATTTACCACTAGGTCCGCCAGTTGGCCCACCACGTACATGAGCCGCTTGCGCGCTGCCGGGTCGCGTCCTTCCTGCTTGGCCAGCCACACGTTCGAGGCAAGCATGTTGATTTCATCATCCTCGACGTCCATCGTGTAGGGAGCAAAGTTGTGACGTACTTCGCCGGAGAACCACGTCGTCAGTTCGAAATCGGACGTCCCGGCCACATGGCCCGCGGCGACAACCTCTTCGTTCGAAACCGAATGGCACTCGTAACAGCGGACCGCCAACAAATAGAGGTCGTCCACCCCCGCCATCCCTGCTTCCCTCAGGGCTGCAGCAAGATCACCATCGGCGTGCTCAGGTTCTTCTTCCCCGCTATGTAGTCCGAACCAGCCAATCGACGCCACTCCCGTGCCCGCAGGTCCATGGCATGACTCGCACGACACTCCGTGAACAACATGCACTCCTCCTTCGGCGGTCTGTTGTCTGGTGCCGTGGCAATCGATGCAGATCGACTCGCGGGCAAGTTCCGATGGCTCGATGTTCAGGCGTCGAGCGTATCGCAACGCGCGAGAATTGTTGCTGAGCATCGACAACGATCGGCTCGCATGAGACGAACGGAGCCAAGCTTCGGCGGGAAGTTCATGACAATCAACGCATTGCTTATAACCGAGCACCCGCGATTCGTCGTTCGGTTGACCGGCATCGGTCGACAGATGCATGACGAGTGCGACCACGACCGCAACGGCCGACGTGCGCAGACAGAAACCCAGAAAAGCAGCAGGCTGAACTTTCGGTGTCATGTTTGCGTGAAGATGCGTCGAATAGTGCTGTGAAAAGAGGCTATCCCAATACTAGTTGGAACTCCCAATTATCTCAACCAACTTCTGCCGCAGAAGCCATAATTACCCTCTTTTTGGTGCCGCAAGAGGTCGCCGCGAATCCTGGAAACTGAGTGAAGACAACGCCCCGCGGGTCTTCCAACGATAGAAGCTGCCCAGCGTGCGAACTCGCACACCCTGGCACACTGCTCTGGCTGTGCAGCCGACTCCTCTCTTGACCCGAATGGGAAGTGTCTGTCAAAATATCTTGTCAGTGGCCCTCCCTTGATTTGCAAGAGCTGAACAGCCCCATTGCTCTCGCATCCTGCCCGCCGGCAAACGATTCGCCGCTCGGCCGCGTCGCGAATAACCCGCCCCATGCGAAACCTCGAGGTGACACCATGAAACTTGCGCGACAAACTGGTTTTACTTTGGTGGAACTCTTGGTCGTGATCGCGATCATCGGTACGCTGATCGCTCTGTTGTTGCCGGCGGTTCAAGCTGCCCGCGAGTCGGCACGGCGCACCCAATGCGTGAACAACCTCAAGCAGATGATGGTGGCGGAGCAGATGTATCACGACTCCTACGGACGTTACACCATGGGGCGCGAAACCCACTGGCAGCAGGGCGTCTCGTGGGCGTTCCACATGCTGCCGTTTATGGAAATGGCGAACGTCCACGATTCGTTTGAGAAGTCTTTGCCCGTCTTTGATGACAAGAACGCACTGGCAATGAGAACGCCGGTGCCGGTCTTCTTCTGCCCGACACGTCGTGGGCCGGCGGCCGATCGCGATTTTGACAACAACGACGCACCGTCGCTCAAGCAGGATGTCGCCGCCGGCGGAGACTACGCGGCCAACGCGGGGCTCAACTACCACTTTGGTACCTTGCCTTCCGATTGGGACGCGCCGGATATCTCTGCCGTTGTCGGCCCGATGTTCACTTTCTCGAAAATCAAAGCCCGGCAGGTGACCGACGGCCTGTCGCAGACACTGGCCATCGGCGAGCGTCACATCCCGGCTGAAGTCGAAGCCGACCCGGGGCTCGAAGACCACGACAAGGGCGACAACGCATTTTTCGCTGCCGACAATCCGCTGACAATTCTTGCCGGCACGGAACATGGACTGGCGACCGGTCAGTACGATAAGAAAAACACCGTATTCGGCAGCGAGCATGGCCAGATCGTCCATTTCGCGTTTCTTGACGGCCATGTATCGGCCATCGATCAAGCGATCGAGAAACTCACGTTGCAGCGACTGTCGACGATTGGCGACGGCCAGGTCGTCGAGACCGGCGATCTCTGAAGCACTGTGTCCGGTCACGGCCACAACTGCAACTGGACAGACAACGGTCGATTGGCCCCAGAAGGCCAAGTCGCGTGCCACTGTGCCGGTGTGTTTTGCACATCGATTCTCTTTTTTCCGGGCGGTGAACCGATCTCCCCTCGCAAGCGACCTACCCGCAGATGAGCCACAACGAACCATTCACCGACGAACTGCTGGTGGTTCATGCTCAGGAGGGATCCGCCGAGGCGTTTGAGCAGTTGGTCGAGCGCTGGCAGGAACGGCTGTGGCGGTTCGCCTGGCGATTGACCGGCGACGAGCAGGCGGCCTGGGATGTTTCACAGGAGACGTGGACGGCCATCAGCCGGAGAATCCGCCGCCTGGAAGACGCCGCCGCCTTTCCCGCCTGGGTCTACCAAATCACCAGCAACAAATCACGCGACTGGATCCGCCGCCAGCAGCGCCGGCGGCGCGCCGACGAACAGTACGTCGAACGTCGCACCCAGAGTGACGAAGAGCGTCAGGAGGTCGAGCGACAGTTCGCCAGCCTCAAGGAAACCTTGGACGCCATGCCCAGCGAGGATCGGACGATCCTCTCGCTGCGTTACGAAGCAGGTTTTAGCACGAAAGAAATCGCCGAGATTCTGGAAATCCCGGCCGGCACCGTCAAGTCACGACTGCACTACGCCCGCGAGCGTCTGCGCCATTTCCTGGAGTTAGATAATCATGAATGAGCAAGAGAGAATCCTCAAAGAGGCCTTGGCCGAAAACGCCCAGTTCAAAGCCGAGAAGGCCGACGTCTTGCGAACGCAGGCCACGGCCGACTTCCGTGACAAGCTGGGATGGGTCGAGCGCGTGACTTGGATCTACCTGTTAGTCTGTGTCGTATTGGGTGTTCCCACCTTGAATCTCTTCATGCGAAGTACTGACGTCAAGACGTTGATTAGCTGTGCTCTCGGCTTGTCAGTCATCTACGGGACCACCGTGTTGATGAAGCTGTGGTTCGCAAGCGCCAGCACGAAACTTGGCGTGCTCAAGGAGATCAAGCAGCTTCGATTGGAAGTCTCGCAGTTGGCAACCGCCGCGGGCGTAGCCTCGCCTACCGACGTGCTGTCGACCAAGTACGAGCCCATTCGAGGCACTTCCAAGCTGGAACGAAAGACTTGGCTTGTCGTACTCGTGCTGGCCGGCGCTATCGCCGGATCGGTAGCCAGAGGCGAGTATGATGGAGTGGTTGGCGGTGGCAGCAGCAAGCTCGCCGCCGATTCACTCGTCACCCTCACCGCCGATGGCAACGCCACCAGCGCGACGAAGATCGATTGGGATCAATCCGGAAGTACACCCTCTTCGGAGTTCCAGTTCTACGCACCTGCATCATGCACTTTCCGCTGGGTCGACTCCCAAGGCCGCGAGATGCCCCATCGCACCACGCCGGAAGACACGCACGTCCGCTACGACGTCAGCCTTCCTCAGGACTGTGACCAGACGACCTACTCGCAATTGGCCGAAAGCCCTGGGGCCGCAACCCAAACTGACGATGTCTGGACCTATGCGAGCGACATGGAGTACGGCCACAAGCTAAACGACTTCACCACAACCGTGCTGCTGCCGGAAGGGGCCGAGTTGATTTCAGTCGAACCAAAGCCAGCGTTGGAATTTACTTCAAATGACCGCCCTGCCTATCGTTTTCAAGGCACACGCGGGCAGAACGAGAAGTTCGAGTTCCAACTGAAGTATCGCTTGAAATCGGAGTCCAGCGAATAGCTTCGATCAGCTCGCTCCGCAGCGAAGAAACCTGCTAATCCGGCAAGGGCGCCTGCTTGCGGGTCCTGAGGCACACGGCCAGCTTGATGACTTGGCGTCCGTGAATGTGCTCAGCAGACCGGTCGGCATCATCGAGACGGTCGCCATGTCGCGACTTTTGATCGTCGAGTTCCTGACGAAGCGACGCGAGTTGCTCGCGGAGTTCGGCGAGTTGCGGGTCCGCGGCGGCCGCTTCGGCCGGGGGTTCGTCCTGGGCGGGGCAGAGTGGGACGGCGACGATGGCGATACAAATGGCCAGGAACAGCCGTGACAGGAGTCGAATTGCCGGGAGATGTCGCATTGGGTAGAGCTCTCAAGGGAATGAAAATGACCCTGGTGTGCTCATAATCTAAACCGGCGCAGTCGCGACTGCAACTTTTGATTGCCGCGAATAGGGGAAAAGTATTAACCACAGAGGACACCGAGCAGCACAGAGAAGTGTTGATAGAGGCCCTTCTCTGTGCTGCTCGGTGTCCTCTGTGGTAGAATCCTCTCCGCCGGATCGGTAGGTGCGGCACCTACCTTACTACTACCCGACGCTAGCGCGTACGGCTCAGACCAGCAACTGGCAACCAGCAACTAATCCACGATCTGCAGCTTCAGCTCGTTGGAGTTGGCTTTCAGCTCGGGGGCGTACATGGCCGAGGCGCGGGTTGGCAACGCGCTGAAGCTTCCTGGGATTTCGGCGCGGAGGCGGTAGCTGACGCTGTGTTGGCCGCGGGCCAGGCGAGTGACGAATAGGCTCACGCGATCGTCGCGCAGCTCCATGTACGCGCCGAGTTCGTTGCCGTTGTAGCCGCTGCGGACTTGGACCGGCTCGAAACCGGCCGCTTTCATGTCTTCCAGTAGGATGTACTCGTAGTCGTTCTTGCTGTCGACCACCAACTCGACCTCGACCAGATCGCCACTCGTGAGTTCGGCAAAGTTGGTGAGCTTGGTCCGCTCGTACTTTTCGACCTGTTGCGTGACGACCTGCCCATGGCCGCCGGCGACCTCGGCCGTCTTCTCGACGGGCGTGAGCTTGTAGTAGTTTCTCTCGACTTTTAGTTCCAAGCCCGCCGCCGTGATGTCGTCTTCCAGCGTAAAATTGGTGAGGTAGCCGTTGTAGTAGATCGGCGAGCGGCCTTGCTTGCGCAGCTCGATCGTGTGTCGGCCCGACTCCAGTTCAGCGCCGGTGAGCACGAGCTTGTTGTCAAACGTGAAGAGGTTGTCGCGGGTGATCGAGACCTGGCGGCGCTGCTGGCCGTCGATCCAGACTTCGACCGTCACGTCGGGATCGTCCTCGCCGGTCGCCCGCAGGTAGTCGGCGAACGCCTCGACGACCAGGGCGGTGTCGCGGGTGCTGTTCCAGTAGGTCGAGTGTTTGCGATTGTTGAGCAGGTATTTTACCAGTCGCGGAGCGACGGGGCTCTCCGGGTCGGTGGCCATGAGCAGCTTGAGGTAGTAGGCCATGGCCTCGTTCTCGCTGCCGTACCAATACCACCACTGGCCGCCGGAGAGTTCGAGCCAGGCGGTTTGGTTTTCGTCGTCTTGGCGGACGAATTGGCTGAGGTTGCGCATCACCATGGCGAGTTTTTCGGTTTCGTTCTGCTCGTTGAGGGCGAGGCCGAAGGTGGCGAGGCTGTAGGCGGCTAGCTTGGTTCGCGAGCGGTAGAGGTGATTGGTCATGCGTTTGAGCGCCGGGCTCGGGGACGAGCCGGCTCGCTGGGATTCGGTGAGGACCATCAGCACGAGGGCGTCGGTATTGTCGGCGTATTGCTTTTTCCGTTTCTTGTCGGTGCCCCAATTTTCCAACAGGCGGAGCTGCTCGGCTTGGTACGCGTCGAGCCAGGCGATGCCACGCTCCAGGACGTCGGGCACAATCGCCACTTCGTTTTCTTGGGCGAGCAGCAGACCGTGGACGATGGTGGCAGTGGTGTGCGGGTAGCTGTGTTCGCCCCAGCCGCTGAACCAGCCCCAGCCGCCGTCGGAGAGCTGCATCTGCGTGAGCCGATTGACGCTGGCGGTGACGATCGCGTTCATCTCGGCTTCGTCGAACACGGGGTTTCGTTTGAAACGCTTCCAGCCTTTGGCGCGTTCGGTGTCGTCGCCGATTTCTTGGGCGTTGAGATTGGTCCGTTTGTCGCGAATGGCGGCCAGGTCGAGCTGCATTCGCTTGAGGGTTTGCTGGGTGACGACCGCGGGCAGGAATCGATTGAGCGTTTGCTCGGTGCAGCCGTAGGGATAGTCGAGCAGGTAGGGCAGGGCGTCGACCATCGCCCCGGCCAAAGTCGGCGTGTAACGCATTTCGAGGCGGGTCTGCTCGGCACGACGCTCGGCGGGGACATTGATCGTGAACCCGCCTCGCTCGGCTTCTGGGCGGACGACGCCGGTGTACGACTCGGTCTTGAGCATGCCATGCACATAGACGGGAAAACTCATCTCGACGGCGTCGGACTCTTCGTCGGTGAGCGCGCTCATGCGCACCGTGGCGGTGCCCTCGCGCACTGCTTTCACGCGCCAGTCGACGCGTTGTTCGCCACCGGCGGCGATGGTGACGGTCTGCTCCATCTCTGCGGGTCCGGCGAGCGTGTCGCCCTCCAGCTCCAAGACAACGCTCACCTGCTTTTCATGCGGCAGATAGTTGTGGACGTTTGCCGAGAGGACCACTTCGTCGCGCTCGACGAAGAACCGCGGCGCTTGCAGGCGAATAATGACGTTCTTGCGCGTGACGACTTCGGCTGAGCCCTCGCCGACGCGGGTGCCGTGGCCCATGCCCCAAACGCGCACGTTCCAGGTCGTAAGGTTCTGCGGCATGTCGAGCTCGACCTCGGCCAGACCCTCGGCGTTGGTCTCCAGCGTGCCGACCCAGAGGGCCGTGTCAGCAAAGTTCTCGCGGATGATTGGCGCGAGGTGTTCGGCCGCGGGTGCCGCACCGGATTCTGCTTCTGCCAACATCGCACCACCGGCGCCATCCGCCATCGCAGCAGCCGGCACTGCCTCACGAAGGCTCATGCCGAGTTTCATCTCCGAGCGCCCACGATGAAGCTCACGACCGAAGACCATGTCCTCGACCTCGTCCACGACGGTCTCGCCGAAGATGCCGAGGTTCCGCATGGCGGGTTGGTTGCGTTTGACGAGCGGGCCGCTGTGCTGTTGCAGATTGTTCTCGCCTTGCGGTCGGTGGCTGCGTCGCCACTTCCAAAAGAACTCGCGGATGTCGGCCACGTTGCTGCCGCCGGCGATGTAGTCGAGGGCCTTGTCGTAGATCGATACGGCTAGCGTTCCGACAAACGGCAGGCCCTGGGCGTCGGTGAGTTTCAATGTGAACTTCGCAGGTTGGTCGGGCAGGTAGGTGTCGGCCGAGGGGACGACTTCGACGCCCAGCACGCGTTTTACCGGAGGTACAAAGATCTCCTTGGCGACGGTGTGGACGCGCCCGCCGTGGACCGCGACTGCCTCGACGAAGAAGTTGGGCGTGTCCTTCGCCGTGACGTCGACCTCGACCAGCGTGCTCTTGCCCTTGAGCTGAACGAGTTGGGGTGGCAGGTAAACGCCGTTAGTCGGACGCACGAACAACAACACTGCGGCGCCGGTGCGATTGGTATTGATCCGTAGCGCCACTTTGTCGCCGGCCTGGTACCCACGGCGATCGGGGACCAGTTCCAAATCGTTGAAGCGGAACTGCGAACCGTCAAAACCTTCGCCGGCGATCGTGACGACCTGCCCGCCTTCGATCTTGTTGCCCGCTTCGTTGGTCAGCTCATAGGCGAGCCGATACTGGCCTGGTTCCGAGGCTTTGATTTGCAATTCGGCCTGGCCGTCTTCGCCGGTGGCGAGTTCCCAACTTCCGGCTTCCGTTTCCACCGGCTGGGCGTCTTCGTATTGAATCTTCAACAGCCGCAGCGTACCCGAGCGGGTGACCGGCTTGCCGTCGATGGTGCGGGCGGCCGCGCCGACTTTGATCGTGTTGCCCACGCGGTAGTGCCCGCGGTGGGTCCAAACGTAAACGCGAAACGGCTCGCGCGCCACAAGCACCCGGCCGTTGCCGACGATTGTGCGGCGCGATTGGTCGACGACCTCGGCCTGGATTTGGTAGCTGTGGTCCTGGTCGGGGTGAAATTGCTTGGCGACCGCGGTGTCGATCTCGACTTCGACCGTGCCGTCGGGACCGATCGCGACTTCTCGTTCGGCGACCACCTCGGGAGGCGATGGCGATTGCCAGAACCACAGGGGCGACGGTCCCATGCAACCCCAGCGGGCCCAGCCGGGGTACCACGAATAGTTTTCCGCGAACCACCAATAGCCGGGGCCGTAGAGCCAATCCCATGGCATGGGCGGATACCAACGCTCGACCAACGGCGTGCGGAGCACTTTGTATTTCACCGTGGCCTGGGTGACCGGCGAACCGAAATAGTATTTCGCCGTGATTTTGGCGGTCACTTTGTCGCCCAGGGCGACCGGTTTGTCGGGAGCGTCGACCGTGACCTCGAACTCGGGCTTCTTGTATTCTTCGACGCGAAACGAACCGCCGCCGTGGTTGACGACGTTGATGCGATACTGGCCGAGCGTTGCCCCGGCGGGGATTTCCCAACTGCCGGTGAGGCCGCCGTAGGCGTCGGCGATCGACTGCGTGCTGTGAACCACTTCGTTTTTCGGATCGCGGATTTCCACCTGGAACGATTGGGCCGCGAAGCGTGACTCGTCGCCCAAGTCGTACTGTGCATGCCGCACCCAAAACTTGTAGTTTAGTTCTTGCTCGGGCCGATAGACGGGCCGATCGGTGACCGTGAACACTTTTACTTGTTGATACTCTCGGTCGTAGTATTCGCCCGCCCAGACATTTCGGAAGCCGAGGTAGGCGAATCGGCCCTCGGGGGTCGTTGCCACGGCGACCCACTGGTGCCGGCGGTTGTCTTCGTCCACCGGCAGGCGGACGAGCCCGTTTTCGTCGGTGAAGCTGGCAAGATCCTTCGTGTGGACGTGATACTCATTCTTCTCCAGGTGTTTTTGCCAGTAGCCGAAGAACTCGACGTTGCATTTTTCGATCGGCTTGCCGCTCACGGCGTCGGCTACATAGTAGAGCGCCTCGCCGGTGAGTTGCTTCTTGACGATGGCCGTGTTGCTGAGCCAGACGACGATGCTGGTGGAATTGCAGTCGGCCATCTGCGACGTGAGCAGATACGCGCCTGGCTCTTGCAGGGGCGTCGTGACGGTGATGCGACGGTCGAAGTGATCGGCCAACGGGTCGAGGTCCAAGCTCCACCGAGCCACTTCGTCGCCGAGATATTTTTCTTGGCCTTTGTTCACCAGGCGATGGCCCAGGTTTTCCAATTGGACCTGGTCCCAGTTCAGTTTCTTCGGCGACGACTTGAGATACTGCTTCACGTCCCCCAACAGTTGGCCGACCTTGATGCGGCGGGCGACAAACTCGACCCGATTGCCGTTGCGGTAGCGGAAGTCGACCGTGGCCCCTTTGCCGGCGGGTTGGGTCATCACCGTTTCAAATCGGCCCCAGTTGTCTACGATCTGCTCCAGCCGCAACTGAGCCCGTTGTTGCCTGCTGCCGCGTCGCGCGGCTTGCTCCCAATAGGTCGCGGCGCGAGCGTACTGGCGACGATTCTCGAAGATGTTGGCCAGCGTTTCGACCGCCGTTTGCCACTGGTTGGTGACCGCGTCTGCCGGCGTCTCCTCCAGAACCTGTTGAAAGAGTTTGAAGTGGTTCTGCTGGTCGGGCAGCTCGAACCGCTGGATGCCGGTCGCCAGGCGGGCAATCGTTTCGTGCTCTCCCAAAGTGTGCAAAGCAAAAGTGCCGGTCTCCTGGGGCTGGTCTTGCTCGGGCGATTGTCGACCGAACCACCAACCGTAGTCGGCTAAGGTCTCCACGCCGAATTGCGATTGAAGGAACTGCGCCCGTCGCAACTGCGCCTCGTTGCGTCGCTCGGGTTGCCACTCGACCAAGTGCGTCAAGA
>CAXMSB010000122.1:0-12757 GCA_964195615.1 uncultured Granulosicoccus sp. | reverse complement strand
GCTGCCCGCCGCCCTTCGTGAGCAGCTTCGCGAGTTGACCAACACCGTACGCATCCGTCCGCCGCCGCGCACGGAACTCGACACGAAGGCGCCGATCTACGAGCGGATCCTCGATGCGCTGACCCGCCGCCGCGCGCTCCGCATCGAGTATCAAGGCCCGCTCGACAAAAAATCGCTCCGCGCGAAGCTCAGTCCGTACTGCCTACTCTTCAGCCGCCGGAGTTGGTATGTCATCGGTCGCAGTTCGCTCCACAAAGAGCTGCGCACCTTCAATCTTGGCCGGATCAGTGCTTGGAAGCCGATGCAGCAGACGTACAAAATCCCGCGATCTTTCAGCCTGGCCGGTTATCTGCGCAATGCCTGGCATCTGATTCCTGAGCCGGGGGCGGATCACAACATCGTGGTCCGCCTTCAGCCCCTGGTGGCACGCAACGTGGCGGAGGTCGTGTGGCACAAGACCCAGCGGCTCCGGTTCCAAGACGACGGCTGCCTGGAGTTTCGGGCGCAGGTCTCGGGGCTCAGCGAAGTCGCCTGGTGGATTCTCGGCTACGGCGATCAGGCCGAGGTTCTCAAGCCGGCGAAACTGCGGCGACTCGTCGCCCAGCGAGCGGCCAACATGCACGCCATCTACAACGGGGAATCCGGGGCCTAGCAGCCCCGGAATAGCACGGAGGCACATTCCCTGTTATGGTTGGACCTGTAACAAGGAACTCCCCACCAATTGGTAAGTGCATGTTTTTTTCGTTTGACGGCATCGACGGCGTTGGCAAGACCACGCAAATGCAGCAGTTCTGCCAATGGCTGGCCGACCGGCAGGTGGAAGTGGTCACTTGTCGCGACCCGGGCAGCACGCCGTTGGGAGAGCGGGTGCGCGAGATCCTGCTCACCAGCGGTGAAGAGACGCCCATCGCCGCCCGTAGCGAAATGTTGCTCTACATGGCCGCCCGGGCGCAGCTTGTCGACGAGGTAATCCGCCCCGCGCTCACGGCGGGCAAAACGGTCGTCTCCGACCGCTTTCTGTTGGCTAACGTCGTTTATCAGGGGTACGCCGGCGGATTGGACGTCGCCGCGGTACGGGACGTGGGCCGCGTGGCCACCGACGGCGTGATGCCCGAGTGTATCTTTCTCCTGGACATGTCGCCGCAAGCCGCCCTCGCCCGCATGGGCGAGGAGCTCGATCGCGTTGAGAGCCGTGGTAACGAATATCGGGAACAACTCCGCGCTGGGTTCTTGAAAGAAGCAACGCAGTGGGGAGACGCGGTGCATGTCATCGACGCCGATCGGTCGGTGGAAGAGATCCAAACCGAAATCCGTACGATCGCCGAGCAATTGCTCGCTAGGATTTAGGAGGAGTTTCTTCCTCCGAATGGGCGATGCTCCCCCAGCGTTCCAACATCAAAACTGCCGCCATGGCGATCAGGCCCAGGACTAGGCACTTGGTGACCTCGGCGTTCCACTCCCCTGGCATGAAGGGTTCAAACTGCTTGAGTTTGAGCTTCTCCACCTCAGGCGTCAGATCCACTTGGAAGGGCCACATCAGTCGGAGCGAGCCGATCATGAAACCGCCCAGCACGGCCATGGTCGCCATGTGGGCGCGGTCTAGCAGCCACCGCAGTAGCTTGCTGAAACTCACCAGACCGACGGCGCAGCCCGAGGCGAAGACAACAAGCGTGAGCACTCCTCTGGTAGTGACATCGAAGTGGGTCAGATTGTGGATGATGCCGGCAACGGTTTCGTAAGCGCCCAGTAGCCAGAGGATGTAGGCTCCGCTGATGCCGGGAAGAATCATGGCACAGATCGCCACGGCGCCGCAAAGGAAGAAGTATCCCAGGTGGTCGTGCAAGCCAAACTGTTGGAGTCCGACCAACCAAAAGGCGAACAACGCCGCCGTCAGGGCCAGTCCGCAACTACCCCAAAGCTGGGCCGACGTGCGGGGACGCACCATCCGCGCGACGATCAAGCTCGATGCGAGAATCAAGCCGAAGAACACCGCCAAGGTGTAGGAGCGCTGTTCGGTCAGTAGATACAGCACGAGACTGGCCAAACAGACGATGCCGCTGAGAATTCCCACCCCCAGGGCGACCAGGAATCTTAGGTCGACGTGCGCCGCGGCAGCCAGCCATTGTCGTTGGGCGAGCAGCCGCAGGAGCTGGGCGTCGAAGCGGCTGATGGCGGTTACCAACCGGGTATAAATGCCCAGGATGAGAGCGACCGTCCCGCCGGAAACGCCGGGAATGATGTCGGCGCTGCCCATCAGAAATCCGCGTACCACTTGCACGAAATCAGCACGTTGGGGTCGAAGCAATTTGGCTACTCCTTGGCTGGTTGTCGCCATTGGCCCGTCTTACCAGCTATCGAATATCTGGACTCGCCCGTCCTGAAAGGGCACTGGGGCCGAAATTCGCTCCGAAACGAGCAAAACTCCCGCTGGGGGGACTTACGTTGACTCCGCTAGCGATTCTATCTAAAATTCGGTCACGATTGGGGTTACGACATTCATTATACCATTGATTCGCTGACCCAAGCGATGGTGCCGGCTACGGTCCATCGGGTCCACTAATCATGTACTCGCTTATCATATGTGTTGGATCGGGAAGGCAGCCTGTAGGATTGCAGGTTTTCGACAGCAATAACTTAAGCAACCGCAGTGATATTGCTCGGCATCGGGTCGGGCGGGCGGTTTGTGCTGACGATTCTGGATGCGCACCATGTTCCCCCACAAGGCCGGTTCTGCTTGGGAGATCGATGCCCCAGCCAAGCTGAATCTGTACCTCGACGTATTGGGCTCGCGAGCCGATGGTTTCCACGACCTGGAAACCCTCCTGGTGCCGGTCCGGTTCTACGATCAACTCCGTTGGGTAGATTCCCCCAACGCCTCGTCAAAGCCCTGCTTACGAATTCGCAATCTTCCGCACGTTGGCTCCGCTTCAACCGTGCCGTTGACTTCTGGTGCAGACAACCTAGTTTGCCGAGCGGTCGAGCGATTGGCCCAAGCGGCTGGTCGAGAGCCGCACGGTACTTTTGAGTTGACGAAGCGGATTCCCATGCAAGCCGGGTTGGGAGGCGGCAGTAGCAACGCGGCCGCCGCGCTGCTGTTGGCAAACGCCGCCTGGGGAATTGGCTACTCGCGCCGGCGCTTAGCCGAACTGGCCGCGGAAGTGGGCAGCGACGTTCCCTTCTTCTTAGACTCCGGCGCAGCCGTCTGTCGCGGCCGTGGCGAGATCGTGCAATCGGTTTCCGCGTTGCCGCGCATGCATTTCGTCGTCGTCAAACCGCCTGCGAGTCTTTCCACCGCCGAAGTCTTCGCACGATGGGATCGACAGCACGACGCTGCCGTCGTGGAGAGACGCTCGGCAGCCGGTGGGCTGGAAACATTGATTGAGTTGCTGCGCCGCGGGGCCTTGGCCCAGGCGGGCCGGCGAATGTGGAATCGATTGGAATCGGCGGCGGGGGCGATTTCGCCGTGGATCGATCGATTGCGATTTGAATTATCGAAACACGGTTTTTGTGGGCAGTTGATGACGGGCAGTGGATCGGCGTGTTTTGGAATGGCCAGATCGGCCACGCAGGCAAGACGAGTAGCTCGGCTACTCACTGGAAAGGACCTGGGCAACGTGGTTGCCACCTCCAGCTGTTAGCAAAGCCACAAGACGAGTGCTTTGACAGCCATTAGAATTGGAATGACAAAGCACTAGGCAAGGAGACGTATCGTGCAAGTCACCGAAGTACGAATCAAACTCATGGAAGATCCCGGCGAACGTCTCAAGGCGTTTTGCTCGGTGACGTTCGACAATTGTTTTGTGGTTCGCGATCTGAAGATCATCGAAGGCACGAGCGGACCTTTTGTCGCCATGCCCAGTCGCAAACTCACGTCGCACTGCCCCCAGTGCGGCACGAAGAATCACCTGCGCGCCCAGCACTGCAACCACTGTGGCACCGCGATCTCTCAGGAGCGATCTTCCCACGACGTGGAAGGTCGGGCCAAGCTCTACGCCGACATCGCGCACCCCATCAACTCGTCCTGTCGAGAGATGATCCAGGAACGTGTGATTCAAGAGTTTCACGAAGAGATCAAACGTTCCGAACAGCCGGACTACGTCTCTCGCTACGATGACTTCGACGTCGAGGCGAGCGAAGCGAAGCCGGTAGCGGCACCTGCGCGAAATTCCGACGTACGCGTCGACAAGGCGCACGAGAAACGCGGCACACACGCGGAACGCCCCGGCGGATCGAGTCGCCCCGCACCCACGCCCAAGTCGCCCTCCAGCAGCCCCACGATGGGCACCGAAAGCGGCTTCGGCGCCGGCATCTTCGGCGGCGAGTGAGACCGACTGCCACACCACGGGGAATGAGCTCCATTCTCGAAGGCGCCCACCAGCACGGTGATTCTGCCGCGATTCGGTTCTCTCGCCGGCGGCTCGGCAAATCTTGAGAACTTCATCAAAAAGTGCGCCTGGGCCACTCTGACAGCACTTCTGAAGCCCCCCGGAGATTTTGCCGATATGTAATCCTGTTGCCAGATTACCCACCTTAACCCTCTTTCAAGCACGATACCGGTACCCTTTATCTAAACCGATTTTCTGTTTTCCATTATTCGGGAGGTATCAGTCTCCATGGTGGAGTTCAAAACGAGCATTGAGAATTTTGAGGATATTCGCCAGTACGTCACCGAAACACTTAGCAACATCGAGCTACTAAGACCCGAAAGCTCGCAACTTACCCTGAGATTACTAACCCGGAGCGGTCAGCCGTGTGGAGTCTACTTCTGCTTGCACGGACCTCGCGCAGTTCGGCTCTCCGCGATCTGGGAAACTGATGCTAACACAATCTTGTTCTACGGCTCGCGGGGCGAACGCGTGCAGAGAACTCGCTTGTTGGAAGCACCGCAATTGAATATGCAAGCAGTCGGCAGCGGATCGTGCGCTGCATGACCGCTGGGGGGACTTTTGGCGAGGCGAAAGCTGTGCCAAAGAAAAATAACGGCGCGGCCTGAACCGGGGTTGCCACCCCGCCGCCACCACGGAATACTATACATCAGTACATATCCCCACAGCGGGTCACACACGGAGGTGCGAGAATGTTAGTTCTATCCCGGAAAGAGTCGCAAAGAATTCGCCTAGGCGATGAGATCGTTATTTCGGTTCTACGGCTAGGCGGCGACAAGGTGCGGCTGGGCATCGAGGCCCCCAGAGAGATGCTAGTGCTCCGCGACGAGTTGGAGCCCCGCGTCAAGCCGGTCTCCGAGCCCTTGCTCAGTCGCAGTGCCTAGGGCGTCTTGCTAGAGCGCCTGCCCACGTTTCCTCAGGCCTCTGTTTACCCGAAAAAAGGCGTAGCGACAGCGTGAAACCCCGGCGCATGGGCGTGCACCTTGCACTATAATGCGGGATTGCATTTTCCCGAGCCTGCGCTTTCTCATGAAGGGCGCAGCGATAGCAGCCGTTTGTCGGCACATGCAAGTGCAACTCGCACCACCGCGGGACGAATCAGGCTTATGCGAATCGTAATACTTGGAACGGGTACAGTGGGCGGCTCGATCGCGTCGCTCTTGTGCTTGCACCGCCACAGCGTGACCATTGTCGACTCCGACGCCAACAAGGTCCGCCAGATCAACGACACGCTGGACGTGCGCGGCATTACCGGCTCCGCCTCGCAGTCGAGTGTTCTCTTCCAGGCGGGCGTCAGTAGTGCCGACCTCTGTCTGGCGGTGACCGGCGACGACGAGGTGAACATCGTCGGGGCAAGCATGTCGAAGGCCATGGGGGCCCGGCGTGCCGTGGCCCGAGTTTATGCTCCCGTGTTTCGCGATCTGAGCACGTTCGACTATCGCCGTCATTTCGGCATCGATCGCCTGCTGAGCCTCGAACACTTGACCGCACTGGAACTCGCTCGTGGCATCCGCCATCCGGGATCGGTGGCCGTCGAGAGCCTGGCGCGGGGCGAGTTGGAAGTTCACGAAGTGGTCGTCGCCGCCGGACGGAAGGGGGTCGGAAAAATCCTCAAGGAGTTGGATCTGCCCGAGGGGGTGCGCATCGGCTCGATCAGTCGGGACGGCCTCACCTGGATTGCCGGCGCCGAGGATAAGATCGAAGTCGGAGATCGTCTCGCGATCATCGGCAAGCGGAGCGACGTCGACGAGGCGACCGACCTGTTTTGTACCGAAGGGAATGCCAAGCTGGGCGTGGTCATCGCCGGCGGCGGAGAGACCGGCTATCACCTCGCCGCGGCTTTGGAAGGCCAACGCTTTCGCGTCGTGTTGATCGACAGAGACCTCCAGCGGTGCGAATTCTTGGCCAGCCATCTCAAGAACACGGTGGTCGTCAATCGCGATGCCACCCGCCGGGCCAACCTGGAGGAGGAACGCGTCGGCAGCGCCGACGTCTTCGTCGCCTGTTTGGGAGACGACGAGAACAACATTATGGCCTCGGTCGAGGCCCGAGATATCGGTGCCAAGACGATCATGGCCCTGGTGAACCGGCCCGACTACGCCCACGTCGTTGGCAAGCTGGGGATCGACCTGACCGTGAGTCCCCGCGAAGTCGTCGCCAAGCAGGTCTTGGGCTTCTTGTCCACGGGCCCAATCGTCTCTCGTACTCCGCTGAGCGAGGGAAGCGGGCTAAGCGTCGTGGAAATCGACGTCATGGCCGACTCGCCCGCGACGGAACATGTCCTGGCCAACCTGGGCTTGCCCGCGCAATGCTTGATCGCGGGCGTCATACGCGAAGGATTCACCTCCGTTCCTGGTGCTGACAAGCACTTTGAAGCCGGCGACACGGTGATCACTCTGGTTGCGGACGACCAGATTGAAAACGTGGAAGAGTTTTTCAGGAGTCGGCGTGGTTAGTTGCAACGTGCAAGGTCGTTGATGACGGCAGTTGAACAATCACGAATCACGAAGTACCCAATGACGAAGGAAGCCCGAATGACGAAGAACGTCGTTCCGATAGCTGAACCGATCTTCTCATGAACCTTCACCTTGTATCGCGATTGTTGGGCATCGTTGCCTGGTTGATTGGCCTGACCATGGCCTTCAGCCTGCCCATTGCCTGGCCGGCGATCGGCGGGCATAGCGAGTTTGAGACGCACGGATTCTGGGCCCTGATCGGTTCGATCGTGGTGTGCGGCGTCGTGGGCTTCGTGCTGCGGCATCTGGGAAAGGATGCCCCCGAGACTCTCTACCGCAAGGAGGCCATGGCGGTCGTCGGGCTGAGTTGGGTGCTGGCGACCGTGTTGGGCGGGATTCCCTACTACTTCGGCGGCGTCACCTTCCAAGAGGTCGACGGCGTGGAGCAGTCGATGGGCATCGTCGAATGCCTGTTCGAAAGCCAGTCGGGGTTCAGCACCACCGGAGCCACCGTTCTCACCGAAATCGAGAACCAAGAGTGGGTGCCCCGCTGCATTCTCTGCTGGCGAAGCAGCACCCACTTCCTCGGCGGGCTGGGTATTATCGTGTTGTTTGTCGTCGTGCTGGGGCAGGGGTCCGCCGGCAAGGCGCTGATGCGGGCCGAGATGCCGGGGCCTAGCAAAGAGGGTTCCCAGGAGCGTATGCAACACACGGCCTGGCTCTTTGCGGCAATCTACTGCGGACTGACTCTGATTCTCACGGTTCTGCTCTACTTCGAGGGCATGACGCTGTTTCAAGCGATCTGCCACGCCTTCGGCACGATGGCCACCGGCGGTTTCAGCACACTCGATGGCAGTCTGGGCGGCTTCGAAGTCTTGCTTCCCGGAAGTTACAAGCTGATCGAATACACGGTGATCGTCTTCATGATTCTGGCCGGCACCAATTTTACGCTGATGTATCTCACGCTGCTCGGCAAACCCAACATCTTGCTGCGCGATCCCGAATGGCGCACCTACGTCGGCATCATCGTTGTCGCAACCCTGCTGGTGATGGGAGTCGGCCTCTGGGGCGGCAACATGCCGGATGCACAGGGCGAACTCTCTGAGGCAGCCGACCTGGAAACGACGTTCCGCGACGGCCTGTTTCAGGTCGTCTCGATTCTGACCACCACCGGTTTCGGCACGGCCGATTTCGATGTGTGGCACAACTTCTGCCGAGCTCTGCTGATCATGCTGATGTTCATCGGCGGCTGCGCGGGGAGCACCGGCGGCGGCATGAAAGTGATTCGGCACATTCTGTTCGTGAAGATCTTGGGACGCGAAATCGAGCATTCGTTCCACCCCTCGGTGGTCCGACACATTCGCTTCTCGGGCGAGCCGATCACCGATCCCGAACTGCCACGCAATATTCTTGTCTACGTCGCGCTGATCGCTGTGATCTTCGGCGTGAGTTGGGTGCTGCTGGTGGGCCTCGAAACCGACGCCACCTGGCAGCAGGCGGGCCAACCGGAAACCAATCGTCTGATCGATTCGGCCAGCGCCGTGGCGGCCACGCTGCACAACATTGGCCCCGGCCTGGGCGTCGTGGGCCCAACGCAAAACTACGCCACCTTTTCCGCACCAGCCAAGCTGCTGTTCATGTTCCTGATGATGCTCGGCCGACTCGAGCTGTTCGCCATCCTGGTGCTGGTGGTGCCCAGCTTCTGGCGAACGCGATAGGGGAAGATTCGCAACCTTCAAGACGTCTTGAGCTTGCTGATTTCGGCCTTAGCCGCATCGAGCTCGGCTTGCAGGCGGGTCGGCTCATCGGGGTCGTCGGGCTGCTCTTTCGCCGCGGCCAGTAACTGCTGCAACTGGGGCAATTTCTTGCGAAGCACTTCAATGCGTTTCTTGGCCTTCTTGTCCATGGGGTTCCTCTGCTAGGGAGTGTTTCTGTTTCTTCTCGGTGTAACTACTGGACCCAACTGTTCGGGAGAACTCTGCCCCATGGTACGCTATCTTCGGCGTGCCGGTACAGTGGCGCCCACTAGCAGAGGCAATCTGGTCCGGCAGCTCCGTCAGTCGGAGCATGTGGCTCAAGAGCAAAAGAACGACAAACGCCTTCAGTGCTCCAAACAACCGGGGCGTCAGGCCCGGGCCCGTGCGACGAAACCCGTCGATGGGTGGACGCGACGACCTGCGCGATTGCCGCGACGCCGACGGGACTCGAACCCGCAACCACTGGATCGACAGGCTGCCAAGAGTTTTCCGAATGTCGCGGCGTTTCTCGGTTATGACAACGTCTTGCAGCAATAGATCGTCTTTGCATGCCCTCTTACTTCGTCTGTCGCGAATTGCAAGTAGCTATCCTGCGGGCGATTTCACTGATGTAAGTGAACATGTAATGTCGGATGAACCGAAAAAGACTTTACTCCTCCCGCCTCTTTCTCCCCGTCCAGCCCGGAACTTTCATGTCTTTGGTCGGCTCATCTGGCGGGATGTACGGTTTTAGGTCGATCACCGGCGTCGCGTCGAACGCATCTATCCTATCCACTGTAAGTATGTCTTTCTCGACCGAAAGGATCCTGCAAACGGTTAAGGCTATCAAGTTCGGACGAACGGGAGCTCGGCAGGCAAAAACTCCGGTCAGCGGATTCTCCCTGTCGCCCCGTGGATGAACCTGCAGGATACGGCGCTTCTGAGACACGTCGTTCTTGTCGAACCAGTAGAACACGTTGACGTGCGACCATTGATCAAGGCCGAGCAATCCGTCCGCGTACTCGTCGAAGATGCGAATTCGAGTCGATGCGCCTTTCTTCTCGACTTTGCCGATAGGGTACACTTTGTAGAATGCTTCGGAGCTTTCTTCTTTCACCTTCTCGTCTTCGGTCGCCATTGCGTTCGAGGTCAGAATTGTTCCGCCCGCAGCCGCCAAGAAGGCAGCCTCTGCCACAAACTCACGTCTTGAAGGGGCCATGGTCTTGGACTCCGAAAGATCGAACACGGATAGTAAGAGTAGAACGTCTATTCTATTGATGATTGCGCGACGATTGAACCCTGCCGCTCAGTATCTGCCAGCGAAACCCGGGCTTCCGTTGGGCGCCCTTGGGTCATTGGCGGCACAAGCATCAATAACGTGCATGCTAAGAGTCAGCCAAGTACAATTTCCTGGTTCGTTTCACTCGACTGATAGATTGCATCGAGGATCGACTGCACAATCTGGCCGTGCTGTCCCGTGGCACAGGGGCGTTCGCGAGTTTCCACGCACTTGGCAAACTCGGTTGCTTGCGATAGGAATGGATCCATCTCGGGCAAGATTACGCGAGTGTCGACGTTTCGCCCATGTTGCTCGGTCGCCACATTGAGATGATCGCCGGAGAGTTCGAAAGTCATGCCTCCTTGGTCGCCGAAGAATCCCATCCTGCCTTTTCCCTGGTTGTCGCTAGCAGGCATATTGATGGCCCAGGAGACATTCAGGTCGAGCGTACCTCCGCCCTCGAAATGGATCAGCGCATGGGCAGAATCTTCGACGTCGCACACTCCGTCGAGTTTTGGCGGCCCTGCCCACATGTTCTCGTACACGTAGTCTTTCATTCGCTTGCCAAAGTAGGAATAGACCTTGCCACTCACGCGCTGCGCCTTGGGGAATCCCATCAGCCAACATGCGAGATCAACCACATGGACGCCCACATCGACCAACGGTCCTCCGCCGGAAAGCTCCTTGGTAGTGAACCATCCGCCCAGACCTGGAACGCCACGGCGACGATACATGTGTGCTTTGGCATGATAGATTTCACCCAGGTCACCGCTGCTGATCAGTTCTTTCGCTGCCTGTCCGACGGCCGTGAAACGATTGGCCATGCCGATTTGTAGTATTCGGTCGGTCGATATCGCCGTGTCGTTGATTTCCTGACACTCCGCGGCATTCATTCCCATCGGTTTTTCAAGCAGTACATCTTTGCCGGCCCGCATGGCGGCGATCGCCAGCTCTTTGTGCCAACGGTTTGGCACGCACACAACGATCGCATCGATTGTTGGATCGCCCAACAATACTTGTGGGTTATCTGTCACAGTCGCATCGGTAAACTGCGTAGCCAGCTCATGTGCTCTGGACTTATCCACATCCGCAATGCCCGCGATGGTTTGCTTCGCAGCCTTCGCCGCTATTGCTTGAATCTCGCCAATGGTCCCAGCACCAACAATTCCTAGACGTATGCTCATTGATCAAAACACTATTGAAAGAACCACACTGCAATTGCCAGCGTACTAATTGAAATCCGCCAAACGGGGATCTCTCATCTGGACGTACCTGAAACCGCTCCAGGCTCGGAAGGTCGCCCATTGTAACAGCATGCGCCCCCCTCGTATCTAGAGCAACTTACCAAAATTCGTTCCCGCGTTTCCTCACAAGAACTGCAGCGACAGTGCAAATCGTCGGAACATGGGTGTGCACCTTGCACTAGCGACTGGAAATGTCGTAACACTTCAGGCGGCTGAACCATTACGAAAATTCTTCCAATTTCCTTGACTGCGGATCCAATCTCTGGGTTTCTATCAGCAGAACCACGGCCCTGCGGCTTCTTGGTCAGGCTCCGACATTCGTTGTACGGAGACGTTGCGAGTCGTTCAATCTGGGTGAGCAAATATCGTTGACGACAGGTTTTTCTGTGGTGCCTGTCGTGTCGTTGTGGTAAAAAGAAAAACAGGGCAACTCTATGGGTTGTCCGGACCATGGTCCGAGTGATTTTGGAAAGCAGACGGGGCGGACATCTGCCATGGCGAAAAAAGGCAAACGACACAACAGCGATCGCCGTTCCGCATCGCAACCGTCGGCTTTGCACTCTGGGTTCCCGCTCCGTCGCTGGTTACTGGTTGCGGCATTCGCCGCTGGAGCCTGTGTTCTATGGCTTCTGTTCTATGCCAATCAGCGGCCAGCAACACCGTTGCCCAACGCCGTGGAGGCCCCGGCTGGTTCGGCGACAAAAGCGGAAGAGGCTGTCGTGCAGCATCCAAAGCAGGAGGCGGGAGATGCGACACCTCTGGCCTCGCCTTTCCAGTCGAGCCCTCCAACCGATTCAGAGTTGGAAGGCGATGAATGGGTCACCGAAGTATTCACGGGGTTGGCTTCCAAACGGTTTCACGAGTTACACGATGTGCTGGTGCAGATGGCATCCACGGATGCTGACACGTCGACGATTGACTATGACTCGTTGATCAGCAGGAGTTTCGCTTGTGAAGCGTTACGTCCGGGGGCGCCCGAGACGGCGTTTCAGGACGAAACGTTCACGGTGCGGCGTTGGACGCCCGCGGGCAAGACCTCGGAAGAAAATCATGCAGGCGCCGCGGGATTCCAGCGAGCACTTCGAGAGCTGGTCCAGCCCTTCCGTGGGGCGAGCGACGTCCACGTCAAATTCAAACTCATTCACGTCGAACTCGACGGCCAGGGCGTTACGACGCGGCAATACTTTCACCTCAGCGGAAGAACTGCCACCGGGATGTTGCAGCAATCGGCCACTTGGCGTACCGCCTGGTATTGGCCGGAGCGGAAAGAACTGCCAAAGCTCACCGCGATCGCCGTCGAACAATTTGAAGAAGTTGCGGTCAAGCATCCCGATGGCCCCCTGTTTGCCGACTGTGCCGAGTCGGTGCTCAGCTCCAACCGATCGTACCGCGAACAACTCTCCGCCGGCATCGACCAATGGGCCAGTCGCATTGAGTCGGCACACGGCATGGCTCTGCTCACGCGCTACGGTGTCGCTGTCGGGGACGTCAACGGAGATGGGTTCGACGATCTCTACGTGTGCCAGCCGGGTGGATTGCCCAATCGGTTGTATGTGCAAAACGCCGACGGGACGGCCACAGACCGGTCGCGCGAAGCCGGGGTCGATTGGCTCGATCAATCGGCCAGCGCGCTGCTGGTCGATTTGGACAACGATGG
>CAXMSB010000121.1:0-39826 GCA_964195615.1 uncultured Granulosicoccus sp. | reverse complement strand
ACTTAAACCCTGGAGGCCCATGCGCTTACATCAATTTAATTCCCGGACACCCTCAGCTACTTCCAAGAACTCCTGGAACTGACCAATTGTTATCGGAGAAAAGGAGATTGTGAAATCGCGATCTTCATTGTGTCCGCATCGAGCAGGGACTACGGTCCAGTCTTTGGCCGCAACCGGACCTCGCAGCGGCAATCCCAACCGTAGTTCACGAACGATCGGGTATTTCTCTTCAATCGCAGTTGAAAGGGCCATAACAGCATCCGAAGGCATGAGCTCACACGAAGCCGTTACTTCACCTTGAAGATCCAAAGTGACCTGCCATTCTTTTGCAAATCGCCAGACTCCAGGATTGGCCTTGGATGTATCATCAAACCACGTTTGGATGAACCGCACGAGGTCGTTGGCTTCATCCTCAGTGAGCTTGCGTTCTGTCCGAAAGCGAATATTTAGGGGTTCCCAGTCGACTACGTCTTCGTTGACTATTTTCATTCTATTTCACTGCACAGCTTGTTTGAGGATCAGAACCATTAACCGCACAACCAGATACACAACTTCCAGAGGCCCGTTAGGCAATAATCAACCCCAGCCCCCCCGTAACCAGAATATAATAGAAAAACACCAGCACGGTCTTGCGGATGACGTCGCCTTCTCTGCCGGTCATTCCCACCACGGCCGAGGCCGCCACGACGTTGTGGACGCAGATGACGTTGCCGGCGGCGCCGCCGACGGCCTGCAGGGCGACGACCCAGGTGGGGTCGGCGCCGATTCGCTCGCCCACTTCGAATTGGAATAGCGAAAACATCATGTTGCTGATCGTGTTGCTGCCCGCGACGAAGGCGCCGATGCCGCCGATCAGCGGGGAGAACAGCGGCCAGGCGTTGCCGGCGATCACGGCGACGCCCTCGGCCAATTCCACCGGCATCGAGCGCAGGCCGGCGGCCCCTGCTGACGAGTTGACGAACACCTGCACCATCGGCACCGCAAACACGAGCGCGGCCGAGGCACTCACCATCGTCTTGCTCGAGTGGGCCACCGCCCGACCAACCGCCGCCCAACTCATGCGATGCAGCATCGCGGTAAACAGGCAATCCACAACAAAGATCGTTCCGGGCACATACAGCGGCTGAACACTCACGTTGATCGACGTGCCGAACAGGCCCTCGACGCCCAGCGACGCCCGCTTCAATAGCGCCCCGATTCCAAACTGCGGCAGGCGGGAAACGACCAGCAGCACGGCCAGGACCAAATAGGGGAGCCACGCCTTCCACAGCGGCAGCTTGCCGTCCAGCTCCGGCACTTGCAGTTCCGTCTCGGCACTCCAGGAACTCTCCCAACGGTCGCGGCTCTCAAAATCCCAGGGCTCTTCGTCTTTCGGCAGCAGCCAGCGACGCTTGGCGGCCGGCACAACAATGGTCAAGCCAATCAGCGAACCCAACAGCGTGGGAAACTCCGGTCCCAGCAAGTGGGCGATGATGACGTAAGGAATCGTCATCGCAAAAGCCGCCAGCAAGGCGAATCGCCAAATCCGCAAGCCATCGCGAAAGCTGCGGTTGGGGCCATAGAATCGTGTCATCAAGGAAACGACAAACAGCGGGATCAGCGTTCCAGCCACGGCGTGCAAGATGGCCACGTGGGCGCCAATCACCGGCAGCAGCTCTTGCCACGTGGCGAAGCCGAGCTCGTCGGCCAGCGCCACCACTTGCGGAGCACCGTCGAGCCCCTTGTTCACCCCGACGAGGATCGGCGTACCCAATGCGCCGAACGACACCGGCGTGCTTTGGATCAACATGCCGGCAAGAATCGCGGCCATGGCAGGAAATCCCAACCCCACGAGCAACGGCACCGCCACGGCCGCGGGTGTACCGAACCCGGCGGAACCTTCGATAAACGAACCGAAGAGCCAAGCGATGATGATCACCTGCACGCGGCGATCGGGAGTGATGTCGGAGAACCCACGCCGAATGACGGCCAACCCGCCGCTTTCGCGCAGCGTGTTGAGCAGTAGAATAGCACCGAAGATGATGTACAGCAGTGTCGCGGCGATGACCAATCCCTTCACCGAAGCGGCCGTCACCTGCAGCGGCGACACTTGCCAGTAGAACAAGGCAACAACAACCGCCGTGACGTAAGAGAGCGGCATCGCCCTGCTCGCCGGCCAACGGAGCCCGACCAGGAAGACTGCCACAACGAGAATGGGAAGCAAAGAGACGAGCGGTGCAAGCGAGCTGATCATGCAGGTTTTCCGATCGATGAATCTGATGAGGCTATAGAAAACCGTCTCCGCGGTTCTTCAAGTCTGCCTATCCTAGAACATTGCCACAGCAACAGCAAGAAACGTCCTCTCAACAACGTACTTGCCTGATCCCGGACATGGATTGCCGCGACATGAGCTTGGATTGCGGTGGGGGCGCTTGAAATCTCCTGCGGAAAGTTTCTAATGGTGACTCCGCGACAATTCAGATCCCAGTCAGGCAGCACAGAGAACCCCTCCTCATGAAGCACGTCTGTGTATTCGCCGGTTCGAATCTGGGAGCCTTTCCGGAATACGAAGCCGCTGCCAGGAAGCTGGGATCTGCACTCGTCGCACGAGGCTGTGCCCTGGTCTACGGCGGCGCGAAGGTGGGCCTGATGGGCGTGCTGGCGGATACCGTTCTCGAAGCGGGCGGGCACGTCACCGGGGTGATTCCTGCTGGCCTCGTTGCCAAGGAAGTCGCTCACGACGAACTTTCCAACCTGAGGGTCGTCGACTCCATGCACGAGCGGAAAGCGACGATGGCCGATCTCTCGGACGGCGTGATCGCGCTGCCTGGCGGCCTGGGGACGCTCGAAGAACTGTTTGAAGTGCTCACCTGGACGCAGCTCGGCCTGCACGCCAAACCCTGCGGCATTCTCAACGTGCGCGGCTACTTCGATCAGTTGCTCAGCTTTCTGAACCATGCGGTTGCGCAACGCTTTGTCGCCCGCGAACACCGAGACATGCTGCTTTCAGAAGTCGACGCAACGAAACTGCTCGACCGAATGGAAGGCTACAGGGCGCCCACAGTCGAGAAGTGGCTCGATCGCGAAACGAGCTAGACTGCACAGCGCCGCTGGGCGGCACGCCGTCTTGCGATCTCTAGTGGTGCTTCTTTTTCGGCCGGCAGACACACTTGATGTCCCACTCGTAGCCGCACTCCTTGCACGTGTACTTGTGCTGCTCCAGTGTGTTGACGGTGCGGACTCGACCGCACTTGGGTGGAGTTCCACAGCGGCCGTCGCCGCAGCAGGTGTCCTCAGCACATCCGCAATCGGCGTCGCAGCCGCCGCTGGACTTGTCGCGACACTCCCACGGCCAGCGAAATCTGGGGATACAGACGTTCTTGCATTTGACGTTCCAGCATCTTTTCTCGACCTCGCCGACCACGCACCGAGGGCAGCAGACAGGTTCGCAGCAACAACCGCTGCCGCAGCAACCGCCGCCGGAGCACGCGTTGCCGCCGTCGCAACAGCCCGCGGGCTTTACTTGTGAATCCTTCTCAACCGTGGTCTTTGCGGCGGCAGCCGGCGCCGCCTCCGCGGCCACTAGAGCCGCAGGTTGCCGAAGGCCCTCGCCTTGTACATTGGTCAACGGAACCAATGCAGCTGTTAGACAGAATGTCGTGCTGAGCGCCACGGTCAGTTGTAAAAAGTGTCTCATGGCAAGATTCCTTCCCCGCTGCTGAGGGACTATTGAAGACATGTGTGTGATTTCTCGTTCCCACGCTCCGCGTGGGAACGAGACCATTAAAAGTCGACCATGAACCGCGTACCCAGGATCGTGTAGTGACCCGCGACGGGGCCCAGCGAGTTGGGCGGGTCGGCATCATCAAAACCTTCGCGGTCGTCGATCTCACCGTAGATGGCGTTGAACTGCATGCGGGCGTAGGGGTTCCAATGCCAGTTGAGTCCCAAGGTATGGCTGAAGCCGCGGCCGCCCCGGATGTCGGCGTCGGAGAAGTTGCCGTAGGACATGCGATAGGCAACCTGCCAAGCGCCCCAGCCGCCCTGAACTCCGTCGCAGCAGGTGTTCACGAGGAAGAAGTTCTCGAAGGGTTTCACGCGGCCGATAGTGCCACTCTTGCGCTCCCATGGCATGTGTTCGCCAGTGAGGAAATAGGCAACGTAAAAATAGCCGCCGTCGAAGTGCAGGTCGCTGTCGCCGTCGCGCTGCAGGAACAGATTCTGATACTCCGCCACTGCCTGCAGCGAACCGAAGTTCCAGACGTTTTCCAGACCCACCATCTGGTAGTCCTCAGCGCCGTCGATCAGGCCCGTGTCAATCCATCGGCTCACGCTCCGTGCTTCGGGGCGAGTGCGGAAGCGAGCTTCGTTGGTGGCCCGGCCGGGAAGGCCGCTGCCGTCGGGATTGGCCACCGTGCCCGAGACGGCCCAGTGACCATAGCCTCGGCCGTCAGACGACTCGTCATACCAAAAAGTGTTCGCCAAGCGGCCAGCACCTTCCGGCTGATAGTGGTCGCTGGTGTAGTTGCCCTCGTCCTGAACCAATCGTTGATTGAAGACCCCGAACCGCCAGTTCCAGGCCTGATTCTCAGAAGACCCATAGGAGGCAATGCCGAGGCGACGGGCGTCCTGGTTGATCGCTTCGATCACGAACGGTCGCTCCATAAAGACGTTGTAGCGACTACTGTTCAAGTGGTCCAATCCGTAGGGACGCTTCTGGTTGCCCATCAACAGCGTGTGTAAGAATGGAAGATCGTTCCAGCCGAGATAGGCATCGCGGAACTCGCTTTTGTTGCCGGCGGCAAATTCCATTTCGATCTTGTAGACCATCGTCTTCCACAGCTTACCACCCACACCAAACCGCAGGCGGCGGAAACCGAATCGGTCTTGCGGCGTGATCGTCGGGTCGTTGTTCTCATAGATGTTTACGCCGGGCGAAGTGCCGGGAAAGGCCCAATGGTCGATATGGACTCGGCCGCTGATTTTCATCGCCGACTCGCCATGACCCGGATTCGGCTTCGCCTTGAGCGTTTTCTTCAACTCGCTGTAGTCTTCGCTGAGGTTCAGGTAGTTTTCCTCCAATGTGATGAGCCGCTGGTCCATGGCCGACTCCGACGCACCGTTCTCGCTCTCCGCGAGAAACATATCGTAGAACGCGACCGGCTGAACCACATCGTCATCCACGGGCGGCAGCGGACGAACGGTCGACTCCTCGGCCCGAACCGACAGTGCCAGCAGCGTCAGCAAGCCGATCGCGCCAAGCCAGACGATGACGAACTCGCGAAGCAAACCAAATCGCCACGGAAAACTATCGTGAACTAGGACCTTCATGGTCGGATGCTCTCAAGCTATGTTCTTTGTCCTAGAAGCTGCCCAGGCGCGAAAACCGAGTGAGCGAAGTACGACCGGAAGACTGCCTTGGCCGCGGCGGATGCCAAATTCGCTCGGGCAATTCGATGAGATTCCCCCTCACCGCCATTGCTGGTTATTGATGCTTGCGCGACCGGTGAACCGAGGGCGCCCAACGGAAGCCCGGATTTCGCTAGCAAATACTGGGCGGCGGGGTTCAATCTTCGCGCAATCATCAATAAAACGCTTCTGCCGGAAGTATCGGCAGGCCGGTAAGAGCGCAAGCACTGGTTGGAGGGACTATACCGCCAAAACAGTGTTAAGATTGGATGAGCATCCCCTACAACCGGCAAAGCTTGCCTAGTTCAGCGGCCAGCTCGGAACGTGGGTGTCGCTCCGTCGAGAAGCTGTGGGCCAGCAGCAATTCCCCACATTTCCGTCAGCGACGCATGATCCTCCGCTCGGAATCCTGCTGTGGTCCCTTCCCGCAGTTCGAGGCCACTGACTCTTTCTCTCCTCCCCCCGCACAACCCGCACAACCGGCCCTTCCCGAACAGGACTGGCCCCTGCGGGCTTAAATCCCCCGTTTCAACTCGTTCAGGCGCTTTATCGGGGCCGATCCTGACGACAAGGATATTCGTATTTCTCGTTAGTACCCTTGTGATTCGGCCCCAGGATTCATCATGCCCCGTCGGCTTCGCCCCGTTGCCTCGCTGCTCATTGTCCTCTCGGCGGTGACGCTTGCCGGTTCGCTTCAGCAGCACGCCTTGGCCCAGGCCTTCGGCGTCGAAATACATGCCAATTTGAACCCGGCCGCTGGCGGTATGGGCGGCGTCAGCGTCGCCCGACCGCAAGACGTGCAGTCAGCTTTCACCGGCAACCCGGCAACGCTCACGCAGTTCCGCGGCACACAGTTCAGTTTCAGCGGTGGCTGGGTAGAGCCCACCATTAACGTCGATAACGACGCGAGCCTGCCCCTGGCGGGCGTCTCGCCCTTTGAGGCCAAGTCGGAGCAACCTGGCAGCACCTTGGGCAACATTGTCGTCACGCAAGATTTTTCCGCGTTCGGGCTGCCTATCACCTGGGGCGCTGGCTTCCTCTCCGGGTCGGGCCTCGGCGTCAAATACATGACCGACCCAAACAGCAACGGCTCAGCCGCCAGTTTGCTTGGCCTCAACATTGGCAGCGGCGTCGGCGCACAGCTCACCGAACGCATGGCAGTCGGTGCAGAGATCGTTGTTTCGACCGCAATTCTTGACGGCCCCTTTTCCGGGCTCAGCGCGGCCACGCCCGCCTACGGTCTGCGCGGTCTGTTCGGCACCACCTACGACGCGACCAACCACACAACACTCGGCTTCTACTGGATGACCAAACAGAGCTTCCGTTTTGAGGACATGGTCCGAATCAGCATCGGCGGCGGTGCGTTTTCGACCGTGCAAGACATACACATGGACCTGCCAGAGACCTTCGGCTGGGGCATCGCCAACGACCACCTGATGGACGGGCGATTGCTGCTGGCGAGCGACATCCTTTACAAGCGTTACGGGAAGACCGACTTCTTCAGGGCTCTTTGGGGCGACCAATTCATCGTACAGACGGGTTTGCAATACAAACTTACTCGCAAGATCCGCCTCCGCGCTGGCTATACGTTTGCCGAGAACATCATGATCGACGCGACGTCGCTGGCTGCTGGCGGCATCATCCCGCCCGACGGGGTGCCGGCCGTTCAGTACCTGCAGTCCCAGTTCCCGGCCATCAACGAGCACCGCATCTCCGGCGGGTTCGGCATTCGGAACCTCTTCCCGGGCGTTGACCTCGACATGAATGCCGGCGGCATGCTCGATGCCAAAGACCAATTCGGCAATTCGGGCGTGACGGCTGAATCGTACTGGGTCGCCGGGGGATTGACGTGGCGCTTCGGGCGCGGCGCGTGCGAGCGTCTGCCGATTCCTAACCGCTGGTGTAAGCACAGCGATGTTGGCTGTGGATTGCGGTAACGCCTCCCCAATCGCACACTCTCCCCCCCTGCCGGTTGCCGCTAGGTACAAGCCGCAATTCGCCTCAGGAGCCTGACGCTTCCTTTCGAGGCGTGTGGTACACTCTCGAACCGTTCGGTTCTTGTTTGCCGCTTCTCTCAGAAACGGAAAGAGGGCGATTGTGATGACTGTGCTGAAAAGAATGTTGCTTGGAGTAACCCTCTCGGTCGTGTTGCTGGGCGGGTTCGCTGATGCTCGGAACAAGATTGTTCACGACGCGGAATACTACATCCTAGAGGCCCAAAACGGCCAGCGCTGGGCTGCTGAAGACGAGGCGCTTGATGCCAGGCTAGCCGCACTGCGAAAGAAACACGGTCGGCCGCCGAATATCATCCACATCATGTGGGACGACACAGCCTTTGGCGATGTCGGCATCCCAGCCATTCAGCAGGTTCGAGGTTTGCGAACACCGAATCTCAACGAGATGGCCCGCCAGGGCATTCTGTTTACTCGCATGTACACCGAGGTAGGCTGCACGCCTAGTCGGGCCGCTTGCGTCACCGGTCGCTATGCCGTTCGCAGTGGAATGTACAACATCGGCATGCTCCGTGAATCGCACGGCATGCGCGAAGAGGAAGTCACCCTGGCCGAAGTGCTTTCCAAGGCGGGCTATGCAACAGCATTCCACGGCAAGTGGCATCTGGGCGACATCGAAGAGAGCTACCCTCACAATCAGGGTTTCGACGAAGCGTTTTTCACTGGCTACAACCAGATCTTGTCGCTAAACACCCGACTTGCTGAAGGGGCCAACGCATCGATCGGCTTGTTTGAAGACATGCTGCCTAAGGATCCTTACAAGTTGGACGATACGTTTATCACCAAGGGCTGGGTGCAGATGGCCGAAGGCACCAAGGGCGGACCGACGCGGCAATGGGGCGACAACTCTCACGATAACTACATGAAGATCGACCCTGAGGCCCAGCGCCGAACGCTCGACTTCATCGAACGCAACGCCAAAGCCGGCAAGCCTTTCTACGTCGCCAATTGGCCGAACCTGACGAGCTTCATTCCAAATCCCAAGAAGGTTTCGAGTTCGAGGAGCATCTTGCAGGATGGACTGCAGGGAAACGTCGATCCCTTTGTCGGGAGAGTCATAGCGAAACTGAAGGAGCTTGGTATCGCCGAGAATACACTGCTAGTGTGCATGGCGGACAATGGTCCGATGTCGCATAACCCACCGCCCGGACTAGGCATGGCCGAAACCATCTATCGCGGCGGCAAGGGCGACTTCCTGGAAGGCGGCGTACGTGTGCCGGCTCAAGCCTGGTGGCCGGGCGTGATCGAGCCGGGGCAACTCGTCGGCGACATCATTCACGAAACCGACCTGTACACGACTTTCGCTCGCGTGGCCGGTGCCCTCAAGTACATTCCCACTGATCGGGTCGTCGACGGTCTGGACCAGACGTCGCTCCTGGTGAACGGCGACACGCACAGCCGTCGCGACCACGTTTTCATCTACGCGGGACCGAATCTGGGTGCCACAGTCAAAGGCAGTTACAAGCGACACTGGATCTCGTCCGACCCGATCGGCGAATCAAGCGGAATCCCTGCTGCGTTCTTCTTCTTGCCGGCTGATCCGCGTGAGTCGTCGCCGATGCTGGTGAATCTGATTCACCTCAAGAGTCCTTTCAACCGGATGAAATTAAGGCACGATCTCTGGAAGAAAACATATCCCGACTCGCAAGAGGTCCACGGAATTCCTTGGACGGGGATCGAGAACGCCACGCCCGAGGTCGAGGCACTTGCGAAACCGCCGGTGGATCTCAGCAAGTTGCCTTTTGACCCGCTGGAGTACATCGAGCACCTCGACGAACTGCCCTTCGACCCGGACATGGATCCGGGGCTCGGTCAGTGATCGTCGAACTCCGGCTGTGAACGGTTCTGATTCTTCAAAACTGTCATTCGTCCCGCAGGCGGGGATCGAGCGCGTCGCGTAGCCCGTCGCCGAGGAAGTTCAACGCCAGTAGCGTGACGCCCAAGGCCATGCTGGGAAACAAAATCAGCCACCAATAGATCTTCACCGGCGTGATAACCTTGATCCCCTCGTTGGCCAACAGACCCCACGAGACGTCGGGCGGTTCGACGCCCAGACCCAGGAACGAAAGAAACGCCTCGAACAACATCACGCGAGGAATCGTCAGCGTCAGGTAAACGATCACCACGCTGAACAGATTCGGCAGCAAGTGGAGGAAGATAATCCGCGCCTGCCCCGCTCCCAGCGAGCGAGCCGACTCGACGAACAGTTCATTCTTCAGCGAAATCACCTGCCCACGGACCACTCGGGACATCGTGAGCCAATAGATAGCGCCCACCACAAAGAAAAAGACCGTGATGCGATCGATACCCATGGACGTGAGCTCGTCGGCAACGTCCTCCTGGCCCAGGATCGTGATCAGAAAAATTACGACGAAGATAAACGGAACGGAATAGAGAATGTCGACCAGTCGCATCATGGCGTCGTCGACCCAACCGCCGAAGTAGCCCGCCACCGCGCCATAGGTCACACCGATCGAGAGCGACACGATCGTGGCCACCAGCCCGACGATCAACGAAATGCGGGCGCCCCAGAACAGTCGCGAGAGCATATCGCGGCCCAACAGATCGCGGCCGCAGACGGAATTGATGCTCCGGTTGCCGAACAGGGCGAACCGCATCTGCACCATCCAACGGCTCAGTCCGCCCAAATTGGCAAATCCGAGCTTGCGATAGGGCTGTTGCACGGTGTCTTGAATCTCGGCCTGTTTTTGTCGCAGGGCGAATCTGGCGTCGTCGTACCGGGCTTGCTCCGTGGTCAACGCTTCTTTGCGCTGTTCTTGCGTGAGGTCGTCGGTCAGTGCCGCGTCGGCCCGGTCAAACTGCTGGTCAGCCTGTCGGAGGGCAGTTTCCAGAGCGGGCAGTTCTGTTTCCAACTGGGCAACGGCTTCGGGCGTGCTGGCGATCAGTTCGGTGTCGAGCTCCAGGGTTGGCAACCAGAAGGGCGTCGCGATCGGCTCGGCATATTGCAGACTTGTCTGGGTGAAGTCGGGAGCCTGCAGCGGCAGCAGTGGTGTGAAGAACGCCAGCACGCAGATCACCACCAGCGTCCACAACGAGACCATCGCCACCCGGTTGCGGCGCAGTCGCCGCCACGCATCTTGCGTGAGCGACATCCCTTTGGTCGCGGGCACTTTGCTCGTAGAGTCGTTCGGTCTGGCATTGTCGGTGCTCAAGTGAATATTCCTTACGTTCCTACTTCAGTTGCACGCGTGGGTCGAGCACGGCGTACGAAATGTCGACAATCCAGTTCATCGAATACAACAGCACCGTGTAGAGCATCACCAACCCCATGGCGAGTGTGTAGTCGCGCTGCAGGGCCGCATAGACGAAGTGCGATCCCAGACCGGGGATGGCGAACACCTGCTCCACCACCAACGACCCGGTCAGAATGCCCGCGATCGCCGGCCCCAGGAATGAGACAACCGGCAAGAGCGCCCCGCGCAGGGCGTGAACCATCACCACGCGCACCGGCCCGACGCCTTTGGCCCTGGCGGTGCGGATGTGGTCTTGCGACAGCACGTCTAGCATGCTGGTGCGCGAGATACGAGCGATGTATGCCGCGTAGGGGGCTCCCAAACACAACGCGGGGAGCACCAACTGATTCAGCTCCCCCCATCCCGCCGCAGGAAACAGGGGGATCAAGAATACAAAGAAGATGATGCAGATGCCCGCGACCACAAAGCTGGGCAGCGCCACTCCAATCGTCGCCACGAGCATCAGCAGCACGTCGGCCCAACCGCCGCGAAACACGGCCGACGTGATGCCCGCCAGCAGCCCGAGCGTTACCGCGAAACCCAATGCCAACAGCCCCAGCGTGATCGAGATCGGCAAACCCTCGGCAATCACTTGATTGACGGTGTAGTCGCCCATCTTAAAACTGTGACCAAAGTCGCCCCGACAGTAGTTCCACATTTCGATCCCGTATTGCACCGGCAGCGGCTTATCGAGGTTGTAACGCCGCTTCATGTTCATTTCGATTTCCGGTTCCAGGGCCCGCTCTCCATCGAACGGTCCGCCCGGAACGGCGCGCATCAGAAAGAAAGTGGCCGTGAAGACGATCCACAGCGTGAGCACCATCCACATCGCTCGTCGCACGCAAAACGCGATCATGGCCGGCCTTTCATGAACTCGTTCGGACCCTCGTGGTCGCGGTCGATCCACATCGCCCACACGGGGTGCGTGTCTTGGATATTGTTGTAGAAGCCCCGCACGTACGGCTTCACCATGTTTTTGGATACATAAAAATAGATCGGCAAGATCGGCAGTTCGTCCATGAGGATCCGTTCCGACTGTCGAAAGATCTGCATCCGCTGTTCGGGGTCGACTTCTCGAGCCGCCGCCTTGATAAGGCGGTCGTATTCCGGATTGCTCCAGCCCGTGTTGTTCTGCTCGCCGCCGGTGACCATCATGTCGAGAAACGTGCTCGGGTCGAGATAGTCGCCGACCCACGCGCGGCGGCTGACGTTGTATTTCATCTGGCGATGGCTGGAGAGATACGAGGCCCACTCTTCGTTACGAGTTTTGATTTGGATGCCCAGCTCGCGCTGCCACTGTTTGCGGATCAGCTCGGCGATCGTTTGGTGCGCCTCGTCGGTGTTGTAAAGGATATCCATCCGAGGGAACCCTTTTCCTTCTGGATAGCCGGCTTCGGCCAGCAGCCGACGTGCCTCCTCGGGGTCCGCAGCGGCGCACTGCTGACCTTCGTAACCCACCATGCCCGGCGGCACGAGTCCGTAAGCCGGCATTTCGCCGGCTCCCAGGATCACCGTGCAGATTTCTTCGCGATCCAACGCCAGCGAGAGCGCCTTGCGAACCCGAACATCGTCGAGCGGTTTTCGCGTCGTGTTGAGCATGTAGTAGTAAGAAGAGATATATGGCGAGGGATTGATGTCGTTGCGGGGCGGATCTTGCTCGAGCATGATGCGCAGAGCGGCCGGTGGTACGGTGAAGATCCAATCGGCCTTGCCCGTCATGAACAGATTCAAGGCGGTGGAGTTCGAATCGACGGCCAGGGCGTCGACCACGCCGAGCCGCACGGCATCGCGGTTCCAGTAAGTTTTGCTCTTGACCATGCGAATGCGATCGCGGATGCGACGGAACAGGACGTTGAACGGACCGTTCGCGACAATGCTGTCGGGCTTGGTCCAGCCCGGCGAACCGTGCGTCTCCAGGCATTTTCGATTGATTGGCGAGAAGGGATAGAATCCCACCAGTTGGAGAAAGTAGGGCGTTGGGCTTTCCAGTGTGACCCGAAGCGTCTGGGAATCCAACACTTCGACGCCCACCTCGCGAAAGTCCAGCAACACCTGCCGGCACCATCGGGTGCCCGTGACGGGCTGACCGACGGCATCCTGGTCGTCGGCTGGGTCGAAGCGCTGTTGCTGGCCGTCGATTTCGATGAGGAACGTGCGACTCTCGGGATCGTCGGCGTTCTCCACGGAGATCAACTTACCGTGGAGCAATTCGCCACGTAGCGTGTTGGTTGCGTCGACCGGCAGATTGAGTTCTACCTCGACGGCGTCGCCGGGCGAGATTCCACTGCCGCCCAGGCTGTAGCTGTGCGCGTTCTTGATGTACCATGCCAGTACCGCGTATTCCGCGGCAGTGCGAGGCCCCAGGAATCGCCGCCAAGCATAGTAAAAGTCGTCGGCCGTCACCGGCGAGCCGTCTGACCAGCGGGCTTCGTCGCGCAGATGAAAGGTGTAGGTGCGTTGGTCGTCAGAAATTTCCCAACTTTCGGCTACGCCTGGCATCGGCTCCAGCGTCTCGGGATCCCACTGAGTCAACTGCTCGAACAGACATCGGAGGATGTTCCCCTCGGGCTGGCCGCTGACGATCGCGGGATCGAAGCTCTTGACCTCGGTACCATTGCAGAAAGTAAAATCAGCCGGCGGGAGCGCGGTGCCCATCGTGGCCCAAACGATCGCCGCCAGCAGCAGAACCAGAGCCGTAATGGCAAACAGATTTCGGGCATCGAGGGGCATGGCAGGCTCCAAGAGGGGGCAGGGAGCCATCCGCTGGCTACCACAGGAACGCCAGCATAGCGTGTTTGGGCTTTTCGCTCAAAGGAGATATCAGACTGTTGTACGAACACCAACGGCACAAACCGCCGCGAGAGCTGACTCGGCCTCGGGAACTCCTGGTCGTCTGTGCCCCGCTGCGCTCGAATGTGAACCTGTCGCGAATCGCCCGGGCCGCCAGTTGCTGTGGGATGGAGCGGATTATCTGCACCGGCCCGGCCAAGCTCGAACGCCGAATTGCCCGCGATGGGGCCGACACAATCCACATCGAATCGCACCGCACTCTGCCGCCGGTGCTCGACCAACTGCGGAACGACGGATACCGCCTGGTCGGGCTGGAGCAGACCACCGGCTCGCGGGGCCTCGACGGCTACGACTTCCTGCGACGCACAGCCCTGGTGATCGGCAACGAGCGGACCGGGCTCACTCCGGAGGTATTGGAGCAACTGGATGACGTGGTGGAGATCCCCGTGTGGGGTCTGCCTTACAGCTACAACGTCGCCACGGCCACGGCGATGGCCCTCTACGAGTATTGCCGGCAGTTTCCCCAAGGTTGAACCCCTGGGCGAAAGGCAATGGTTTGCAGTACACTCAACCACAGTGACGCCCAGCGCGTTCCGATTTGTGGTTTCGATTTCCAGGAGGTAAGTTTGCGATGTCCGAGGTGTCTCAACTTTATGATGCGGCCGATCAACTGAAGGAACAAGGCGATCTGGAAGGAGCGGTGGCGAAACTCAAAGAAGCTCTGGCGGTCGACGAGACTTACGCGCTGGCGCACTCCGCCTCGGCTGTCGTCCTGCAGCGATTGGGGCAACACGAGGAAGCCGTGAAGCACGCGGCACGCGTCTGCGAACTGGAAGCGGACGATCCGTTCAGTTTCACCGCGATGAGCGTCACCTACCAACGCGCCTACGCCGCCACCAACAACATGGAATACATCCGCCTGGCGGAAGACGCCATGGAAAAAAGCCGGATCTTGAGCCAGCAAGGATAGTCCCTGCTTGGCCCTACGCTTGTGGTGCTTGCGGTTTTGCCACAACGCGCTTCTGCACGTCGGTTTCCAACACGCCAAAAGCCTGTTCGTGCCGTTGCACCGACAGATGCAACGCGTGCAACATCCGCTTGGCCGTGAAGTAGTTAGTAACGATCCGTTGAGTGATCTTCACCGGATCGGCCGGCACGCCGAACGGCTGAGTGTTGAGGCCGAAATCGACGATCAGTTCCTCAGGCGTGCCAGTCACGCGGCAGAAGTTGGCATAAGAGCAGGCAGCGCCCGTGTCATCGACTTGCACGCGTTGTTGCTGTTGCTGCCCCTGATCTGAAGGAGTAGCGGCCTGCGGTTGTTCCTTGCCTGTCACTTCTTTGGTCTCTTTTGCCACGAGTGAGTCTCCCATTGAAATTACTGAATAAGCTCAAAGCAATGCCCGCGGGGGGCAAAAACGATCGATGGTTGCGAGACCCGCAATTCTAAACGATTGCCGGGCTACCTTCCATCCCCCTGCATCACCATGAAAGTCTTGGCCACTGCAACCGGAAATCAAGCGGAATCGGACTCCGACCGAGGCCGAATGCTAAGAATCACGCTTTCGGCATGATCTTCCGAAATTCGATAAGTGGCCGCTTTGCGCAGGTGAAGCGATTTGAGTAAGCCACGGTGCCGGGCTTCGCCCCGTTCCTCGACCCACCGCTGCCCCTTGACCAGGAGCAATCGGTCGAACGCCTCCCAATAGGGCTCGACCCAGGTGAGAATTTTGGCCAGGGCCGCCACGCCCCGCGCGGTGAGCGTGTCGAAAGTTTGCAGTTCCAACACTTCTTCCGCCCGACAGGCGTACACCTGCACGGAAAGCCCCAGTTCCTGAACCATCGCCTGCACGACGCGGGCCTTTTTCTGCGTCGATTCGCACACGCTCACTCGCAAATCGGGCCGGCAGATGGCCAACACCAGCCCAGGCACGCCACCGCCCGTGCCGACGTCGAGCACCCGCTCGCCCTTCTGGAGCAGCTCGGCCAACTGCAGGCTATCGACGACATCGCGACCAACGAATTTTTCGAGCGTCGTATGCCGGGTCAGATTGAGCTGCTCATTCCACCGCCACAACGCGACCCGATAGCGGTCAAGCAGCGCAATCTGATCCGCCGGCAGTTCAAGCCCATGTTCGGTGAGTGTCTGCACAAGTTCTGGTGAATCTTCCAATGAATCCGCGTCGTTCAAGGTGAGTTACCCAAGGAGAGGGTGATTGTTCGAGGAATGTGCAGTATCCTGCATGAAGGCCCCTGCGGGAAGGGCTGGAAAGCTCGGAGTCAGATTAAACGCAGAGAGCGCAGGAAATCGCTAAGACTCGCAGAGTCCCTTAAAGAAAGAAATGCTCAGCGGTCCTCTGCGATTCTCTGCGCCCTCTGCGTTTAATCAGAAGTGATTTAGGATTCAATGTTCGGCATACTGAACATCAACAAACGAACTGGGTGGACGTCGCGGGACGTAGTGAACCGCGTGCATCGGTTCGTGCGCCCAGCCAAGGCGGGTCATGCCGGCACGCTCGACCCATTGGCCACCGGCGTACTGATCGTTGCCGTGGGACAGGCGACGAGACTCGTCGAATACGCCCACCGGCTCCCCAAATCCTATCGAGCCACCTTCCAACTGGGCTGCCGCAGCGAGAGCGACGACGTCGATACCGAGGTAGAACAGCTCCAGCAGGCCCCCATTCCGTCGCGCACTCAGATCGAATCGGCACTCGTCGGCTTCACCGGTGTCATCCAACAGCGTCCTCCCGTCTTCTCGGCGATCCACGTCGCGGGTCAGCGGTCGTATAAACTGGCCCGCCGGGGGGAGAGCGTCGAGCTCGCCCCGCGACCCGTCACGATTCACTCCCTGGAACTCGTCCGCTACGAGTACCCGGAGCTGGTGCTCGACATCCACTGCGGCAGCGGCACCTACGTTCGCGCCCTGGGCCGCGATCTGGCAGAATCGTTAGAAACGGCAGCCGTCATGGCCGCGTTGGAAAGAAAATCGATCGGCAATATCAACGTCAGCACCGCAGTTGACGTCGATGATATTGAGGACCGGATCGAGCAGGTGCTGCTCTCTCCCCGTTCGCTGGTGGATGCAGTCTCGTGGATCTCGCTCAGCGACGCGGAAATCGTCGAATTGCACCATGGGCGGACAATCCTCCGCGACGAAGGGCGGATCGAGCCCGCCCGTTGGCCCGATGAACACTCCCAGCGGGACGTCGCGGGAATCGACCGTTCGGGCCGAGTCGTAGCCATTTTGCAGGCGACGCCGGATGGGCGGTTTCGTCCGCTGCGCAACTTTCCCCTGTCGGATTGACCCCCACAGTACTGATGCACCGTCGAGAAGTCCAGGGTTGCAGTCCCCGGGCTTTTCGATTGTGCGTATCATCCCAAACAGGCAACTCTTAGCGCCCGACCGTCGAAGCCTGATTCTGCCGGGCCAATCAAGCCGATCCATGAAACGAGCGAAGTAGGTAGGCTCGCATTGCGCCCGCTTCGCGCTGAGTTTCCAGGATGGGCAACAAGGGACAATGAACTCGGGCACGGATGGGCCCTGCGACTCGGACCGCTTGCTGCCATGATGGCGGGCGCGGTCGAAGACACCGGATCCCCCCGGCATCCATGTTCGATAACCGCAGTTTGAAATTTGATCTGCTGGCCTTGGTGCTGCTAGCCGCTACGGCTCTGTTGGCGGTGTCGCTGGGAACCTACGACGCGACCGATCCGCCCAGCACGCTCGTCTACCCGCCCCACATCGACTACCAAAACGCCTGCGGACCGATCGGCGCCTACGTAGCCCACCTGCTGCTGGAGAGCGTCGGCCTGGGCGCGTACTACCTGGCAGGTTCCTTGGGCACTCTGTCGTTGGTGTTGCTGTGGCGTCGCGGGATCGACCAGCCCGTGCTCCGCGCCGTCGGCTGGGCCGCCTCGCTCGTGGCGCTTGCCACCCTTGCCACGATGGCCTTGCCAAGAATTACGCCCGGCCCCGAGATCGGGGCGGGTGGCTACCTGGGTGCGATGGGGCACGCGCTGCTGGAGTCGAATTTCGCCAACACGGGGGCGTACATTCTCGTGTTCACGGTGTTGTTGGCCGGCATGCTCTTGTGTACCGACTACCTGCTCCTGAAGTTCGCCGCGGCGACGACCGTCATCTCCGGCCGCAGCCTGCTGTCGATCGGCCACCTGGGCCACGCCAAGAAACGGCAACGCAAGGATCGCCCCGAGACTGATCTGGAAGAAGAATTCGAGGAGGGCGAAGCGGAAGACGAGTACGAATACGAAGACGACGAGGCCGAGACAGACGAAGACGACGTCGAGTGGGACGAAGAAAACGAAGTAGAAGACGAAGAAGAGGAGGAAGACCCTCCCGCAGTAAAAGTCCGCACCCCCGGCGAGTCCACTTCAGCGGACGTGTCCCCCGACGCCAAACCACTCAAATCCAAACTGGCCGACGCGCTGCGCATCAAGAAAAAGCAGAAGCCCGCCAAACAGAGCGAACGCGAAGAAGTCATCCACCAGCTCGAGGCCGCCGATCTGGCCACCAGCTCGAGCTACGACTACGAGCTCCCACCGCTCGACCTGCTCCTGGAGTCGGACGACATCTGCTTCGAGGAGCACGAGCGCGAAGTCCGCCGAAAAGCAAGACTGCTGGAAAAGACGTTCCGCAACTTCGGCTTCAACGTGAAGGTCATCGAAATCGAGACCGGCCCCGTGATCGCCCAGTATGAAGTCCAGCTCGAAGCCGGCCTGCGGCTGGCAAAGATCACAAACCTGGCCGACGACCTGGCGATCGCCCTGCGGGTACCCAGCGTGCGAATCGTCGCGCCGATTCCCGGCAAGAATACGGTCGGCATCGAGGTGCCCAACGAAAACCGACAGATCGTGCGGCTACGCGACGTGATCGAAGAGACCAACGGCCGGGCGAAGCGGATGAAAATCCCCGTTTACCTGGGCAAAGACGTCGCCGGCAATCCGCTGATCGTGGACCTTACCACGCTGCCCCATCTGCTGATTGCCGGTCGAACGGGCACGGGAAAAAGCGTCTGCCTCAATTCGATCATCGTCTCGATGCTCATGAATCGCGGGCCCGACGAGGTGCGAATGCTGATGATCGACCCCAAGATGGTCGAGCTGAGCGGCTATCGCAAGCTGCCGCATCTGATGCACCCCGTGGTGACCGACATGCGCAAGGCCGAGGCCATTCTCGGCTGGGCAGTCGACAAGATGGAGGAGCGCTACCAGTTGTTGGCTCGCGCGGGCGTCCGCCACGTTTCGGTCTTCAATCAGCTCAGCGAGGAGGAACTTCGCGAACGAATTCAACCCACCAGCGAAGCTGAATGGGAGACGATTCCTAAGCAACTGCCGTTCGTGGTGATCGTGGCCGATGAAATCGCCGACCTGATGATGACGGCCGGCAAAGACGTCGAGCAGCACATCATTCGCTTGGCGCAAAAAAGCCGCGCCGTCGGCATCCACCTGATCCTCGCCACGCAAAAGCCAACCGTCGATGTGATCACCGGTCTGATCAAGTCGAATCTTCCCGCACGGATCGCGTTCCAGGTCGCTAGTCGGACCGACAGCCGCGTGGTGCTCGACGAAATGGGCGCCGACAAACTACTCGGCAACGGCGACATGCTATTCCTCTCGCCCGGCACGAGCCAATTGCTGCGCGGGCAGGGCACTTTCCTCTCCGACGACGAGATCACCGCCGTGGTGGACTACGTCGGCACCGACTCGCCAGAGTTTGCCGAAGAACTGATCGAACTGAAGACCAAAGAGGAAGAAGAAGCGGCCGCGCCCGGTGCGCTCAAGAACCGCGACGATATGTACGAAGGCGCCGTCGACGTAGTGGTCCGCGAACGACGGGGCAGTGTGTCGCTCTTGCAGCGGTGCCTCGGGATCGGCTACGGCCGAGCGGCCCGACTGATCGACTTCATGGCCGAGGACGGCATCGTGGGCGAGTACAACGGCTCGCAGGCTCGCGAGGTGCTAATTTCGCTCGAAGACTGGGAGGCGATGTCCAGCGAGGGAGAATCGGCGGCGGATGCCGAAGGCCCGGCGACAGTTGCGTCGGTGGTCTCCAAGGAGCGCCGCCCCAACAAGATTGTTCCCGGCACAGACGAACCCAGCGACCTGGACGAAGAGCCAGCCGCCGCCGCGCCGTGGGAAGATGACAGCGAACTCGAAGACAAGTGGGAGGACGAGGAATCCGAGGAAGACGAGCTGGCCGACGACGAAGAATGGGAAGAGGATGAACTCGAAGACGAAGAAGCCACAGAGGATGAGTGCGAAGAGGAAGAAGAAGAGTTGGCCGAAGACGAGGAGTGGGAAGAAGAAGATGAGCTAGAGGACGATGAATTGGCCGAGGATGAAGAATGGGAAGAGAAAGAAGAGCTGGAAGACGACGAGCTCGCCGAGGACGAGGAGTGGGAAGAGGAGGATGAGGCAGAAGACGACGAACTGGCTGAGAATGAAGAGTGGGAAGAGGACGAACTCGAAGAAGAAGAAGAAGAAGAGGAGTACGAGGAGGACTTGGCCGATAGTGCCTGACATTGTCGGAAGAGATACTGGCCCGCGAATCCCGCAGCCTATGCCGCCATGCGGCGGAGCACGACGTCGAAGAAGCCGGTCGACTGGAGTGCCAGGTGGGTCATTTCTCAGTTCTCTTCCCGGCACAGTTCATGCACGGTTTTGGGAACGCCGTACGGCATGGCGAGGAAGGCGTCGTAGACAGTGTAGTCGTTGAACACCAGGAGGCCACCCGACTTGATCTTTCTCTTGGCGACTTCTGTATCGCGTTTGACCATCTCGTAGCTGTGATCCGCGTCGATGTAAATCCAGTCGAAATAGCCGTCGGGAAATGTGGCCAACGTTTCGCTTGAGTCGCCCAGGTGGATCTGAACTTGATCGCTGCGGTCGGCGAACCGATCGGCCCAGCGTTGCTCCAGGTCGATCAGGTGCAGCTCTGTCGGCTGAGTTCGCGCGAGGATCTCCTGCGAGAAGTCGCCGTACGCTACGCCCACTTCCGCGACGACCCCCTGCTTGGGCAGAAGTTCGAGCATTGAGATTCGGTCGGCGACCACCTGACAATTGCGAAGGTGCTCGTCTTGAAGCAGAGGCGCCGCGACTGAGAGAACTTCTTCACGTCGCTGCTTCTTTCGCCATCTGCGCAAACCCATCTTCCACTCCTTGATCACTGCGACGGACGCCCCCTGTGCCGGGTAGCATAGTAGACCCGACGAGCGTCGAGCAATGTCAATCGTGAGACCCAGCGGACCAGTGAGACCAGCCGTGGAAGCCACACTGATAGCTGTCCAGCAGGTGGGACCGTAGGGGTTCTAGCGAACAGGAGGGGAGGGCTGTCGCCCAGGCTGAAAAACCTGATGAGTAGACAGGCAACACTTGCCAGAATTCTTGATAAGCGGCGACGCGGCAGCTTATACTCGAATCTTAGGGGCAAACCGTAGCGGCAGTCGGCACATCAATGGGAGCCTGGCGTGGAGCAGAATATCGGCCAATCGAGCGAGCTCATCCTCGTCGTGCCCTGTTACAACGAGGCCGATCGGCTTGATCAGGCAGAGTTCCGGGCGTTCGCCCAGGACAACCCCGGCGTACAGTTTCTTTTCGTCAACGACGGCAGCACCGACGACACGGCCGCTGTCCTGCAAACGCTCAGCGAGTCTTGTCCCGAGACGTTTCTCGTCCACGAATTGCCTCAGAATGGCGGCAAGGCGGAAGCAGTCCGGGCGGGCATCCTGCGGGCGATCGAGTTGCACCCGGCCTATGTCGGCTTCTGGGACGCGGACCTTTCCACTCCTCTCGACGAGATCGAGAGAATGCTTGCCGTATTCCGCAATCGACCGGAGATCGAGATGGTTTTCGGCGCCCGGGTCAACCTGCTCGGTCGACAGGTGCGTCGGAAACTCTACCGTCACTACCTGGGCCGTGTGTTCGCCTCCGCAGTGGCGAGATCCCTGGGACTGGGGATTTATGACACGCAGTGCGGGGCGAAGCTCTTTCGGACGAACGACAGCCTGCCGGAACTCTTCCAGGATCCGTTTCTCTCCAAGTGGATCTTCGACGTGGAGATCATCGCCCGGTCGATCAACCTCCGTCGCACCGCCAACCTGTCGCCGGCAACCGAGATTATCTACGAACAGCCGTTGATGAGCTGGAGCGACGTGGCCGGTTCGAAGCTCCGGTTTCGAGATTTTTTTGTAGTGTACTGCGATTTCCTGCGCATTTACCGCCACTACATGTGGCGAGGACGGTGACCAGTCGTGGAGCGGGTTTTAAGATTGGTGATCGGTGTGTGCCGAGCGGTACTGCTGACTCTGTCGACAAGTCGGCAGAGAGTTCCCTGGTACGAGAAGCTCGTACGAGCGATCGTGCTCGTTCCCGTGTTCAGCGTGATGCTGGTGCTGCTGCGGGTGTGGGCCTGGTGGCGGGGACCACTGGCGGTTCAAGCGACGACTTTCTACGGCGCACGATTCCAATGCCAGCTTCCCGACATAATTCAAACCTATCTCTATGTTTTCGGAGTCTGGGAGCCAGACATTACGCAGTTCATTCGTCGACGTCTCGCGGCCGGCGACACGTTCGTTGACGTCGGGGCGAACATTGGCTATCACACACTGCTGGCCGCGACTCAGTTGGCGGGCGAGGGCCGCGTCGTTGCGATCGAGTCCTCGCCGAAGATTCATCAGTTGCTGCAATCGTCGTTGGCCGACAACGACTTGCAGTCGTGCGTGCGAACGGTGAACCAGGCCGCCGCGGAGTCGGTCGGCACGTTGCCGCTCTATAGCGGTCCAGAAAAAAACATAGGTCTTAGCACGACGGTTGCCAGCCGGGGGCTGCCGAGCGAGGGCGAAATCCCCGCCGCGCCCCTCGCCGACTTGCTGGAGACAGTGGAGATCGAGACCGCGCGTGTCGTCAAGATCGACGTCGAGGGGGCCGAAGTCGCGGTGCTGCGGGGCATGCAATCGTTTCTTGAGCGGTGTCCTGACGAGGTGGAAATCCTCGTCGAGTTGTCTCCCGCGTGGTGGACCGATCGCAGCCAGTCTCCGCAGGACGTTCTTCAGCCGCTGGTCAACGCTGGTTTTCACGTCTACGAAATCGCCAACAACCTCTGGCCCTGGCGGTATCTCTGGTCGGCGGAAGTAGGCCGCCCGCGTCGCATTCGCTCGCCGCTGTCAAAACCCGTCAAGCGGCTCGACCTGGTACTGTCGCGCGTCGACGCCGATTGGCTGTAAACGATCACCAAAGGACTCTCAGTACCCGCGTTTCTTGCGAGTCAGCTCTCGCTCGATTTCTTTGATCCGCTGGAAGATAGCAATGCGATTTGAGAATGGACCTTTGTTGATCGACTGTTTGAAGGCGGCCAGCGCCCTTTCCGGTTTTCCGCCTATGAGATAGGCGGTGCCCTCCTGGGAGCGCATGCCCGTGCGCCGTCGTGGGTTTTCCCGGATGCCACGCTCGATCAGCTCGGGAACCCGATCGATGGAACCCATCGCGGCATAGACTCGAGCAAGATGACCATAAACTCGGAACGCCTGAGGATTCGTCTCCAGGATCTTCTCAAGATATTCGGCCGCCTGCTGGTTGTCGCCCCGGCTTGACGCTTTGAGGGCCTTTGCAAGCACGGGCTGAATTCCACCGTTGAGGACCTCGCTCGGATCGGGAAGATCGGCCGACCGCAACGGCGAATCTGGAGGGAGCAAGATGTAATTCCAGTCCCGATAGATTGGCTTCCAAGGTGTCGGAAGTTTCTGCAACGCATTGGAGAAGGCGCCTCCAGGCAGCAGCGCTACATCGGCCGGGTAGCGGTTCAATCGCTCCTGCTTGGGACGGCCGCTAAGAAACGTGTGGTAATCCTTGTAGATTGCCTCATCGTAAAGCGTGTTGGCTCGACCATCGATGAACAGCTTGATCTCCGGGGCATGAAGTATGATGTACCCACCCCAGTTGTAGTAGTTCATCACTCGCTGCGATGGGTCAATAGCCTTGAGATACTCGACCGCTTCCTCGGGATACACGTCCGACATCGACCAATTTCGCAACAGACTCGGGCCGAGCTTCACCTGGCTCCACATGAACGTGGCACAACCCAGCGCCACAAGGCTTGCGCCCACTCCCGCCCAGGGAGTTTTTAGCTGCGGAGCATGTCGGGCAAGAAAATCTCGTAAGCGGACAACAGCGTATGCTGCAAACGGAATAGAAATGATCACAAACAGAGGGATAAATCGACGAGAGTTCGTGGCCAGAATAAAGGCAACCGCAGAGAGAGCTATTAGATAGCGATGCTTATGACGTCGCAAACACACCCCGGCCACGATCAGGATAAGATACCGCCAATTCTCGCGTTTCATGTTCCTCATCAGCAACGAGGCGGTAACAAACACGCCGCCCCCAACAAGCACATCTCCCCCTAAGACGATTCCCACGACGGCCAACAGTGTGAACCACCAGAAGCAGCCTTCATAATACGTGGGATCAAGTCTGAATTCGGGAGGTCTCCATTCGATCAGATTCTTGTAGATCGAGTCGTGGAAGAAATAGTCGAGTTGAAACTCCGCGATTCTCCAGCCATAGGGATTCACTAGCCATGTCAACAGACAGAGTGCGACCGAGAGCCACTCGCCCCAATTGATGACGACTCGCTTTGCTTCCCACGACTGCTCCACGGTGCGCACCAACACCAGCAATCCGACCATGCCGATTCCGAAAACGAAGCCTGCGTGCAGGTTGGTCCACAGAATGATCAGCCCTGGCCACATCCACGGCGCCCACTTACGATCTCGCGTGATGAGCACGATCGAGACCATCAGCAGCGTCACTACGTGAGGCCGGATGTCGAAGAACCAAAAACAGGCCGCCGCCGCTAGCCACACCGTAAGGCCCGAGGCAAATACGGAACCGCAGAACCGGTAGGCCATCAGATAGCCCATCACGAAAATCGTGATGAAGATCCCAATCGTGAACCACGCGACCGCGTCGGGGCCGAGTTGGTAGATGCTCCAATAAATGATGTCCCACAGCCATTCGTGGTTCACCCACGGCTTGCCGCCGAACGTGTAAGAGAAGGGATCGGTCTGCGGGACTCTGCCCTGCTCGCAGATATTCCGCCCCGCGGCCAGATGCCAGAACAGGTCGGAGCCCATGATGAAAGTCCGAAAGAACCAGGCACTTACCGCAGCTAGGATTAGCGCCGGCGCCAGCTTTCGGTTAATCGATTCGATATTCTGCAGCCCGGCTTCGCCCATGCGGTCCTATCATAGTCTCCCCGGGCGGAAACTCAACGCCAGTCCCTCAGAGCCTCTTGAAGTAACGGAAAAAAGAACAACCGCCGCAAGGCAAGGGGGGCCCCGCGGCGGTCGTAAACCAGTGGGAGGACTGGCGTCTAATGAAAGCTTGCCTAGTTATCCAGCGCGATCTTTTCCTCTTGCGCCGCCAGGCGGAGCTTGCTGAGGGCTCGGGCCTCGATCTGACGGATTCGTTCCTTGGTGACTCCCAACTCGACGCCCACCTGCTTGAGCGTGAGCGGCTCGCGGGAATGATCGAGTCCGAATCGGCCGATGATGATCTTCTGCTCACGGTCGTCGAGCCGACGCAAAATTCGCTGGACTTTCGACTCGCGGTCCTGCTGCAAGTTTTCCTCGACGATCGGGTTGCCACGCTCCTCTTCCGTGGCGGAAAACAGCTCCTCGTGGCTCGTGCGGAAGCGGTCGCGGTGGCGATACTCGCCAGGGATCGTGCGGGCAAAGTTCTTCATGATCGCCCAGCTGGCGTAGGTGCTGAACTTATTGCCCCGGGCGAAATCGAACTTCTCGACCGCTCGCAGCAACGACAGATTGCCGTCGCTTACCAGCTCGAAGAAGTTTTGGTCGGGCGACACCCGCCGCTTGGCGATCGACACGACAAGCCGCAAGTTGCAACGGGCGATCTGGTTCTTGAGGTCGACGATCTGCTCGTGCAGATACTCGATCTCGTCCATCACCGCGGCCTTGGGATTCTCCATGTCGAGCTGGTCGCGCAGCCGCTCTGCCTTGAATTTCAGGTAGTTGTACTTGCGGAACAGGTGCTGTTCCTGCTCGCGAGTGAGCAAGGAAATTTCGTAGAGGCTCGCCAGGTAGGGAGGCAAGTCCGACGGACGTCGTGGTTTCCTGGTTGCGGTTTCGCTCTCGGGCATGGGGCCCAGGCATGCGTTGTCGGCGCCTTTGCGCGAAAACCGTGGGTTGGGAATAAAGTCCAGCGGCAAATTGGCGATCCGCACCGCGCGCATCTCGTTGATGACGCGATAGATCGTCGTCTTCGTCCGGTTGAAATCACGGCAAAGCTTGTCGACCGACGTTCCTCGGCGATACGCACGAAAGATGTTTTTCTTCTGCAACTCGGTAAGCGGACCACTGCCGGTGGGGAAAATCGCCGAATCGGGATGCTCAATGTCGTATTGCCGCAGGGAGGTGCGGATTGTCTCCACGCTCCGTCCCGTGCGGGCGGCCAACTGGCGGGCGATCTCCGGCTGACCGATGCCCGACTCCGCCATCTGTCGAGCCCGATCGATGAATTCGCCCCGCTGTTCATTGGTCAATTGACTGAAACGCGCGCCGCGCTCCACCCGCTCGGCGTTGTTCTTGACGAATCGGTCGACGCTGCTGCGCAGGAAGCCGACTCGCTTGCGGCCGTCGAACACCAGCCGACGGCTGACCAGTCCGAGAGCCCGCCAGCGCGAGATGGTCTTGGTCGAAACATTGAACTGCTTGGCCAACTGCTCGACCGTGAAGACTTGTTCGCCCACTGCGTCGGCGCTCAGATCGGCCGAGTCGGAAAGATCTTCGACGAACAGCCGTAGATCGTGGACGAGATCGCTGCCGGAAATCTTGCGATTTCCCGCCTCGGGCAAGGGCTCGCCCGCGATGTGGGGTAGAACTTCTCCGGCCGGATAGTTGCCGTAGGCGTCGATCTTGGCAATCAACTGCTCGGCAGCGTCGATTTGCGACAACACCGTCTCACGGCTTTTCTGCTGCTGCTGGCGGTCTCTCAACCACCGCACCAGGGGGCTTTTATAATCTTGATGCATGGTCCACCTCTTCTCACTGTAACTCTTCCTAATTGATGAGTTGGCGTGGTGTTCCGTGCGATTCCTTCGCCCACGTCCGAGTGCTCTGGTTCCTTTCTCCTGTTCGTCTCCCACAGCCGCTGCCTGCCTCCGGCAACCGCTGCTGACCGCTGGCGTTCTCGTCACGCCAGGCTTGACTCCGCCGCCGCCACTGCTATCAGCGACCATGGCTCAATGGTTGTACGCACATTAGTAGCAATGGGTCGAGAGAAAGTTCGGTCAGCGGCCCCCACTACTTCAATTATAGCACTTTAATAATCACCCTAAATACTTTGCAGTCAAAGGCTTACGGATATTCTCGGAAATCCGGTGAAAACTCTCAGGCAGGGGATATCGGGTACACCCGAGGTGGGTAGCTGGGCGGATTGGTGGTATCTGGCGGAGTTGGTATTTTCCACTGAATTGTCCAGCGCGCCGGAGACGATGACGCCGATATCTGTGCAGTTTTTTCTCCGCAGCCTGACGACCCCTGCTGACGTCACCAATCGCTCGATGCCCTACGCTCGCCGTAATCCGCTTCGCGCTGACCACTCTTGAGGCGCCATTCCATGCGTGCACTTTTCTTCCTTTCTTCAATTTTTCTCCTTTCGGGTTGGTCGGGCGGAGCGACTCCCCCGGCCCACGCAGCAGGCTACCTGCTGAAACCGAGCCTTCGCACCGACGTCACGACGACCGTGTCGGTCGACCTGGAGATGGGTGGCCAGATGCTCAGCCAGGAAGACGGAAAGCTCGAATCGCAGCCGGTGAGCGTTGCCGGGCAGGTGCGCTATCACGAGCGGCTCGTGAAGTGGTCCCCTGAAGCAACCGAGCTGGCTCGCTCCGTGAGGCAATACGAAGAGGCTTCGGCCACGATCAAGGTGGAGGAAGACGGCGTTCAGCGCACGTTGCCGACGAACCGTCGGGCGCTGGCGGTTGAAATTCGCGACGGTTACGTGGCGATCAGTTCGCTCTCGGAACCGCTCACTCGTGAGCAATGGGACCTAGTGAACGTGGTCGGCAATTCGCTGGCGATCGACCGGCTGCTGCCCGGCCGCGAAATCGCTGAGGGCGAAGGCTGGGACCACGACAAGGCGGTCATCGCACCCCTGCTCGGCATGGATCACGTCGCCGTGTGCGAAGTGCGCAGCATTGTCACGGGCGAATCGAACAACCAAGTGCAAATCCGCTTGGCGGGCACGGTGCATGGAACCATCGACGGCGCTCCGACCGAACTCGAAGTACGCGGCGCCTATCTGTTCCATCTCGACCGACAGCGAATCACCAAGTTCAACCTGGCGATCCAAGAAAAACGGACGGCCAGCGTCGTCGTGCCGGGGCTCGACATCGTCGCTCGAGTGAAACTGACGATTGTTCCCGCGGCGAGAAGAGATCAACTCGGCGCCGACATGGCATCCCAGGCCGGCGACACCTCGCTCCCGTTGCGTCGCGCCCTGCTCTACGGCAACCGCCAACTCGGTTTTCGATTTCTGCACGACGCCACGTGGTACATCACGGCGGAGCAGAGCGACGTCTTGTCGCTCCGCCATCTGCAGGAAGGCGACCTAACCGGTCACTGCAACCTCTCGACGCTCCCGCCGCGCTCCGAGGGCCGGGAAACGACGCTCGAAGAATTTGAGCGCGACGTTCGCGCGTCAATCGGCACGCACCTGGAAAAGGTGACCGCCAGCCGTCAGTGGACGACCCCCCAGGGAAACACTTGCCTGGGAGTGATCGCGCTGGGAAAAGTGAAGGACGTGGCGGTGCAATGGCGGTACTACCTGATCGCCTCCCCGGATCTTCCGCGAGTGTCGATCGCTTTGACGGTTGAGCAATCGCTGATCGAACAGTTCGCCGACGCCGATCGCCAACTGGTTAACTCGATGGAACTGCTGCCCCGCGAGTCGACCTCCACGGCGGCCAGACCTTCGGGCCCGCCTGCTCGCTAGTGGCGATTTCAGAACAGTTGACACAGATTCGGCTTTCCGTTTTTTTGGCACGCGAATTATGCGGATGTTCGCGAATGGAGAAAGCTCGTTAGAGTCGGCGACCAACATGCAATCCAGCGTGGAAGATCTGTTAGACGCCTCAATTCAAATCAGGTAATTCATAGCCCTTACGTCGCGGGCGCGATAACATGGCATTGGCTTCGTCACAGTTCGTGAACCGCTCGGTAGCCGGATCCCACGCGAGCTTCTCGCCGACCCGGCCGACATTGCGAGCGATGTTGACCAGATAGCAAATTGTCGACGCCCGCTGTCCGTACTCGATGTCGGCGTTGCAGCGGGCACGCGATTTGATGCACTCGACCCAGTTTTCGATGTGGTACTGCGTCTCCGGCTTGGTGATGGGGCCAGGATTGTCTTGCGACTGGACCAATTCCTTCGAATTGCTGGATATCTTGTTGCGATTGATCTCGATTTTTCCCTCTTCGCCAACAAAGATGGCGCCCAGGCCCGGCCCCCAATCGCCATCGAGATGCAACCGCAACTCGGTGCCGTTCGCATATTTCATGCGAACCTTCGCCCGCGGGCCTTCGACCGGCTTGGCGAGGCGGTGCAGGTATTCCAGGTGCGTTGCGTCTTCGATAATATTCTCGAATTTGCCGCACTTTTCGTGTCGGACCGGCTCTTCCAGCAAAACCTCGACCGGACCCGTTTCATCCGTGCCGAGCGCGCGTTGGATCTGGTCGTACGAATGCGTTCCCCAGCCGGTTACACCGTAGCAGAGGCCGCCGCTGTCGTAGTCCCCCCAGCGCATCCATCCGCGATGGATTTGGGAATGGTACGGCCGCATCTCGGCTTGGTTCGTCCAGATGTCCCACCAGTTTTCGCTGCCGCCGGTCGGCATTTCCTCCGCGGGCAGCTGCTTCCATGCGTCGGGGCCGACAAAATTCGGGGCGAGGACCGTCTTGATCTTGCCGATCGCTCCGTTCTTCACCAAGTCGCTGGCCCAATTGTTGATCGGCATCGAACGCTGTTGCGTGCCGACCTGTGTAACGCGATCGTACCGCCGTGCCGCATCAACCATGGTCCGGCCTTCGGCGATGGTCAGGCTCATTGGTTTTTCGATATAGGCGTCCATCCCGGCCTGCATCGCCTGGATTACGATCCACGCCCGTGCATGGGTCGGCGTCTCTACCATGACGCCATCGAGATTTTCCTTTTCGATCATCTTTCGGAAGTCTTCATAGACCGTCCAGTCTTGGCCTTTTCCGAAGTTCTTGGCAAACAGATTGCATCGCGGTGCGAAGCAGTCGCAGACCGACACGATCTGCAGATCGCGGATGCCGGCCGACTCCCTCACGACCGCACTTGCTCGGGCGCCGGTTCCTATGATTCCAACGCGAACGCGGTCGTTTGCTCCCGACGCACCCGGTCTTGCCAGCACGCTGGACGGGACAAAGTAGGGCATGGCAACTGCCGCGGAAGCCTTAGCCGACTTACGGAGGAAGCTGCGTCGACCAATTGAGTTGTCTTGGTTCGCTTCAGACTGACCGTTTGTTGCCGACATGGGTCGACTCCCCCTGGTGATTGGAATTGGTCGTTGTTTCTTGCGTGGAGCTCACGGCTTCAATTTCCCAATGCGCACTTCCTTCACGATGACTCGCATGTTGGCAAACTGGGAGCCGGCATGAATTTGAAACCCGATGCGGCCGCTCTTGGTGTCGCCATCGCGGACATCGGCAACCTGATTCCCATTGAGGTGGATCCTATGCCGATCGCCTTCGGCCCGAATCATCATCGTGTTCCATCCTTTCTTGTCAATCAACTTGGCGTCATCATTGATCGCCAGAAACATCTTTCCGGGACAATAGAGAGAGCCCGAGTAGGCAATTGGATTCGTGTATTCCAGGATGTCGGCTTGGTAGGCATTTTCAGGTGATTGATATCGATACCAAATACCGGTGTTGGCGGGCCAGACGATCTTGTAGGTCACTTTCAACTCGAAATCCTCGAACTTCGCTTTGGTGAAGATGTCACCCGGCTCTTCGTCAGGCCCCTGGCGACCGACTAGCAGGCCGTCTTTCACCTCCCACCGCGCATCGCCCTCTGCCTTCCAGCCGGCGAGGTCCTTGCCGTTGAAGAGTTTCTCTCCCTGGCCCGCTTCGCCCGCCTTCAGCGGAAGTGTGCCGAAACACGCTCCGATCGCCAAAACAAAAGCCCACACGGAATAGAGATGTCTCATGCTGCCCCCCTGAAGATGATTCACGTGCCCGATCTCTCAGGCCCACTGTACCGACTTGACCGCACTCAGGTCAACGAAGTTCAGGTGGCATCGCCAGTGGCTGGAGTGAGAGCTCACTCTGCAGATCGGCTAACTGACGGATGTTCCGCAGTTTCCACAGAATACCTGCGGAAGATATTTATCGTTGGAACGTGGGGGTGCGTATCGAATCAAACGGCAGCCGTCTGCTTATCGGCCCGAACTTTGATCCGCACGTCGTGGACGAAGCGGATCAGCTCCCGCCGGCTGATGATGCCCACCAGCTTGCCACCGTCCGTCACGGGATAACGGCGAATCGACCGGCCGTGGAACACGCTTCCCAAATCGAAGATCGAGGTGTCGGCTTCGATCGTGACGGGATCGCGAGTCATGAAGTGGTACACCATCTTCCGCTCGGTCTGGGGGTCGTTGATGATGTCCAAGATGTCGTACTCGGTAATCACGCCCAACAACTGGTCGCAAGAATTCACGACGGGCAACCCGCTTACGCCGTGGCGTAGCATCAGCTCGATGGCATGCTCCACCGGCTCGTCGGGGTCGATGAAGACCACGTGCGTGGTCATGATGTCTCTGGCGCTGATCACTGAATTGCTCCGAAAAAATCGTGTACTTCTTGCCTGTGAAAGCGTAGCTTTTTCCAGAGTGTGCGCAGAGCGAAACGCAAAAGAGGCATCGGGAGCACGCTTGTTCCGATTGTGCCGTTAAAACGGGAGTCCAGAGCCTGTGTTGGCTTCCCCCTCTGGCTCTGGACTCTGGACCCTAGACGCTGGACTCTCACCCCTTCCCCGCCCTAAGCCAAGCGTCGTCTGCCGGCGTGAACACGACGGGGTCGCGAGGCAAGCGCTGCAGGTCGAAGACCGACAGAAACTCCGCCGCGGACATCTCCCGCCGGGCCCCGCAGCCGCACCACTCGGCCAACAGGCCGACCATCCGCTCCGCAATCGTGCCTTGGGCCCGATAATGCGAGAGGCGACTGTCGCCGTGACGCTTGGCCAACCGCCGTCTGTCTTCGCCGACAATCATCGGCAGATGGGTATAGGTGGGCAACGGGCTGAGCCGCAAGCGGTCGTAGAGCAGCAGTTGACGCGGCGTGGAGGTGATCAAGTCGTCGCCGCGCACCACTTGGTCGATCCCTTGTCGGGCGTCGTCGACCACGACGGCCAACTGATAGCCGGGCATCCCACCCTTGGCGCCGATCAAAAAATCGCCGACCGCGGCCGCGACGTCGTGCCGCTGCTCACCGGCAAACTCGTCGACAAATGTTGTCTCCTGTTCCGGCACGCGAAGTCGCCAGGCAACCATTTCGTCGACCAACAACTTGGCCTCGACCGGCGTTGGTTCAAGCGGCCGGCACGTGCCGGGATAGCGCAGCTCGTGCTCGTCGCCGTGCGGGGCAGAGAGGCTTGCTTGCTGGATCTGTTTTCGCGTGCAACGACAAGGGTAGACGGCTCCCTCGATGCCCAGCGCAGCGAGTGCCTCCTGATACGGGGCGAAGTCGTGGCTCTGGTACACGGGACCCTCGTCCCAATCGAGCCCCAACCACCCGAGCACGTCGATCGCTTCGTCGGCAGCGCCCGGTTTGATTCGCGGGCCGTCGAGATCTTCGATCCGCAGCAGAATCTCCCACCCCTGCTGCCGGGCCATCGCCCAGTTTACCAGAAAGGTGCGCGCATTGCCCGGGTGCAGCGCTCCGGTCGGCGAGGGGGCAAGTCGAGTCCGCGGCATGGGTGTTCTCGGTGGTGTTTTCTATGGGCAGGAGCGAACCGTGGAAGCCTCCTGTCGGAGCCGCCTGAATCGTTTGATGGTATCCGCGACCATGGACTCCACCAATATCAGGAATGACAACAGATACAACTGCCACGGTACTCCCTCGGCTTCACGAAGAAGGCCACATTATCGGCAAGATCAGTGAAATCGGGCCCTTTTCTTGCCAGGGCCGAGATCCCTGGTACGATGGAAGCAGTGGCTTCGGCCAGGGGCATTCCGCCGTAAACAGGTTCTTGCTTGTGCGATCAATAGTCTAGCCGGTTCCTTCGAACCCATGGGGACGCGGAACTCTTCTCGTGTTGCTTCCCGGCATGGGGTCGTGGAGGTTCTTTCTTCGGCGCAATTTGGCGCCCGGTGTTTCGGCTCTCGATATCTATTGTATTGCGAAGGTTGTTTTATGGACCGCCTAATATATGCGCGCTACGTTGCCGTGTTGATGCTGCTTGCTGCTTCGCAACCGGTGCGTGCCCAATTCGACTTGCAATTCACGGTGAATCCCGCGGGTTTTTCGGCGGCGCAGCTTACTGTCCTCCAGGACTCGCTCGACACGGCCGAAGCAATGTGGGAGAGCGTGGTCATCGGGTATCAACCCGGCGTGTCGCTCACGGGGATTTCGATCACGGTGCAGGCGGGTTCGACTTTTGCCGACGCCCAGGTGCAGGGCACCGCCATTCAAGCCGGCTATCGACTCACGACCAGCGGCCGAGTGCGCGTCAATGCTGGGGTGATCGACGCCTTCGGCAGTTGGAACGGCACTCCCGGCCCGGTCGATCCCGATCCCAATTTCTTGGGGCTCAACTACGTCGACGATCTGCTGGCACACGAAATTGGCCACGTCCTGGGCATCGGCACTCAATGGAGCGCCAACAGCGTGTACTCTCTGGGGTCGGGTCAGTACACGGGCCAGCACGGCGTGGCGGCCTATCAAGCGGAATTCGATCCCAACGCGTCTTTCGTGCCCGTGGAGTTGGCGGGCAGTTCGGGAACGCAGAACTCGCATTGGGATCAGATCATGCGCAGCAGCAGCACTCAGGAGGCAACCCGGGCGATCCCTGGAGCCTTGATCCCCGGCTGGGCATCACTGACCAATTCGGCCGCGATAAGGCGTTGGAGCTGATGACCGGCGCGCTCGATCCCGATTACGGCGAGCCGTTCTTGAGCCGCACCACGGTGCAATCGCTTCGCGACATCGGCTTTGCAGTCGTGCCCGAGCCGGCGACGCTTACCCTGTCGCTCGGCCTCGTCGTCTCGGCCTTGCTACTGGTGCGGCCTCGGCGTCGCGGTCACATCATCAACAAGTTGTAGCCAGTTTAACCCTGCGGTGTCCAGCAATGGAGATTGGACATGAGCAGGAAGCAGAAACGCCGCTATACCAGCGCCAGCCGCAGCTTACACCTTCGGCGAACTTTTCAGCCACTACTGCACCTGGGTCTACGCCAAACTAGGCAGCTACCAACAAACCGCCGCAGCGCTGGGCCTAGACCGCCGCACCGTGCGAGCGAAGATTGATCGGAAGCTGTTGGAAATGATCACTGCGGAAGCGGGGAACGACAAGTGATGCTCGTCAGCCGTCGATCAGTTTGGCGATCACCTCGGGTGACAGCTCACGGAGGCTGTCGACCACCAGCCGGGCATGGGAGAGCTGCTCGCGCGTGGCCGTGCCCGTGAGGGCGATGCTGGCCATCTCAGCCCGGTTGGCGGCTTCGACGCCTGCGGGGGCGTCCTCCACCACGGCGCAGCGATCGGGTGGCACGCCGAGCCGCTCGGCTGCTAACAAAAACACCTGTGGGTCGGGCTTGCCGCGGGTGACGTCGCCGCCGGTCACTTGGGCCGCGAACCGGTTGCCGCAGGCTAGGCAATTGAGCGTGAGCTGGACGTTTTCTGGCGGGCCCGACGACCCGACCGCCAGGGCAAAACCGGCGTCGGCAAGCGAATTGACCAGTTCAACAGCCCCGTCGATCGCGGGAAAATCCTGCCGCACGATGTCACGAAACAGAGCCTCCTTGCGATCGTCAAAGTGGCGAATCTCCTCGTCGGTCATCTCGCCATCGTGGAGTTCGGCGACAATATCGCGTGTGGTCCGGCCGAAGGTGGCGCGGAATTGCGATTCGGTGAACTTCGTCCCCAGTTTCTCGAGCATCGCTCGAAAGCTTTGGAAGTGGGCCTGATAAGAATCGACGAGTACACCGTCGACGTCAAAAATCACCGCTCGAGGGGACGCCATCTGTTTTCCGGTACGAAGATTCTGGGATCGAAGTAAAACGTTCCCACAAACTGTACCACCAAAGCCCAGTCCGACAAGGCCCGTTCGGAGCTTGGCTGTCCCCTACTCGACCAACGCCGGCGACGTGTACGCGCCCGAGATAAGATCGTCATTACCGTTCAAGCTGGGGTTCGGGCGCAGATCTCCTTCGTAGACGTACGCTTTCTGGACCTTGACGGATATGTTCTGGGCACCGTTCCAACTGGAATCGATTACCTTCACCACACCCCATTGCGTGATTTTGTATTCCAGATTATCTCCGCCGCTGACCGACATCGCCTCGTAGAGAGGAATGATTCGTGTCTGTCCATGAACCTGCCGCACATAGCCTTTCATGCCTGCCGAAATGCCCGGATCGGCTTGCATCCAAGTCGAACTCTGGGCGTCGATATATTCATCGGTTGGAATACGACCATCCGAATTCAGGGCGCTGAGATCTGCCTGTTCCAGTCCATTAACGATCTGGTTCCCCAGGTCCGACGTACTGTTATTCGTGCTTCCAATGTCCAATGTGCCCCAGTTTCCGGGAACGGTGCCTCCCGAGCCATCTTCCACTCTGCCGTCACCGTATACCACCAATTCGTCGCCGGGGGAGAGCGAATTCCACTCGTTCTTGGAAACCGCGAACGGCAATACGTCTGCGCCAGGCAATATGTAGCGCCCCTTCTGTAGGACGGCTGTCCCAGAAGCCACGACGTCGGAGTCATCTATCCCGAACACCTTGGCAAAGAATAGGGGCACCTTGGAATTGGCACTAGAATCGCGCCGCAGCTTGACCCGCACCGTGTCGAAGATGCCGGAATTCAGCAATGTCACTTGGGAGTAAATCGTGGTCGGGTCGAAGCGTCCCATTTCGATGTCGGAGTCAAGGACCGTGAAGCCGGCTCCCAAGTTCTGGGTGACATAACTCCGAGCGGTTGTCCGCACGGCTGCCAAGTCCTGATATCCCGTTTCGTTTGGGACCAAGTCTTGAACAGCCGCGAGTGCCGCACAGTCGGCATAGCGCTGCAGATCGCAACGGACCTTCATCAAGTGTCCGTAATCCACCGCGAAGGCAACGATGCCGATCAACGGGACGGAAATCAATGCAACCAGGACGAGGATGGTTCCCCGACGTTCGTAGCGGCGTGGGCGACGACTAGTCATGATACTAGCCTTTCGTTCAAAGGAGCGATCTGGAAAAGTAAACTTACGTATTCACACGACGTTCGATCAATGTGGGCGATCAATGCAAGCGATCACTCGCGCCGAGCAACGGTCGACGTCTGCAATTGTGTACTGTCCAACAATCCAAAGTGGCTTAATAGTCGAATCGAATCGAAATCCAGGGAAACGTCGACCACCACGGGCGACCCGCTGCTAAGCGTGGACAGGTTGCCGTTGGTGAACGAGGCGCCGGCGCTGTTGGCCACGCTCACGCTCACTGCCGAGCTCGCGCTGCTATCCGACAAATTCGCAAATGAATCTGCAATATATTCTCTGACATAGCTTTCCACAGCCGACGTCGAGGTGGTCTCGTTTTCGGCGGCATACAGAGCCCCGCGTCGCGAGGCGTTGCTCACCACCTGTGCGGCATGTGTGAGCTGAGAGTACTCGACCACTCCCATCGCCAGAAGACTCAAAAACGGGACCGTGATCGCAAGTTCAACAACTGCCGCGCCGCGCCGCCGCCTACGAGCTGGTCGTGTCTGGCGCTGCACCTGCTTGGCTTGTTTCGTCACACGTTGTGGGGCATTCATGGGGTCTTCCCTCGTCGATTTCAGTTTCACTCTACTCGCGTTCTTGAACTGCACTGGCTGAAAGCAGGGGATCGCCGAGATAGGCCAGCATGTTGCCCGATAGCCAACTGACTTCGGACAATCGCACCTGAGCATTCACGGTCATTGCCGTTCCAGAACTCATCCCCATCGCCATCGCCGGCGACACGGTGACTGTTACCGTCGAAGCAGCATTTGGTATTGCCGCCTGCAATGCCGTCCGAGTGAAACTCTCCACTTCTGCCTGGCTGATCGACGTCGCAAGCGAGGCATAGCGACTTCCTTCCTGGGCGGCGTAGCCCAGACACTGTTGCACCATCATCATGCGACTGACGTCGAACACGATCAGGATAAGCAGCATCAGGATGGGAAACGTGATCGCGACTTCAACAGTCGTTACGCCTCGTCGCTGCCTTTCACGGCAACTTCTGATTGGCTGTCTGGGGATTCGCATGTCTGCTTGTCCGAATATCTTTGGGTCCGTTTTTTTGGTCCGATAACGATGCGGAGAATCGGCTCCTCATCCAACTTAAAACCTAGTTTGGTCCTGGCGACGGGGACGCCTGCAGACGCTAGAAATCGGCATAACCGACTCGAAAAGGCAGGTACCGCGTCCGATTGTGCCGCTTCTGCGGACCATCTTGTGCGGGTATCACCCAGTCTGGGGGAGTTCCATGCACGTCGCCTGCGAGCGGCACGAGCGACTTGCTAACGCCGCGGAGACCATTGCGGCTGAGAACCGTGAGAGGTGGCCTGCGGCGGAGTGTGATTCACTCGGCCGGCCGTCCAGACGGGCCCGCTGCCGCCGGAGGTAGATTGGCGCGCCGCCGTTGACGGCGACTGCGGGAATCGGCCTCCGTTCGGCTGTGCGGTCCAGCCGCTGGTCTGTTTGACCGTCGAGACATGGTCTGGCGAATCGATGTCGCTCCATGCGGAGGCGGCCTTCCAGCCCGATGGCTGTTCGGCCTGCTCACCCACGACCGGCTCTTCGGCCACCAGCAACAGGCCTTCCGCGGCGTGGGCGGCATGTTTGGAATCTTGCTCGGTGAAGCTCTCTTCGCCGCCGGCGAGAAGTTGCTGGGCACCCGTTTCCACCTCAAAAGCGGCCAATTGTTCTCGTTCAAAGGGCAATTGCGAGAGCAGCTTGCGGCCTTCCTGGCCTACGATTCGCACCCACAATTCCAACGGCACTTCGGGCAGCTCCGTTTCACCCAACGGCAGTTCGAGATGCAGTCCGTCGCCCAAGTGCGAAGACTGCCAGGCCGATGTCGCGTCGTCGGGGTCGAAATCCCATCGCTTCAGCCGCTGTGGTTTCTCCGCGCCGCCGGTCATTACCATCAACGACACCTCGCCCGGGAACTCGACCGGCTGGTCATCCGCGTCGAGGGTTTCCACGACGGCCAGCAAGGCCTTGGGCGACTCTTCGCCCGCTTCGTTTCGGAACAGTTGCGCAATGACGACCTGCTCGGCGGGTTTCGCCGGAACGTCCAACATGGCTATCTGGTGCTCGGCAGCCACAACCTGCTGGGGCTGCACAGGCAGCGCTGGCTCTTCCTCGGCGACGGGGTCCGGAAACTCCAGCAGTTGCTCACTTTCCGCGTCCGGCTGATCGTTCTGGTCGAAGACCGCCAATTCGGCAGTCTCAGCGCTCTCGACTTGACTAGTCGGCTGGCTGATTTCCAGTTCGGGAATATCAAGCTCGTCGGGAATAGTTTCTTCGATTTCAATGCCTGCAGGCTCCTCCGGCTCGTCGATTTTGCTCGCATCATCTTCAGGCTGGTAGAGCGGTTCGTTGTCGATTTGCAGCGGTTCGATACGCAATTCGTCGGCGTCCGCTGGTTTTGATCTTTTTATGAACGAGTTCGATTCGTGGCTGTTTGTGCTAACCGTCGGCTGAGAGCAGCGGCATTGACGCAGCTTTTGCGAGTACTCGACCACATAGTCTTCCAGCTCATAGATGTAATCTTCCTGGGTGCGCAGTTCGCGTTCCAGGATGTCGAACTGATTGTCTCGCGTAGTGCGGCAGCCAAACGTGGCCACTAAGAAAATGCCCAGCATCAGCGCCAGCGGCGTGCGCAGTGGCTTGCGGGCGTGTATCCTATCAAACGCGGTAAACATCGGATGGCTCATCCGGTTGGTGGTTTCGACAAGATTGCCGCGGGACCGGTCGGCGCAGACGCCTGGCGCTCGGCAAATCGAGGGAAGAAATAGAAAAACGACCGCGGGCCGTCAACGGCGATCAGCCGCCGCTAGCAGTGCTGCATCGGCCCCGCAGAACCTTCAGGGCTGCTTTCCGACGTCAAGCACGATTCTTGGCCGAAACGAAAATTGTGGTCGTTTAACGGGGACCACAAGATGTAGATCCCTGTTCGGCCGGAACTGCCCTGCCGGCGATGGTTCCGCCGCAGTGGGTTGTGGTCGCGGGGTGTCGGACCACAAAGTGTTGTGGTACCGAAGAAGCGAATCTCGTTTTTCTGATGGCCTTTTTCATAGTTCGTGGGAGGGGTGGTCGATTCTGGGGGCTGGCGGTGGCCAGTGAGAATAGAACGCGGAGGGACGCTGATGGGGCTGATTTTCGCTGATCGGGATTTTGTGTGGGCATCGCGTTCGCAGTTGGGTTGAAGTGATGGTCATGAATCGGCGCTGATCCGCAAGATCCGCGTTCCTCGGCGTTCTATTTTTCTTCTGCTTGGCTTCTTGATTCTACGACACCGGCAGCGGTGTCTTAAGAGAGTGTTTTTGGCAGAGGCGCGAGGCGAGGGTTCTTCTGTGGGCGGAAGTGAAGGCAACGGGGGATTGGTAGCCACAGAGTTCACCGAGGACACGGAGAGGAAGTTGGACAGCGTAACGGGATGGGTCGGGCAGACGGGAGATTATGGAATTCATCCTGTCGATCTTGCTGATCTCGTTGTCCTGTCAATAATATCTCCGTGTCCTCAGCGCACTCTGTGGCAAGACAAACCCTCGAAGCAGGACAGGAAAAGGGTTCGGGGCACGTGTACCAGGGGCGTTACAAATTGATTCCGATTGAATCGAACGATTGTTTTTATCAAGCGGTACGGTATGTTGAGCGGAACGCACTTCGGGCGAAGCTTGGGTCCGCAAGACCGCGAAGAAACTAGGGTTGGAATCAACGATGCGCCGCCGGGGGCGACTGACTAAGATCCGCCCCAAGAACCCAATATTAGACCTGGCTCGTTTATGGCTCCGCAAGGAAAACACAAATGCTCAAACACTCTCGTCAAATCCTGCCCTTCATAGGCATTCTCTTTGTAGGTGTAATTGCA
>CAXMSB010000120.1:0-8324 GCA_964195615.1 uncultured Granulosicoccus sp. | reverse complement strand
AGTCGGTGGCGGGGTTGGATATCTTCGTCTTTTGAATCGCCTGATGGAGCAAATCGGCCTCGCGTCGGCCCACCTTGCGGGTGTTGCTGCGGGTGGTGACCCCGGCCGTCTGGCAGATTCTTTTGGCGACCGCCGGGGTGACGCGAGAAAATTTCGTGCGGAAGAACTCCGAGAGGGTCATCGCCTCGGCTTCTTCCACCATCGCGCCCAGCCGACCGACTTCCACGCCGTAGGGATGCGGTTTGATCTCTTTCGGTTCGCGGGGCAGGACCTTGGCGGAGCGCTCGTAGTCGTACTCGTAATCGTCGGGGTCGAGATAGTGGAGCGAAATGTGCGGGTTGGCGATTGCCGTCTGCTGCAAGTATTCGTCGACGCTGCCGCGGCCACGGACAAATTTGGCTTCCAGCTCAATGGTGACCCGCGTGCCGTGCGGCTGATCGACCCATTCGATGCCATGCTTTTCGATGTAGGCCGCGCCCTTGTCGCCGGGCGGAATGTCGACCCCGTCGCCGCGACCGTTGAGGATCCGCGGCTGGTTCTTCTTGGTGTCGATTTGAATTTCGTAGTAGTGCGTCGGTTTGCGAACGGAAACTTTTGAGATGATCTTCACGGGTTTGCCCGTGGTTTGCACGCCGTACATGCCGGCGGCGCTGATGCCGATGCCCTGTTGTCCGCGACTCTGACGAAGCCGGTGGAATTTGGAACCGTACAACAACTTGCCGAAGATCAGTGGGATCTGTTTCTTGAGAATTCCCGGGCCGTTGTCTTGCACGCCGATCTTGTAACGGTTGTTGCCCATCTGCTGGACGTGGACCCAGATCTCTGGCAGAATGCCGGCCTCTTCGCAAGCGTCGAGCGAGTTGTCGACCGCTTCCTTCACGGTGGTGAGCAGCGCCTTACGGGGATTGTCGAAGCCCAGCAGGTGGCGGTTCTTGGCAAAAAACTCGCTGACGGAGATGTCGCGCTGCTTGGCGGCCATCGCCTTGGCGGTGGTGCGTCGCTTGGTCGGCGCGGCTCCGTTGGTCTCGGCGCGCGCAGAAGTGCTCGGCGACCGTTTCTTGGCCGGTTTCTTCTTGGTTCTTGCGGAAGTTTTCTTTTGCTTGGAAGTCGCCAAGACGACATCTCCGTCTGCGGGGTGTGTGGGGCTAGTTCGCCAGAGCAGACAGGCCAGACAGCCGTATCTCCGACGTTGCCAAGAACCTGGCGGGCGAGCCCGACGATCAAAACTGGCAAACCCTGATGAATGAGCAGATTATACCGGCAAGGGGCCGCTGTCTACAGGGCTGATTACGCTTGCGGGCTAGCATAGAACGGACCACCGTTACGGCCCACGTACAAAAGCTCATCGTCACCATCGGCCTATGCCGACACCCAATGGGTAGAGTACCCCGCAGCCCGACCGGGGCCCCATTCGGCCTCCCGCCTAGCCGGGCTCATGCGATTTAGTCCAACCCACGGCCATGATTGACGCTCCGCGCAGCCGTCGATCCAGGGCCTTACTAGCCGCCGCGACGTCTGCCCTGAGGGTGGGTGTTGGGTGGAGAAGATTTGTTCGGAGGGGAATCATGGTTTCTCGTATTCTTCGTTTCAGTGCTGTGGCGGCCGTGGTGGCCGGGCTCTTCAGTTGTTGTCCTCTGGCCAATGCGGAAGGGAAGTGGCAGCGGAGTATCAACTACCAAAACAAGAAAGATCTATTTGCCAACTACTACGTGGGCCCTTGTCCGTGCGGCACAGCGGCTCAGATGTACGTTGCTCCCCAACCCGTGCCGGCGAATGTGGGTCACACCTACGTGCCCTACCAACCGCTGATGCCGCACGAGCTGATGTACAAGCACACTCGTTCGCACTATGCACACACACCTGGCGCTGGCTGGACGCGCTCGAAGGTTCGCTGGCGCACTGGTGGTTTGCGGCTTCAAGATATCATGCACAACCTGAGTCCCAAGTATTAATCGCCGGGCCGTCATCATCCAGAAACTGGACAAGCTCTTTCAGACAAGGATTAATGTCGTGATCAAGAGAATCTCCATCATCACCAGCTTTGCATTGCTGGCAGCCGTGGCGATGTCGACGACCGCCGAGGCCGATCCCGGCTGGCTTCGCCATGCTAATAAGAGGGCGAAGAACTACCGCTGGCACTCCAACTACGTCCACTCCGCCTATGGCCAACCGGTGGCGTTGGTCGTGCCCCCGACAGCCCAGTTGCAGACCAACTGGAGCTGGGGCGCCCCCAGCACGCGGTTTTCGCGCATCGACCATCAGTTCGGCCGCGACTATCCGGGACAGGGCCCCTTTGGCGGCGGCTTCCGCCGCACCCCCGCCTGGCCGAGCGACACGGCACAGTTCGGCGTTCACTACGTCCGCGGGCCCTGGTATTCTATCCAGCCGTAGTGCAGCGTCGTATCTTGGTTCTCGCTGTTAGCCGGCACCGTCCCGGTGCCGAGCGGTTGTGCGCTCTATCTCACATGATGCCTCCTGCACGATCCTGCCCTCGGCAGACCTACTTCTTCTCAACGTCATCTCTCCCTATAATTGCACGCAGCTGTTCGACCTTGCGTAACACTGAAACCGTGCACAGGTGACGCGTTGAAACTAGAAATCGTCCATTACCCGCATCCGACGCTGCGTCACGCTTCCAAGAATCTGAAACGGGTTGATAGCGAGCTGCGCGACATGGTCGCCCAGATGTGCGAGTTGATGTACGAGCACGAGGGTGTGGGGCTGGCCGGCAATCAGGTCGACTTGCCGTATCGCATGTTCGTGGCCAACCCCTCGGGCGACCGCAACAACAAGGATGCCGAGCAGGTGTTCATCAACCCGGTGCTGCGCGCCGGCCATGGCCAGGCCGAGGCGGAAGAGGGCTGTTTGAGTATTCCCGGTGTGCTTGGCCCGGTGGTGCGCAAGGAGAAGATCACGGTAGAAGCGTACGATCTGTCGGGCGAAGCGTTTTGTGGTGAGGTGGAAGGTTTTCTTGCGCGCGTCGTGCAGCACGAAGTCGACCACCTGGACGGCAAACTGTTTATCGATCGCCTCGCGCCTGGTCAGGCGGCCGAGGTGCGCGAGGCGCTAGAAGAGTTCGAGATCGACTTCCGCAGCAAGCGCGATTGCGGCGAGATGCCCAGCGACGAGGCGATCGCCGAGCGACTGGCAGAGCTCGAAAAGTTGAGAACGTAGAAAGTCCCATGCGTATTGTCTTACTAGGAACCGGACCCTTTGCGGTACCGTCATTACGGGCACTCCACGCTTCGGCGCATGAAGTGGTGTGTGCCGGCTCGCGCCCGCCTCGGGGCCGCCGCGCACAGCCGGCGCCGGTGCAGGTGGCGGCCGGCGAGTTGGGCGTCGACGTTTGGCTGCCGGAGACGATAAATTGCGATGAGGCCCGGGCGAAGCTTGCCGCGCTGGCACCCGACTTGCTGGTCGTGTGCGACTACGGCGAGATTCTCAAGTCGGCAACGCTCGAGGTCTCGCGCCTCGGCGGGATCAATTTGCATGGGTCGCTGCTGCCCAAGTATCGTGGGGCCGCGCCGGTGCAGTGGGCCGTACTCAACGGTGATGCCGAGACGGGTAACACGGTCATCCAGATGACACCGGGCCTCGATGCGGGGCCCTGTCTGGGCATCCAGAGGATTGCCATTGATGCAGACGAAACAGCTGGCGAGTTGGAAGCGCGCATGGCTGAGCAAGGCGCCGAGTTGGTGCTCACGGTTGTCGCGCAGTTGGAGGCAGGAGACGCGACGCCGATCACTCAGGACAAGAGCCAGGCGACCAAAGCCCCGCGACTGGCGAAGGGGGACGGCCTCATCGATTGGTCGCGATCCGCCGTAGAGATTAAGAACCAGGTCCGGGCCCTGCAGCCTTGGCCGCGGGCGTTTACGCATTGGCAGCGGAGCGAGGGCGAGCCGTTGCGGCTGATCGTCCACCGAGTTTCGCTCGGCGAAGGTGTGACGGCCGAGGCGGGGACGGTCGTTTCCACAACCGAGGAACTTGCCATCGCCACCGGCGACGGAGCGCTGCGTTTAGAGAAAATCCAACCCGCCGGTAAACGTGTGATGGCCGTCGACGAATTCTTGCGCGGATATCCCCTACAACCGGGGGACCGATTAGGATGATTTGCAATACTTTCGTGCCTTGCATCGGATTTGAGAACTTATGGGCGGTTCCGTAGAAACAATCCCGATCTTGAACCTGGCGATCGGCTTGCTGCCGGCGGTCGTTGTGTTGGTAATCATTCACCGCTGGGAGCTTGAGGTGCGCACGGCGGTGTGGGCACTCGTGCGGATGCTGGTGCAGTTGTTCGCGGTGGGTTATGTGCTGGTTCACATCTTTCGTAGCGACAACGCCTGGTTAATTCTGGCTGTGTTGGTGGTGATGCTCTCCGCGGCGAGTTGGATTGCGCTTGGTCCGATTCGAGCCGAGCGGTCGAAACTCTACTCCAGGGCTTGGGTGTCGATCACCGTGGGGGGTGGGCTTACGTTGGCGCTGATTACCCAGGGTGTGTTGCGGCTCGAACCGTGGTTCGCGCCCCGCTTTATTATCCCGCTGGGCGGGATGATCTTTGCCAACGCGATGAATGCGGTCAGCATCTCGGCAGAGCGATTCTCCGCGGAGACGTCCACCGGTGCCGGGTATCTGGCGGCCCGGCAGGCAGCATTGCGGGCGGCGCTGATTCCGCTGACCAATTCGCTGTTTGCCGTGGGAATCGTCTCTTTGCCGGGAATGATGACCGGTCAGATCCTTTCCGGCGTGGATCCCTTGGTGGCGGCGACGTATCAGATTATGGTCATGGGAATGGTGTTCGGCTCGGGAGGCATCTCGGCGGCCTGTTTTCTGATGCTGCTGAAGCCAAAGCCGAATGGCTGACATGTGTGGAGGCGTTTGTCGACCATGAAGCTAAAAGCGTGCCACTGTTGTGGGCAGATTCATCGCGTGCCGTCGCTGGGCGCTCGAGAGGTCGCTTCTTGTACGCGGTGCGGCGCCGGCATCGATCGGCTCCCCGGACAATCGGCCAGCCGCACGGCTGCTGCCGCGGCTGCGGCTTTCATTCTTTACTGGCCCGCGATTCTACTGCCAATTCTGGAAATCGAAAAATTCGGGCACCACTACGAATCGAGCTTGCTGTTTGGCACGATCGAACTCGTGCGTCAAGGCGACTGGTTCGTCGGCATCGTGGTGCTATTATTCTCAGTAGTGTTTCCTTTAGTAAAGATCGTTCTGCTGTTGGAGTTGAGCCTACTGGGATTGTTGCACCGCCAGCACAAGGCGAGGACCTATCGCGTCATGGAATTCGTCGGCAAGTGGAGCATGATGGACGTCATGCTGCTGGCGTTTATGGTGATGCTCGTTAAACTGGGAAGCCTCGTGCAGTTCCACTTCGGCCCGGCCGTGTGGGCGTTCGTGCTTTGCGTGGCGATGAGCATGCTGGCTTCCATCTGTTTTGATCCCCACACTATTTGGGAAGACAACCATGGATGATGCAAGAGCAGAGGGCTCGCAAGATGCCCAGTTCCCCGTGGCCCAGGTCGAACCGGCGCGCACTCCCGGCCAGACGGTCGGCCTCGTGGTGTCGCGGTTGTGGATCGCCACGCTGTTGTGTCTGATCGTCGCCTTGGTACTGGTGTGGTTACAGGTCCGCGCGAGCGGGCCCGTGATCGACGTCCGCTTCTCTCAAGGCTACGGTCTGCAGCCGGGCGATCCGGTTCGCTTTCGCGGCATCAACGTGGGACAGGTCAGCGAGATTGATCTGGACGATGCGCTGGAGGGTGTCGTCGTGCGGGTCCATCTAAAATCGGCCGCCGCGGCGCTCGCGCGCGAGGGCTCCCGGTTCTGGATCGAGCGTCCCGACATCAGCATCGGCCAGGTCCGCGGGCTCGACACGCTGGTGGGTGGGCGCTTCGTGGGCGTCGTGCCCGGTCCGCCCGACGCCGAGCCGGCCAAGGTCTTCTACGGTTTGGACGTCGCCTCAGCGCCGGTCGAGAACATCGCCGATGGTTTGGAGATTGTGCTGGAAGGAAAGAAACGCTTCGGACTACAAAGCGGCTCGCCGATCAGCTATCGGGGCGTGATCGTGGGCCACATTCTTTCGGTGGGGCTCACCAACGACGCGGCAACCGTGGAGGCTCGGGCGTTCATCCAGCCCAACTATCGCGAGCTGATTCGCGAGAACACGCGGTTTTGGAGCAACAGCGGCTTGGACGTCAAGATCGGCCTCGGTGGGATCGAGCTTGATGCGGAAACGCTCGCCACGATTGCCGCGGGAGGCGTCGCCTTTGCCACGCCCGACCGTCTGGGTCGTCGCGCAGCCACGGGCTATCGGTTCGAGTTGTTGGATTCTCCCCGCACCGAATGGATCAATTGGCAGCCACGGATCGCGATCGGTTCGGCCACGTTGCCCACGGGAGCAGCCACGCCCCGCTCGCTATTGGGCAACCGTCGACGACAGGGCGCCTTGGCGGTGCTCGGCGCGGGGCGCCAGCGAGGTTGGCTGTTGCCGCTTTCCGACGGCCGGCTGTTGGGGCCCGCCAACGTGCTCGCCGGCGAAGACGACGAAGAATACCTGCTGGAGGTTTCCGGCCAGGAGTTTTCGCTGCCGCTCGAAGGGCTGCAGTCGGCCAGCGCGCTGGCGGTTTGTCGGCTGCCGACCGAGTTGGATGCCGACGTGGAAAATTGGCCCGCGGCCAAAGTCCGCACGGCTGAGGAGCCCGAGGAAGTGATCGTCACCTGCGGCAGCGACGACATGACGATGCCGGTCTCCACGGAACGAATGTCGGTGAGCGTCGACCCCGAAGAGCCCGGCTGGAGCGTCGACCCCAGCGTTCCCTTGGACGACCAGTGGCACGGCGCGAGCGTCGTCGCCGCTCGCGACGGCCAAGTAATCGGCATCCTCATCCGCAGCGGTGACCGCTCACGCATCGTGCCGTTGCTGGGGGGGATTTTGGAGGAGCGGTGAGTTGCAAGTAAGGTGCGACATCTGACCTGTAGGATGAAGCAACGCGAGATTCCTCGGAAGACCTCGGAATGACAGGATTCTCTGCTGTAGCTCTCAGCGTTCCCCGCGCCTCTGCGTGAAAGCTCTTCCCCCTACAGATCGAAGTTAAAAGTCCGACTCAAATAGCGGTACAGCCGACTGGCGAGCGTGCGGTTTTTGGTCTTGATACGGGCCTTGCCGATCAGGCCGTTGCGGAAGATGTCGAGCGAGTCGTCGAGCTGCACGACGCCTTGATACGACGTGGTCAAAGGCTGGACCGTGCCATCGGGATTGGTTTGGGCGGGCACGGGGCCGCCAGAGGTGCTGGCCAGTTGGGGCGAGAGGGCGTCTAGTTCGCTAGTTGACAGGTATTGAACCGTGCTGACGAACACGTAGTAGGACGACTGCTCGAACATCAGCCGCACTTCTTGTCCCTCGCTCACGAGATCAAGATCGCGCTGGCCGACGACGAACACGGCGTCCCAACGGTCGGGATCACCGATCTGGCAGAAGACGTTTTGCGAACCGTCGGGGACCATCGTGGCGCCAAGATTTTTTTCTTTCAGCGGTGAGCCGGACCAACTGGCCAGCTCCAGCCGTTCGTCGGCGGTGCTTTCGCGTCGGTGAGGCGGAGGAATGATCGTGCCGGCGGTCGGGGCGACCAGTTCCAGCCGCTTCGCGTCTTTCAGCTTCTGCTCGAGTTGACGGTTGAGCGAATCAAGACTTTCCTCGGCAAGGTCCAATTGCAGGCTGGCATTTTCGTTTTCAAAACGCAGGACCTGCAGACTGTTCAATTGAGCGCGCGTGGCGTTGCGCTGGCCGCGGAGTTGGGCGATTGCGATCTCCAGATCGATGTTCTCCAGCCGGGCCAGCACCTCGCCGGCCTCCACCCGCTGGCCGGGCTCGACGAGAATCTCCTTGAGCGTGCCTTCCACTTCCACGTAGACCGACGCAGCGCCGCGCGGCTGCAGCTCGAAATCGCACAGCACGCTCGACGGGAAGGGGATCAACAGCACTCCGCTTACGAACCCCGCCAACAGCAGCAGCGTCGCATACATTCGTACCTTTTTCACCTTACTCATCCTCCCAGGCACTTTGAAAAACTTGTAAACTTTCTGAATGGGCATCGCCACCAAGCCCCACAGCGAGGCGATCGCGATCATCTGTCCGATCACTTTCAGTCCGTAGGGTTCGAATACCTTGTTGAGAAAGTAGAGAATCGACAGCAGAATCACCCATCGGTACAGAAACGAGGCGACGGTGTACAACGCGAACAGGCCCTGGTTGCGTTTCGGCAGAAACGGATCCTCGGGCTCCTCCAGCCCCAAGCACCAATTGCCGAGCTTGCGGCTGAGAATCG
>CAXMSB010000119.1:0-6642 GCA_964195615.1 uncultured Granulosicoccus sp. | reverse complement strand
TCATCTCGCCACGAGCCAAGCGACCGCTTGTTGTGGCGCGGGGCCGTTAAGCAGCCACGTCGAGGAAGATATTCTTTTCCTCGATGGCGGCTTCTTCGGTATCGACCGAGACGACGTCGTTTTCCGAGGGGTCCGCCGCGTCGGCGGTTGTCTCGCAGTTCTGGCATTCGGGGAATGACAGGCAGCACAGGGCGCGGACGAATCGTACGCTCTTCAGATGCGGCCTAAGATAGTGCGACTTGCCGACGTCGATGGTCATCGTCTGTTGGCACAGCTTGTGGCGATATTCGCCGAGCCGTTTGGCGTTGACGCCGAGCTTGCCGACCGCGGGGCAGCATCGCCACGAGACCTTGTGCCAGTTTTTCAGCGTGCTGTCTTTGATGTTGCGAGTTACATAGACTTTTTCGGCTGCGACGAAGGTCTGTCCGTAGCGTTTGCCTGGGTCCATCATGTCGAAGTCGAAGGCGCCCGAGACTATGCCGCCGCGCAGATTGGCCCGTTCGACCGGTGCTCCGCCCTCGAGCGTGAGCCCCTTGAGAGTTCCGCCGCCCAGGTAGTGCAGCGCCGCGGCTGAGCTGATCGCCCCGTAGCTGTGGCCGGCAATCATCACGCGTTGCGACAGGCTCATCTGCTGAACCAGCTTGGCCACGTAGTAGCCTTGGTACTCGGAATAGACATATTTGATCCGCAAGTTCTTCATCACCATTTCTTTGAACTTGAGGCCTTTCATTTTGTAAACCCGTTGGGCGGGCCACGACCAGTAGACGAGCCGCTTCTTGCCGGGGCAGCAGCGCATCTTGGCGTCGACGTCCCAACATTGCTTCATGGCGCCCTTGTGCTTGAGCGTGTTGCCGTGCAGGAAGATCATCGTCGGCATCGAAGCCTCTTGGGCCAGGAACGATTCGAGGGTTTCGTTCACCCAGCGGCAGCACCTGCGGTCGTAGCGTTTGATCTTGATGCACTTGAAGCCCTCGTCGAGGTTCGAGCACTTGGGGGCACAGCGCGTGTTGAAGAGCCACAGCTCGGGAGCTTCGTAGCAGCAACAGCCGTTGCAAGCGTTCAGGTTGCATTCGTCGCACTCGTCGCAGGTGCAATACTGGGCCGATGTGATCGCCGCACAGGCGACCACGGCCAACAGCGCCAACGTGGCCAACCGCAGCAGTCGAGTAAACAACGGGTCGCGAGCTATTGTGCCGTTCATGATTTGTTTTCCTGGAACTTACGGGGGGAGGTCGGGAAGTGTGCCGTGGGACCGCGGTCCAATTGCGAAAGGGGCGCAAATGCTGCGGTCTAGGGAAAACATACGACGCGTTGAGAAAACGCAACGTCGAGAAGGGTCGAAAGCGGTGAAAATTCAACGCCGGCCGGCGTGATAACCGACAGAATCGGGATAGGCGGAACTACCGCGAAATCGCAAGCGGAGGAGAGTGGCCGCGGGAGGGCCTAGCGGCGGTATTCGATGCCGAACTGGAGGCCGTGGTAGAGGACCGTCGAGCGGGCGAGGTCGGGAGCGAAGAAGGCGTCGAGGCCCTGGCCCATGCCGTCGACGACCATCACCTGATAGCCGCTCCGCAGAGCCACACACGGGTTGAGCCGCACGACGCCCGTGATGCCCGCCTCGCCTAGGAAGGCGATCTCGGCGAAGTCTTGCCGCGTGGTGCTGCGGACCTCGGTCGTGGTTTGCGAGAACTCGTTGTCGGTGGTCGAAATGTCGTCGCCGGTGGTGATCGTGGTGACGTTGTGCGAGATGTTCTCACGCTTGAACTTGTTGCAATAGACGCCGGCGTTGGCGAACGACTCGAGTGTTATCCAGCGGCCCAGTTGCCAACTGTCGCGACGGCCACCAACCTGGAACCCAAACAGGCGGTTTTCCAAAAGGTGACTGATGCCGGTGTCGACGACCGCAACGGTCGCCGCCGGCGGATTTGCCGGGGCGGGAATCGTCTTGTTGTTCGCCGTGAAGTCCGAGAAGTCCTCGTCGATTTCCACGTAGCGGAACCCGCCGAAGTATTTCCAGATGTACGGCGTACACGGCAGGAAATTGATCTCTACCGAGTTGAGCCGCGTTTCGTAGTCGAACGTACGGACCAGCGCGCCCGTGTCGTAGCCGAGCGTGGCGTGCCAGTCGTTCGCGCCTTCGTAACCGATCTGCATGCCAAAACCCGACTCGTTGTAAGCCGTGACGAACAGGCGTCCGCCGGGCGCGTGGTCGAACTGGTCGGCCAAGTCGGGCGTCGGGCCAACCGCCGCGATCACACCGGCATCGTTGATCACGGCGTCCCAGTCGGCATCGTCGCGGAAGAGGAACAGGCCATCGGCCTGGACGGCCCACTTCGGGCCGACGCACCACGAGTCGCACGTGCCGGGCCCGTCGATCCAATGGAAGAGTTCCTGATTGCAGCCACAACGATCGTAAGCCGAACCGCCGCAGCCGCAGGCCGAGCCGCCGCCCGCCGGGGCCGTTCGCAGCGCTTGATACTGTCGCCACAACACCGGGTTGGAGGTCATCGCCGAGACTTCGGCGGAGTACTCTTGCTGGCCGACACCGACGTCCTCGACCTGGGGCAACTGCTCGCGCAGCAGGTTGTCGTACTGTGCGCATGCACTGGGCGAGCTCAGCCCGACGAGCGAACCGATTCCGAGCAGAACGAGTAAGTAGCGTGTGCAGGGCATCAGCGGCGATTCTGGCAAAGGTCGTCGACGTGGTGAGAAACCTTGCCGAATATCGCGGATTCGGCGCAGGATCAGACTCATAGGGGTAGCACCGGTAAAATCGGCTACAGCGGGGGGCAGGGGCCAGCGACCTTTTCGTAAACCGCAAGGCTTACCTAGATTACCAGAAGCCCTGAGCCGTAGGCGCTAGCCTCGGGTGAAACCGGGCGGCGTTTTGCCCCGGCGCTACCCGAGGCTAGCGCCTACGGCTCACATGCTTTCAGCCGACGAGCGTCATGAGCAGGTCGACCAGCACGTCGATTTGCTCGTCGGTGCCGACGGTGATCCGCAGCCCGTCGCCCCATTGGGGATAGTTCATGTAGCGGACCAGCACGCCGCCGGCTTTCAGTTGTTGGAAGAGCTGCTGCGCCTCGTGACGCGGGTGGTTGCACCAAACAAAATTCGCCTGCGAGTCGACACACTCGAAGCCGAGGCCGCGCAGTTGCTCGGCAAGTCGGGCGCGTGTGGCGAGAATCGCGCCGCGGGTCTCGGCGAACCAGGCCTGATCGTCGATGGCTGCCGTGGCGCCGGCGATTGAAAGCGCGTCGCAGTTGTACGAGTCTTTTACTTTTGCCAGCTCGGCGATGATATGCGGCTGAGCCACCAGAAAGCCGAACCGCAGCCCGGCCAAGGCGTACGACTTGCTCAGTGTGCGCGAGACCATCACCTTTTCGTCCTGCTCGACTAGCTTCAGGCAGTTCGTCTCCGCGAAGTCGGCGTACGCTTCGTCCACCAGCAAAGGGCAGGGCAGGGCGGCGGCGATCCGGGCAACCTCGTCCGGCGGCAATACCGTGCCCGAGGGACTGTTGGGATTGGCCAAGTAGGCGAGCCGCAGCTTGTCGCAATGCTGGGTGAACTCCTCGCCGAGCGACCAATCGCTTTCGTAATTGACAACGTGGCACTTGGCGCCCTGAATCTCAGCCAGAGTTTGGTAGAGCACGTAGCTGGGCTGGGGGAACCGAACGTGCTCGCCCTGATTGACCAGGGCGCGGGTGACGATCGTGAGAATGTCGTCGCTGCCGTTGCCGCAGAGAATCCAAGAGGGATCGACGCCCAGCAATTCACCGGCGCGGTTGCGAAACTCGATCGCCAACGGGTCGGGATACTTCTGCAACCCCGCCTGCACAACCCGTCCAATGGCGGCCTTCACCTTCGGAGAACAGGCGTAGGGATTCTCATTGGTATTGAGCTTGACGAACTCATCTCCCTTGGGCTGCTCGCCCGGCACATAGCCGGTCATCGCGGTGATGTCTTTGCGGAAGTATTTCATGGGTGTAAGACAGTCGTGTTTCATTGTCGGAATAGAACGCGGACGAACGCGGATTTGGCTGATAGACGCGGATCGTCCGACTTCATCTGCGAATATCCGCTCAATCGGCGTTCATCCGCGTTCTATTATTCTGGCTTCTCTCTACGTAGAGATATGCTTCTCGCGTGGCCCGTGAGGCCTTCTTTGTTCGCCATCAGCAGCACTTCGTCGGCGACGGCTTCGAGTCCTTCGGCGGTGAATTGGATGACGCTGCCCGCACGTAAGAAGTCGTTCGACGACAATCCACTGGCGAAACGGGCCGTGGCGCCGGTCGGCAGCACGTGCGACGGGCCCGCCACGTAGTCGCCCAAGGCCACGGGGCTGTAGGGTCCGACGAAGATGGCCCCGGCATGGCGGATCGCGCCGAGCAAATCTTCAGCATCGTCGCAGGCGAGGTGCAGGTGTTCGGTCGCGAAGTTGTTAGCCAGCTCGGCCGCTTCGTCCCGGTCGCGCACCAGGATCAAGGCGCCGAACTCTTCGAGCGAATGCCGAGCCAGGTCGCCCCGTTCGAGCACTTCCAGTTGTTGCTCCAACTCCGCGGCGACGCCGTCCAGCACCGACTCGCTCCAGGAAATGAGAACACTCGACCCGGGGGCATGTTCGGCCTGGGCGATCATGTCGGCAGCGGCGAAATCGGGGCGGGTGTTTTCGTCGGCAACGACAATCACCTCGCTCGGCCCCGCGATCGAATCGATGTCGACTTTGCCGAACACGTGTTTCTTCGCGAGCGCCACGAACAAATTGCCGGGACCAACGATCTTGTCGACCTTCGGCACGCCCTCGACTCCATAAGCCAATGCGGCAACGGCCTGCGCCCCACCAATGCGGTAGACTTCGCGAATCCCCAGTTCGTGGCAAGTGGCCAGCAGGTCCTGGTTGTAGGAACCGAACGGCGTGGGAGGCGCGACGACCGCCAATTGGTCGACGCCCGCGGCCTGCGCTGGCACGGCGGTCATCAACACGGTCGACGGATAGGCGGCCGCCCCGCCGGGCACGCAGATGCCCACCCGCTCCAGCGGCAGATAGCGTTGCCGCAGACAGCCGCCGTCGGGGATGTCGATTGTCACGTCTGTGTGCAAGATCGCCTGCTGAAAGCGGAGCACGTTTTCGCGAATGCGGCGAATCGTTTCCAGAAACTCGGGAGCCGCGGCGGCGTGGGCGGCTGACAGTGCGTCGGCAGAGACACGCAGCGAGTCGTGGGTGAGCACCACTTCGTCGAGCTTCGCCGTGTATTCCAGCACGGCCGGCAGGCCCCGCTCGTGAACCTGCCCGCAGATTCGCTCCACGGCTTGCACGGGCGTGAGCGGCTCGCCGAACACGGCAAACGTCTTCTGTCGCCCCGCTTCGCTGACGACATCGCCCTCGGGCGAGAGCTTCCGGCGCAGCTCGTCAAGCTGGGCGGCGGACGCCCGGTCGGCGGTGTCGATGCGTTGGATGGCCAGTTGCATGGGAGCGGGTATATTGTTGAAATTACGAGGAAGTGGGAAACTTCCCTCACGGTTCACTAACCCCATTGTTTCCTGGAGACCGACAAAATGAAAGGTGTCTCGCCGATCCGGATCGATTTGGCCAGTGATACGCTCACCAAGCCCACGCCCGGCATGCGCGAGGCGATGGCCCGAGCCGAGGTCGGAGACGACGTTTTCGGCGAAGACCCCACCGTGCGGCAACTGGAACAGCGTCTGGCGACGCTGCTGGGCAAGGAAAGTGCCCTGTTTGTGCCGTCCGGCACGATGAGCAACCAGATCGCCCTGCGGTTGCACTGCCGACCGGGGGACGAGGTGCTCTGCGACGCGAACAGCCACATTTTCAACTACGAACAAGCCGGTTACGCCCAGTTGGCGGGGGCGGCAGTTCGACCGATCGACGGCCACGGCGGCGTCATCCACCTGGAACAACTAGTAGACAAGATCCGCCCCGACGATGTTCACTTTCCCACGACCCGGCTGATGTGCCTGGAAAATACGCACAACCGAGGCGGGGGCCGCATTTTGCCTTACGACGGCGTGGCGGCGATCTGCGCCTGGGCCGCCGAGCACGGCCTAGCCCGACACCTGGACGGCGCGCGGCTGATGAACGCCGTGGTGGCCAGCGGAATCTCCGCCGCCGACTGGGCGCAGCATTTTGATACGGTCAACATCTGTTTCAGCAAAGGCCTGGGTGCCCCGGTCGGCTCCGCTCTGTGCGGCAGCACCGAAGCGATCCATCAAGCGCGTCGCCACCGCAAACTCCTGGGCGGCGGCATGCGCCAAGCCGGCATCCTCGCCGCGGCGGCTCTCTACGCCTTGGAACACCACGTCGACCGGTTGGTCGAGGACCACGCCAAGGCCCAGTTGATCGCCAACGCCGTCCGCCAGATCGACGGATTGCAACTGCCATTCGAGCCGGTGGACACGAACCTCGTCGTCTTCGACGTGGCCGCTGAGCGGGGGACGGCAGCCGAGTTCTGTGATTCACTGAGAGAGCAGGGCGTTCGCATGTTGCCAGTCGCTACTCAAAGAGTGCGGGCGGTTACGAATTTGGATGTGACGATGGAGGCGTGCGAGGAGGCGGGGGAGATGCTCTGTGGCTAACGACCGTCGGTCGCAACGTAAGCCGCGAGGCGCCAGCCGAGCGCTCGG
>CAXMSB010000118.1:0-4522 GCA_964195615.1 uncultured Granulosicoccus sp. | reverse complement strand
GCCGGAGTGACGCTTCGCCTCTAACAATCCAAGCGAAGGAACCGTGAAGGTGTTACAGACATTCGTTGCAAAATGACAATGTGCGGAAAAAGGGACCAACACTGATCGGATGGGTGGTCCCGTCGGCTGAAGATGCTTGGCACCTCCGGAAACTGCGATAGGCCAGACTTGCGGATACCGGTGGAGTTTGGGAACTGAGGCGCGCGGAACGGTCAACCAGCATTCCGATTCCAAATGTGCGAACAGCTACTGAGAAAGTGCAGGTTCGACTGGGGCAAGACGTGAGGTGCGTCGGCGGTCAACACGCTGTCAAATGTTGGCCCTCGGCACATCATTTCACCTCTCAAATCCCTACTTCGGTCCCACCCATCCCTGTAGTTTTCGACTGCGCGAAACCCTGCTTCGGTGTTTACGACCGAGGTAGGCAAATGAGGTTCACTTTGACATTTCGGTCTGGGCCACCGAACCCGTTCGGCAGAATGCGTTTCGGCGCTTGGAAGGGGGCAACCCACGCGTCGAACGGCCCTGGGCTTGGGCGCCGAGGTGAAAATCACCTCTGTCAGATTCGGCTCTGCCTTGCCTGCCGAGGATGATGCAACCGCTGCGAGTTTGAGCGACGGCGAACTGCTTTCGGCGGGCGTCACCCGTGCGAGTTAGCAAGCTGCCATTTCGTCAGCGGTTGTGCACTCCGCCGCAGGTTCGCGGTAGCGTGTGGATGCGCGGGAGGAGCAACCGATCAGATCGACTGGGCGCGGCCTGCTAGGTTAGCGCCGCGGATTAGCGTTTATGGCGCTGCACTCCAACCAGAATTGCCAGACCGGCCAGGCCCAGGAGCGTGAACGATGCGGGCTCAGGAATGATGATTGCCGAGTTGTCGATCTGGTCGAAGTAGACATCGCCGAGCGAATCGCTGACGCCCGACGTGAATACGACGTTGGCTTTCTGTCCAACGATGTCGATGTCCAGGTATTCGCCCAGCCATTTTTGAGATCCACCGGATGCGGTTGTGGTACTGAATGTCGTGTCGGAGACGCGCAGGTTGGGGAAGAACGACGCTCCGCTATCGGTGCTTTTGGTGATGTAGACGTCCCAGGCTTCGTCGTCGAGGCTGTTGCGTTTGTCGTACCAGACTATGTCGATGGTGCCATCCCCTTTGACCGCGATGGCCGGGTGCATCTGGTCGAGGTCGCCGTTGTCGTCGTTGACCGTGACCGGGGTAGACCAGCTGGTACCGCCGTCGGTCGACTTGGTGAAGAAGATATCGCCTTCATCCTGTGGCTTTAAGATGGAAGGCTCGGCGGCGTAGGTCATGAAGATGGTGTTGCCGGTCAGATCCATGGGGTCGACGGCAATCGACGGGTAGCTTTGGGCTCGGGCATCGTCGCCAGTGCCGGCGCCGCCGCTCGTGGTAGAGACGTATCTGGGCAGCGGGTCGATCGATATGACCGACGTGTCGGGGCCAAACACGGCGGGCCCAAGAGTGGCGCTGCTGTCGATTTTGATCGTGCCGACCGTGTCGTCGGCAATGGTGACGTCGTAGTCGATCCAGGCGACATAGACCTTGCCGGTTCCGTTGTGGATGGCCACGTCGGGTGCGATACCGCGGTCAGTGCCGTTGGGAGTGTCGTTAATGGTCATGGGCGCGGAAAAGGTCAGCCCGGTGGTACCTCCGCCAGGGCCCACGGGGGCCATGGCGGATGAGTAGTAAATGTCGCTGGTCGGCATGTTCAGGCCGACGTCCTTGATCCAGGTGACGGCCAGATCGCCAATGGAGCTGACTGCCATGTCGGGTCGATCGTTGAATCGATAGCCGGGGCCGCTGCCACTCGGGTCGGAGGAGATCGTGGTCTCGGTCGACCAAGTCACGCCGCCGTCTTCCGAACGCTGAATGAACAAGCCGTTGCTGGGTCCAGTGCCGGGCGAGCCGGTCGAAGGCCGCGCGACGAAGCCCGCATAGAAGTCGCCGTTGGGCGCCGGTGCGATGTAAGGATCAAAGCTGTCATCAAGGAAAGTACCGGGAGGGCCGAACGGATCGGCTGGGGTGGCCAGTTGAGTTTCAAGCCACGTCGCGCCGCCGTCGGTGCTGTAGCTGATGCCCAACGGGTTGGGCGCTGCGCCGGGGCCGTCGTTGTAGGCCGTGACCATGTTGTTGCTGTTGATCGGGTCGATCGCCAGGCGAATCTCGTTCTGGACGCTGCCCGAGGGGTCGCCCGGATTGACCCGCACATCGGTGCCGGCCAGTGCCGTGGCGGAGAATAGGCTAAGCAATACAATGGACGCGAAGCTAAATGCAGTACGCATGGCAGCCTTCTTAGAGAAAAGCAATTGAAGAATAGACGACTCGAACGTAACTGAACCAAAGAAAAAAGCCGCTGTCGCTCTGTGTAGACACAGAGCGTCAGTGGCTTTTCAGTTGCTTCAAATTATCGTGAACCATTAGCGTTCCCTCCCATCTGGGCAGTGTATCCGGCAGAGAACATCGGGGTCAATCATTTAGACCGATTTTCGGTCAAGATTCGTTGGCCAGCCGCTAGTCTCGATGCTCTTCTATTAGGGTACACATTTCAGAACTACTGAATGAGCCTCAACTTATGGTCAGAGTGCGTTCTCTGGGCTCTCGCGGCACAGTATTCTCATCCCAGACATTTTTTAGCAGCCGATGCTGAAATCTACAGAAATGTGAGCATATACCGTTCGGTATTGTGATTTTGGGAACATTTTAGACGCTTGGGTTGCCCCCACCGCACGCAATTGGCTCCAGGGCCAACTCGCCGAGGTTGGACAACTCGACGCGCCTTTGCGGCCAAGCCTGGCTGCAGAGGTGTCACGGCCAAGATGACACTTCTTTCAGTTCGCCGAGGTCCTTAGCCGCTGAGAGTGATGCAACCTCGGTCTCGAAGCCGTTTGCCCCATTGCGTGCGGTGGGCGTCACCTCCGCGCCGAATAAATGGCACCGTACAAGACTCTCGATGACTGGCCGATTGGGCCTAGTAAGCAAAAATCCGCCTTAGGTAACTTGTTCGTACACCTGCTTTTACGTCCGGACAACTCGTAGCCTGAGAGACTGTTATGACAGCCAAGAGTACGAAACACGCTGAAAACGTCGTAATCCATTGGTAAGCAGTGAATTAGGACGACGCCCTCTCTCACCAGTTCGCTTTCGGTTCCGCCCCAAGATCTGACTCGGCTCGCGAAATCGCCGCCGCTGTTTCGTCTAGCGGGCGATGTGGCCGCTGGCTTTGGCTAACGTCCATTTCTAGCAGCGGTCGTGAACTCCGTCGCTAGTTAGGAAGTTGCAGTATCTACCAGCGGGCTGTTTCACCGACGCACTTTGTCGATGTTGGTACACGCTTTGCGTCTCTAAGCCAAGTGATTCACACACTCTCGGCGAATGTCCGGTTATCCCTGGTTTTGAAAGGCAGACGACTATGTCCCGATTGATCTGTGCGAAATAGCACGGTCGATTGTGCGAGATCGTCTCACTTGCATGCCAAGGAGGTGGTTGTTCTATGACCCAATCTCGCCCCTGGTTCGTGCTGCTTGGCGTCGAGCAGCGATCCCCAGTGTGGCCGCATCAGAAAACGACCGCACTTTTTCCGCAGAAAGGATGTCGGGAAACCCGGGCGCTTTCGAGTGCCACTATGGCTCCCTGTTTGTTCTTTATGGGCTGCCGGAAACTCCTGTAAATTTGGGTGCGTTGTCATGAGATAAACTCGCCGGTCTCTCCAAAAGGAGGTGCTATATGAAAAGGTTTGCAACAAGTGTGGTAATGGCATCTTTGTGTTGTTCAACAGCATCAGCAGTTACGTTTGGCGAACGGGCAACTTCCAAGGGCATCAATCCAGGTCATGTAATGCCCGCATGGGTATATGCCAATGGTAGATGTTCTTTTGCGACTTGTGAAGAATACCAAATCGACAGTCTCGATGGTATCGATGATTACGACTGGATTACCACGCCGACAACGGAACTGGATCTAGGGAATAACCGTCTTGCCTCAGTCGGAACTGGAAGTTTGCTGGGTGTCCGTTAGTATAACGTGAAACTAAAGAGAATTCGATGAAAGAGAGTGATTCCAGCAAGCGAGAGCGTCGGCATTTCAGTGGGCAACAGAAGTCGGCGATTGTTAAAGCCCAACTGATCGATGGCAAGTCGGTGGCCGATCTATGCGACCAGCACTTCATCCAGCCCACGCAGTTTTATCAGTGGCAGAAACAGCTATTTAAAAATGGCGACACTGCCTTCGAACGGAAAGCAAAGCCGGGTGAGAGTATGTCGGCCTCGATCGCTTTCGCAGTTGTCAACAGCACGGCCGAACCAGTGTTTGCGGTTCGCTTGTCTGGCGAGATTGTCGCCTGGAACGACTCTGCGGATCGCTTGTTCGGATTTTCTTCCGAGCAAATATCCGGCAAGCCTTGCTATGAGGTCCTTCAGGTGGCCTTCCCCCATTCTATGTACCAGCCTTTGTGAGAGGATCTGGGGTTAAGGGTCCGCTGCCTTGCCGTAGCGGAGAAGTCAGCTG
>CAXMSB010000117.1:0-9801 GCA_964195615.1 uncultured Granulosicoccus sp. | reverse complement strand
AGGACTTCGCTCACCGAGCGGGTGCCATCGAGCACGTCGGCCAGACAGCCGTGCGTCTGGACTTCAAGCCGCTCGGACAGTTGAGGCTCCGCCAGATTGGCGTCGACCAGCACGATACGCTTGCCCAGGCGGGCCAGTTCACGAGCCAGTTGGATCGTCAGCGTCGTGGTTCCCACCCCGCTGCTGCCGCCGCTCAAGACAACGATCGGCGCCCCCGGTCCCAAGGTGGGACGGGCCTGGACCGCTTGGCGGACGAGCTGGCGGAGTTGATCGGCTTGGTCGGACATTGTAAGGGTTCAGGGTTCAGTTTTCAGAAGATCAGCAAGCCGGGTCGTCCCGACCCCGGCGCATTCGGGTTTCAACTCTCACAGCTAACCAAGGATCAACTCCGCCAACGTGCGGCTATGAGCAATCTGAATATCATCCGGCACGTTCTGCCCATCGGTGAGATAACTCACCGGCAGACCACTTTGGCGAGTGACCGAGATTAGATTCCCCATCGCAGTCGCTTCATCAAGCTTGGTAACAATCAGTGCCGTGGTGCCGACCGTGGCAAACCGTTCGGCCGTGGTGGCAAGGCTGCGCGCCCCGCCTACCGCACTTAGCACCAGATGCACCTCTTCTGGCGCGGCTTCGGCCAACATCGACTTCAGCTCTTGAATCCGCACTTCATCCCGCGGACTGCGTCCGGCAGTGTCCATCAGCACAAGATCCAAATCGCTCATCCGCGCCTTGGCTTCGCGCATCTCGCGAGGCGTGCTGACCACTTCCATGGGCAGATCAATGATCTCGGCATAGGTCCGCAACTGTTCGACGGCGGCGATGCGATAGGTGTCGACCGTGATCAGTCCCACCCGCTTGTTTTCGCGGAGGCGGTAGTTGGCGGCCAACTTGGCGATGGTCGTCGTCTTACCGACGCCCGTCGGGCCGACCAAGGCGACAATGCGACCTTGTCCGGCAGAAGCGGTAATCGGACCTGCAACGTGCAGTTCGTCCTCAAGAATCTGCGCCAGTGTCGCGCGGAAGGCCGACGCATCGTGCGGATCCAGGTGCGACTCGTGCCGCAGTCGCTCGATCAGTTCCTGGGCGACGGATTCTTCGATGTCGGATTCGATCAGATCGGTGTAGACGCCGAACAGCGTTTCGGGCAATTGCTGTTCCGTGTGGTGCGGACTGTGCTGCAACTTCGAGGCCAACTCATGCAGTTCTTGCAGGCCCTCGCCTTGCTGCTGTTGAAAATCATCTCGGTAGCGGGCCGTGTAATCCGATTCCAAGGCAGTCGCGTGATTGTTCGTTTGCGCAAGTCGCGCGGGCACGCGCACTTCGCTCGACGCGGCGATTTCATATTGCCGGCCCCGGAGCATCCGGCCGAGCAAGTTGGCGTTCAGCTCCCGCGTGTGCAGCACCGTAGCCTCAGGGCCCATCTCTCGACGAACGAGGTCGAGGGCTTGTTGCATCGTCTTGGCGCGAAAGGTTTTAATTTCCATGGCTTTTGATCATTCCAAAATCATTTATGTGTCACTGGCTAGGCCAACGGTAACTATCTGAGTATCTCGCGTGATCTCGTTGAAACTCAGCACGACGAGGTTCGAAAGGTGGTTTTCAGTGATTTGTTTCAAGGCGGCGCGAATCTGCGGGCTGACCAGCAAGATCGGCGTATGTTGCGCCGTGGTGAGCTTGGGAAGCTCCTTGGCGATCGCGTCGCAAGTTGCCTGGACCGCCTGCGGCGACATTCGCACGAACAACCCGCGTTCGTTGTGCTCGAAGCCGGCTCGAATTCGATCTTCCATTGCCGGGTCGAGGGCCAGCACGTGCAGCTGGCTTTCGCTATCGCGGTAACGAGTGCAAATTTGTCGTGCCAGACGATGGCGGACGTATTCGGTTAGCAGCACGGGGTCCTTGGTCCGCGGGGCGTAGTCGCCCAGCGTTTCCAGGATGAGCGAAAGCTGCCGGATCGGAACTTGCTCGCGAAGGAGCAAGTGGAGCACGCCTTGCACCTCGGCCAACGACATTGTGCCAGGGATCAATTCCTCGACGACCGCGGGTTGCGTCTGGCGTAGTTCGTCGATGAGATGTTTCGTCGAGTCGCGGGTGAGCACCTCGTCGGCGTGGCGGCGGCAGATTTCGGTGAGGTGCGTTGCCAAGACGGCTCCCGGTTCGACGACCGTGTAACCCATAATCTCGGCTTGATCCTGCAGTCCCGGGACGATCCAGCGAGCGTCGGTGCCGAAGGCCGGGTCTTTGGTGGCGATGCCGTCGATCGTGCCGGTGGTCATCCCCGAGTCGATCGCCAACAGATGCCCCGCCTCGATCGAGTCTTGGGCCACCGGCATGTCGGCGATCTTGATGCGATATTCGTTCGGCTCGAGCCGCATGTTGTCACGAATGCGGACCTTGGGCATGATGATGCCAATCTCGCTGGCAACGCTTTGGCGGACCCGTTGGATGCGTTCCAACAGATCGCCGCCCCGTTTGGGATCGGCCAGCCGGATCAGCCCCACGCCGACTTCCACTTCCATGGGGTCGACGGTGAGAAAATCTTCGATCCGTTCTTCAGCGGGCGGTTCGACTTGGGCCTCTTCCTCAAGGGCTGTCTGTTTCTTGCGAGTCTCCGATTGGCTCAGAACTCGGGCCATGCCCAGGCAAGACATGCCCAAGATCATCAGCGGCATGCGGGGCAGATCGGTCGTGATCAGCACCGCCAGGAAAGCCCCGGTGATCGCCATCGCCTGCGGACGCGAGAAGAGCTGACGGACGAATTCCCGCGGCAAATTGCTTTTCTGCGTGCTTCGCGTCACGAGCAGACCGGCGGCCAGCGAAATCAAGAACGCGGGAACCTGGCTGACCAACCCGTCGCCGATCGTCAGTTGCGTGAACAACCGCCCGGCTTCGGAGATCGACATGCCATATTCGGCCATGCCGATGATCAAACCGCCCACGATGTTAATCACCGTGATGACAATACCAGCGATCGCGTCGCCACGGACGAACTTACTGGCACCATCCATCGAACCGTAGAAGTCGGCCTGCTGGGTGATTTCTTCGCGGCGCTGCTGGGCTTCGCGTTCGTCGATGATGCCTGCGTTCAGGTCGGCGTCGATCGCCATTTGCTTGCCGGGCATACCATCCAAGGCAAACCGGGCGGCGACTTCGCTGATGCGCGTGGCGCCTTTGGTGATCACCACAAACTGAATCACCACGATGATAATAAAGATGATCAAGCCGACGACAATCTTGCCGTCGCCCGCCACAAAGTCGGCAAACGCCATGATCACGCCGCCGGCGGCTTGGTCGCCGTCGTCGGCGGCGCGGGTGAGGATCAAACGAGTCGTGGCTACGTTGAGCACCAAGCGTGCCAGTGTTGTTGCCAACAGTAGCGTGGGAAAGATGCTGAATTCCAGAGGCGAGCGCACATAGATCGTCGTCAGCAGCACAATCACCGCGATCGTGATGTTGCCGGCCAACAGCACATCCATCAGCGCAGGTGGCAACGGCACGAGAATCACCAGCACACTGGCAATTATCGCGAGCGGCAAAACGAGATCTTGGACGCGACGGACCAAGTCCGATGCGTCCGACGCCTCTGAAGCCATCCGTGGCCTCCGAATGTCGTAACAACGATGAGATTAGGTAGTAGAAGAGAGGCGGGACTGTACGGCCACCCACCATCGCTGTCCAGGCCGCTCTCGACTGGTTGCTCGGGTGGCCGGGGCAAAGCGCCGGCGTGCCCCGGAGCGCTACGTTTACCGGGGCACGCCCTTCGGGACTTTGCCCCGGCCACCCCCAGCTGGCAAGGTTCTCAGTCGACGCGAAGTCGACCTGGAGGCGAACCCGCTGGAAGAACGATAGATAGTGATATCTCCAAATTCCGTGGCAAATCGGGGTCCGCGTAGAGCACTGCAAAGTCGAGAAGTTGTCATCCTGAGGTCCGCCGAAAGATCTCCTTTGCCCTGCATACCGCATCACGATGGAGATTCCTCGGCGGACCTCGGAATGACAGTAAGTACAGCTATCGGACTCGCCATGCCAGCATTACCTAAGACAGAATCGCCGAAAAAGTGGGTGCTACCGCTTTCGGCCCGGTTTACCGTGTTGCTCGGCGCCGTGGCCTTGCTAGCTCTGCTGGGATGCGGCCTTAGGGGGAGCCGCCCCGTACCTGCCGTCCTCGTCGAGGTGGCTCCCGACTTGATTGAGCGCCATGGCGATCTGCACTTTGTGACCGACCCCGCAGTCGGGCTCCAAGCTGCCGCTGATCACGAACTGCCCTGCTTGCTGTTCTTCACCGCCGACTGGTGTACCTACTGCAAACAAATGAAGTCGGACGCCTTCAGCGATGATGTGGTCGGTACGATGGCCGACGGTTTTGTGTGCATCCTGGTCGACGCCGACCGCGAGCCGGAGTTCTGTCGGCGCCACCGAGTGGGGGCCCTGCCGACGATCCAGTTCATCTCGCCCAACGGCCGCTCGCTGCACCGGCTCGTGGGTCGCCAGTCGGCCACGACCCTAGCCACGGGCATGCGAGCGGCGAGCGAGCGCTACGCCTGGCTCACGGGTTCTTCCTCGACTTTACGCTAGAACCGGTTTCTTAACTGCCGGTGGATGGCTCTTTCCGTGGAGTCTTTGCGGCAAAACACAGCCTGCCCCTTCTCTACTCGCGTGTCGCGCGATACTCTTGGTTTTGTCGCAGCTCTCTGCGGAGGGCGTTGACGGTAATTCCGAGTCATTCTACTACAGAAATCGAGGGACAAGATCATGCGGCGGGCAAAAATCAGCATTATCGGCGCCGGAAACGTCGGAGCAACCACAGCACACTGGTGTGCGGCAGCCGAACTGGGCGACATCGTCCTGGTCGACATTCCCCAGACAGAAGACATGCCCAAGGGCAAGGCGCTCGATCTGATGCAGTCGTCGCCCGTGATGGGTTTTGATTCGAATATCGTCGGCACAACCAGCTACGACGATACCAAGGGGAGCGACGTGGTGGTGATCACCGCCGGCATCCCCCGCAAGCCGGGCATGAGCCGCGACGATCTGCTGGGCACCAACGCCAAGATCATGACCAGCGTCTGCGAGGAGATCAAAAAATCGAGCCCCCAGGCGGTGGTCATCGTCGTCAGCAATCCGCTCGATGCGATGGTGCAACGGGCCCAGCAGGTGACCGGCTTCCCGCCGCAGCGCGTCATCGGCCAGGCGGGCGTGCTGGACACGGCCCGATACCGCGCCTTCTTGGCGATGGAACTCGGCGTGAGCGTCGAGGACGTCTCCGCATTGTTGATGGGCGGCCATGGCGACACGATGGTGCCGATGCCCAGTTGCACGTCGGTCGGCGGGATTCCCGTAACGCAACTGCTCGATTCGGGCCGCTTGGAAGAAATCGTCGACCGCACGCGCAAGGGCGGCGCGGAAATCGTCGGCTTGCTCAAGACCGGCAGCGCGTACTACGCCCCGGCCGCGGCGACGGCGCAAATGGTCGAAGCAGTCGTGCGCGACAAGAAACGCTTGATCCCGTGCGCCGCATATTGCGACAAGGAGTACGGCGTCGGCGGCTACTACGTCGGCGTGCCTGTGGTGCTCGGCTCGGCGGGCGTCGAGCGGATCGTCGAGCTAACGCTTACCGACGAAGAGCAGTCGGCCTTCAAGAAGAGCGTCGCCGCCGTGGAAGAACTGGTCGCGGCGATGGCGAAATTGGTTTAGCGGTCGCGTCGCCATTCACACCTCGTTCCCACGCTCTGCGTGGGAACGAGGGGACGCGGAGCGGCTGGGGCGCAGCTAGCGATTTGTTACGTATTCCGCAAGGCTTTTGCAGGACAAAATCTGGGTGGTTATCCGGCCGAAAGTGCTAGCACCACCACTTTATGTGCCCTTCTGAGGCCGATATAGGCTGCGACATTGACATTTCCCCGTGCCTCGATTACAAACCGCAATCGTAACGAGGCATCATTGCTTCAAGCCAATCACGAAGACTGGAATGCTAAACAGGGAATTCTGCAGAATGGTGAAACTTCGACAGAGTCGCACGGATTGAGTCGCGTCTGGATTATCTTGATTATTCGAACTCATTTTTCCACAGTGTGCCATGAACCGCTCTCCATCAATCGCCCAGTCCATCTCGCCCCTCCTTCCCGCCGAAAGCCAAACCTACTCCCACGGAGTACCCGAGAGAGCATGGCGAAGTGTCTGTGCTCCGCCGGTCGCGGCTTTCAGTTGTTTCTCGCCGATTCATTACGAACCGGGCTACGCCTATCCGCTGATCGTTTGGCTGCACGGGCCAGAGAGCAATGAAGAGGAAGTTCAGCAGGCCGTGCCGTTGGTGAGCGCGCGGAACCACGTGGCCATTGCGCCGCGCGGCACATGCCCGAGCGACCGAATTCGCGGCGCGTACTCGTGGGGCAACAGTTCGGCAGATGTCATGGAAGCTGTCGAGCGCGTGGAAGGTTGCATCGAAATTGCCCGCGAGCAATTTAACGTCCATCCCGAGCGGATCTTTCTGGCTGGCTACGCCACGGGCGGTACGCTGGCACTGCGGCTGGCGATGGAGTACCCCAATCTGGCGGCAGGCGCCGTCTCCTTGGGCGGGCCCGTGCCGCAAGGGAATCGTCCGCTGAAACGAATCAACGAAGCGCGCAAGCTGCCCCTGATGCTATCGGTTTCTCCCGGCGAGAAGTTTGCTTTGGAGGAAGTCATGGACGACCTGCGATTGCTACACTCTGCCGGTTGCTCTCTCGCCCTGCGTCTCTATCCCGAAGGCGACGAACTGACGACCACCATGCTTGCGGACGTGGACCGCTGGATCATGGAACAATTCTGCCCGTCGGTCGTTTCCGCGAACTGCTAGCTTCTGGTGCCAGCAGTCTCTCCCTTCGGGGTGATTGAAGCTAACGCGGATTGACAGACGCCGGGGAAATTCGGTACAAGCCTCCCTGCTTTTCTCGCAAATTGGGTTGAGACTTCGCTTTGCGCGTCGCCTTTTCGGCCGGTCGTGGTGAGCCACGCCTGCGGAAGTGTTTTCTCGACCGCCAGATTTGCCGGTGAATTGAGTCCTTGTTTCATTGCTTCTCTCTCAACGCAAACGATGGCTGACAAACCAACTCCAACACGCGATGCCGCCAAGGAGCAAGCGGACGCTCCCGTTTTGCAATCGCTGCACGACCGTCTGGGAGCGGTATTGCACTGGGCTAGCGCCAGTAGACTGCGCATGGCCCTGGTCGGTTCGGTGGCGATCACTCTGTTGGGAGGAGTATTCGCCGTTTGGAGTTATCTGGCGCACTTGGCGGTCGATCAAGAACCTCCCGCCACGCTGGAGATGGCGCTCGAGGCGATGGACAATCGAGAATTTGAAGAGGCCAGAATCCTCATCGGAAGAATGCAGAGGCATCCGCAGGATCCCGACGATTTCGGAGGGGGCCTGTTCGTGCTCGGTTCGGTCAAGGCTTCTCAAGCGGAGAGCGAATGGTCGGCCGCACGGCAACGCGCCATGTATCTCGTGGCCGCTCGCTACCTGCAGAAAGCCACCGTCCTGGAGATTCCCGCCGAGCGAGAATCGCAGTTGGTGTTCCTGTTGGGAAAGAGTCTGATTCGTGGAAGTCAACCTCAAGAAGGTATTTCCGTACTCACGAAAGCCCTGCTCAGAGAAGATCTCCCGACGATCAAAATTCATGTTCTGTTGACGGAGGCCTATCTTGCGTTGCCCGACCCCGATTACGAGGCGGCCCTCCGGCACAACGAGGCGCTGCTAAACGATCCCGATCTCAGCGACGAAGAGAAGAGCGAGGCTCTGGTCGTCAAGGCGGAAACCATGGGACAACTGGGCCAATTGGAAGAGGCCGCCAAATTGCTTCAGCAGTTGGGAAGCGGTCACTCGCAGCAAGCCCTCGCAAAAAGTCTCTCCGGTCGACTTGCCATTGCCACTGCCCAGCAACTGCCAGAGACGAGTCCGGAGCGTCAACCACTACTTGAACAAGCCCAGGCCGATCTACGGGAAGCCCAGCGTCTTGACCCGCTGAGCGGAAAGTTGACTCGTCAGGCGATGTACTGGATCGGCAAATGTTATGAGATGCAGGGCGACCACCCGGCGGCAATCGGCGAATACGATCGCATCGGGAAACTCTATGGAGACACGCCTGAAAGCCTTGTGGCCACCTTGTCTAGGGCCGACCTGATGCGCTTTTCTGGGAATAAGCCCAAGGCACTGGCCGCTTATCGCAGTGTGTTGGAAACCGTGGGCGACCCGGTGACCTACTCGAACCATCTGCTTTCGTTGTCGGAGTTGCGAAAGCGATTGATCAACGCTCACGCCAGTTTTGTGGATGCCAACGAGTTTGAAGAAGCTATGAGACTGTTGGAACAGTTCCCCGAGCTGTTCGATCAGGTGCAAGTCATTCAGATGCGAGCCAATACGCACGAGCAATGGGGCTTGGCGGATATCCACGAAGCATCCGACACGACCCGTCGCGACAGCAGTTCGCTAGCGAAGCAAGGTCGACATCACCTGCGTGCCGCCGGCAGAGCCTATGAGTTGCTGGCACAGACGCGCTTCGCGACCCCCGAATTCACCAAGGATCTGTGGCGTGCCGCGGAGGACTACTATCTGGGGCAAAACTACACGCACGCCGTCCGAGTTCTGGAAGAGTATCTGCACTATGAAGCGGAACTGCGCAGCGCGGCCGCACTGCTTCGGTTGGGGCAATCGCTGCTGACGATCAATGAAACGGACAGCGCCATCCAGGCCTTGGAACAATGCATCGACATGTATCCCCGCGACGTCTCGGTCTATCAGGCTCGGTTGGAATGTGTGCGAGCCTACATGCAACAGAACCGGGTCGAAGAGGCGGAGCAACTGTTGATAACCAATCTGACAGGCGAAGCACTGTGGCCCGAGAGTCCCGAGTGGCGAGACTCCTTGTTTGCGTTAGGACAACTGTTGCACGACACGGGGCGCCATGAGCAAGCGATCGCCAAGCTGGAAGAAGGAGTGATTCGCTATCCGGACGCAGCTCAATCTTTGATGGCCCGTTACACGATCGCTCGTTCGTTCCACAGCGCGGCAGAGGAGCCTGCTCAAAAGGTGCGCGACGCAAAGACCGAAAACGAGCGGCAAAAGAATCGCAAACTTCGAGACTATTACCTGGAAGGCGCTCTGGAGAACTATCTGCTCGTACAGCGGATGATTACCCTCGAAGGCCATGGGGCAAGCACGCCGCTGAAACGCAACCTACTGCGAAACTGCTACATGATGCAGGGCTCGGTTCTTTTCCAACTGCGCCGCTACGAGGACGCCCGCAGGGCCTACGCTAATGTGTCGACGCTCTATCAGAACGAGCCGTTCGTGCTGGAGAGTTTTGTGCATATTGCCAACTGTTGGCGGCGACTCGATCAGCCCTTGAAAGCACGAGGAACCATCGAGCAAGCCAAGGTCGTGCTGCAACGCCTGCCGCGCGACACCGATTTTAGAATATCAACAAATTTCGATCGGCAGTATTGGGACATGCTGCTCAAAGAAATGAGCAAGTGGTAACTCAAACTCAGGCAAAGTATTCGCCACGGTAATAAGCCGTGCAGAACCAACCGAGGCAGTCGCAGTGACAGAGCTGACTTCCAAAACACTGGCCGACCTGATCGCCAAGCGGCGTCATTGCCTGGCGAAGCTGCGCGATTTGGGCCTGAAGCAATCGGAGTTGATTGCCGCGGGTGACATGGGCCCTCTGTTGCGTCTGCTTTCCGCGAAGAACCAATGGATCGTTGCCGTGCAAACGATTGAGAAAGAGCTGGCGCCCTATCACGAGCAGGATCCCGAGCAGAGAG
>CAXMSB010000116.1:0-28672 GCA_964195615.1 uncultured Granulosicoccus sp. | reverse complement strand
ACCCTCAATTACCTCGGCACCATTTTCCAGGATCTCTCAGGCGACTACACCTCCACATGGTTTGACTACAATGCTGGCAATCTGACTGCGATAGGTTCGAATCTCGATGAAGGCTCTGACTGGTATCTAGTGCTTCCTGGGGATGCTTTTGGTTTCGCTTCGCTGGAGAGAGGTGAGTTTACACCGATATCTACCATGGGTAATTCGCATGGGCCAGTGTTTGTTGGCCAGGGTGACTTCTTTCTCGGCGTTAGTACTGGCCTAGGCTGGCCCGATGCTAATCCCGCCCGAAACGTGTTTGGGTGGGTGCGACTGCGAAACGTGTCAGGTCAACTCGCAATGGTCAATAACGCGGTAGCTTATGACAGCCTTGGTATTATTGTTGGAACAACAGATGTTGTTCCAGAACCTTCTAGCATTGGGTTAGGATGGATGGTACTTGCTACCTTGGGTTTGTGCAGGCGAAATCGAGACCTGCTGTCTTGATGTTGACTCTTTTCCAAAGGAGTTCCTACCCTGCTCAGCCAGCGAAAAATCCATGATGCCCCTTGATACAACGCATCTAGAGTTGGTGTGCTTCGTGGCTCACCGGTACCCAGGGTAGCTCGCGGACTCGCAACCCTGGGCTGAATGATTCTATCCCGTTGGGATAGGGTCGGAACGGCATATGCCTCAACCAGAAGTTGGCGGACTGCACCTGATGCAGTAAACTAAGGAGAGCCCCCGGAGTATCAAACCATGGCATCAGAACTACCCTCAGAAGTTGGCCAGTTCCAAGAGTTTCTGGACGGTCGCGTAGACCCGTTGGGATCACTCGACGAAGCGGTTTTGGAATTTCGCGAGTATCAGCGGCAGCTCGCTGACTTGAAAGAAAAACTTCGTGTTGGCGTGGAACAATGTGGACGTGGTGAGGTGGGTCCGTTTGACGCCGAGGAGACGAAACGTCGTCTTCGCGAGCAACTTGCTAAGGAAGGCATCGAATAAGAATGCCTCAAGCAGTTCGTTCGCATGAAGCGGAACAAGACCTTTTTGATATCGCGTATCAGATCGGTGTCAGGGATCGACGTCCCCAAACCGCTTCGAAGATTGTCGACGAACTGATCGCCAAGTGTGAAACCTACGCACGAACTCCTTTGATAGGCACGCTGGACGACAGTCTTTTCCAAGGGTGCCGAATTGGTCGTCACAAACGCTGGTTGATCTTTTATCGGCTCTCCGAAGCAGGAATCGAGGTTGTCCGAATCCTTGACGGGGCACGAGACTACCCTCGATTGTTCGCTGACCGTTAACCGCTTTCAGCTCTATTTCTCATTATTCTCTCTGAATTCCAATGCTAAGAACAATCCAAGGCGATCTCTACGACTACCCCAAGTACTACGACCTAGTCTACGGCAGCGACTGGAAAGCGGAGTTTGATTTTCTGTTGGCTTGTTTCGAGGAGCATGCCGACGTGCGCGTCAAACGGGTGTTTGAACCTGCGTGCGGCACGGGGCGGCTGTTGGCGAAGCTAGCCGGGGCTGGCTTTCAGGTGGGTGGGTTGGATTTGAATCCGCACGCGATTGACTATTGCAACAAGCGCCTGGAGCGCCACGGATTCAAGCCGACTGCCGTGGTGGGCGACATGGCCGACTTCACCACGAAGCGGCCCATCGACGCGGCGTTCAACACAATCAACAGCTTCCGCCATCTGGCGACCGAGCGCCAGGCCAAGAGGCATCTGGAGTGCGTTGCCAGCGCATTGCGGCCGGGTGGGATCTACGTGCTGGGGCTGCATCTAACGCCGACAGTCGTGGAACCAATGCAGGAGGAAAGTTGGTCGGCCCGGCGGGGGAATCTGGCGGTGCTCTCCAAGCTCTGGGTCACCGATTGCGACAGGCGGAAGCGCCGCGAGCGGGTCGGCATGAGTTTCGACGTCTATACGCCCAGCGAGCAGTTCCGCATCGAAGACCAGGTGACTTTTCGTACCTACAGCGCCGGCCAAATGGATCGACTGTTGGGAAGTATTGCCGGATTTGCGGTAACTGCCGTCTATGATTTCAGTTACGACATGAGCCGCCCCCTCGAAATCGGCCCCGAGACCGAAGATGTGGTCTATGTTCTTAGAAAGCGCGGCAAGTAGGACTTCGCAACCGGTGTGATCCCGGCAAGAATCTAGGTAGGCGGATCCCAAATAGGCGGGTTCTTCCGAATGTTCGCGCGCCGCGGCGGGCGGCTGTCGCTGATCGATTCGTTGTGCCCCGATGTGAGTTGACCCTGGTGAGTTCCATTCCCACGACCCAATCCGAGGCGATTGTCCCCGAATCCAATCACCGCGAGGAGATTGCCGACTTCGTGCGCTGGGCGCTGGCCCAACTGGACTTGTCCTGGGAGGAAACCGAGGGACTAGGACGGCTGACGCTCGACGAAGCTGATCGGGCTGACTTTGATGGTCGGTCGGAACTCAAGTTGGCGTTCGAGCCGTCGGCGTCCGACTCGTCGGCGGAAGCAATCGACCTGGATAGCCGTTTTGGCAACTGGCTGGTCAAGCGATTGCGTGCCGCGGGCCCTGCTGTCCATGTTCGACCGGGCGACCAGCCGACGGCGGTCAACGACGTCGCCGCCCGATTGTTCGCCGCCTATCGCGTGGAAGGGGGGCAGATTCATCTGGGCGGTTGTCAGTTGACCGATCTGGCCTTTCTCCGACTCAGCTTTGCGGCCAATGAAGGCGGTCGGGCCTGTGTCCGGCATGTGTTTGTCGCCCACGACGGCACGACGGTTCCCGACAAGTTGGCCAATGATCTGGGCCTGCTGGAAGTTGAGCCGATCCACAAATTTCCGCCGCGGATCGACGATGCGGCGCTCGACGCCCTGATCGCCGCTGGGCGACGCATCGCAGCCAAGAGCTCCTCCTCCCGCGATCCGTCGGCGACCACGGTTGAGCCGCTTGCGCTGGCCATGGTGTGGGTCAAACATGCCAGCGGCAAGCTGCAATTTACGGTGGGTGAAACGACTGTCGAGGCCCCCTTCTCCGGTTGGGCTCGGCTCATCGAGGCGCCGCCCTACGTGGCCGAGCATTCTGGCGCGAGCAGTTTTCATCTTGCGGCCACCGACGACGGGCGAATCGACGCTTTTGATCAAGTCGCCTCCTGCGAGCATTCGGGGCGGCGTGTTCTGGCTGCCGAACTGGTTGCTTGTTGCGTAACCGGAAAACGCGTGCTGGAAGAGTTCACCGAATTATGTCCCGTCTCTGGCAACCATGCTCTGATCGAACAATTCGGTTGTTGCACGGTCTGTCGACAGCGAGTGAGCAAGGTGGTGCTGGACGGGGATATCTGCAGCGCTTGCCGCAAACTGTCCCAGCTCAAGAAAGACGACCCCCGGCTGGTGTGGATTCTGGGCGAACACCCGGGCCTGGACCGCTGGAGTCGCTGGCGGTTGGCGGAGACCGCGGACGTGTACATCGCACAGGCTGAACGTCTGCTAAAGCGGCTACTGGTGGTGGTCGACAAGGAAACGCTATCGGTACAACATCTGGCCACCAGCGGGCGATTCTCGACGAGCTGGGCCCCCATATCGGGCGGTGAACGAGCGGAAATCCTGGACTAGTCCCGCGGACCGCTTCACTTTTTCAGAAAAGTCTGCCGCCTCGTCCCAGGGTGCCAGAACGCCGAATCGCGATCTGGCTGCGGTCGTAACTGCTTGTCTATCAACGTGATACGGCTGATCGACTCCAGCCTATTGACAGATTCCAGACAATCCGCTTGCAATCGCAATCCAGATTGGGCCTATTTTGTCGTTTTTTCCCTGGACCATGTCGTTGGGATGATTAAAATTAAGAGGCTGTAAAAAAGCTAGGTTCTCCCCCCTCTCAAGAGTTGCAATAGGTCAGACGCACGCACCCACACGCGGTTCGACTTCGCTCCCCCAACATCCTTCCCCTTCTAAAGCGGCAGCATGGGTTAGGTGAAACGAAGTGGCCACTCGCCTAACGGCAAATTCTCTGACTGTGCAGACGGGATCGGGGTTCAAGAATCTTTGTTGGGGTAGGCGCGTGCGTTTTTGCTGCCCTGGTTAGATTTCGTCTCGTTAGCCATGGATGTCCCGCGTGAGAGGACTCAGATGGCCACGAACGAGAGAACGTGTGGGTTGAGCCTGGTCAAGGACCTTCCGGGGAATCCCGCCCAGAAAGAAGTGGGACCGCTGTTTGATGCGGCAGAGTTTCACCCGAACATGATCGAGTCTCTCCCACCCGAGCGACTCGCCCGCCGATGTTATTTGGGAAGTTTTATCCTGAAAGTTGTCACAGTTTGTATGTCTTAGGCAAGAGGGATCAGAGCGCGTAGTTTTCTACCCAGACGTAATCTTTTGCCAAATGTCGAAAGCATTAAACCACTTGAAAACTTGGTGTTAGAATTGGTTGTCTTTCACTAGGAAAACCGAGGAATAACTTGTTTATCACCGCTGTTGAGCTTTGCCGGTTTGTCCGTTTGTGCCTGCGTCTGTCGGGCCCTTTCCGCGGCTTGGATTTTTCGTGCGACGTCCCTCTCGATCAGACTCTGCGGTCGATGAGACGGGCACCGGCATTTGGCCGGTGGGACTGTTCGCGAGGTCCGCATGCATACCGATAGCTCAATCGCGTTTTTGTAGCAGCGGCCCCTTGAGAGTGCCGTCTGCCTGTATCACACATTTGGGAACATCACAGTAGTTGAGGAGTGTTGACCTTGTACGACACGCTAATAGATCACGAAGAAGACTCCGTTGCCGAAGTGGAAACGGAATTGAGCCCCAAGACTCGCACCGAAGACGATGATAGCGGCAATAGCAGCGGGAATATCCCGCTGAATTCCGAATCGAAAAACGACGCCGAGGCTGCGCACGATCTGGAAGACGAAACTCCTGAAATCGAGAGTTGGTCGGACGATCCTGTGCGGATGTATCTGACGCAGATGGGCGAGATCCCCCTCTTGACTCGTCAGGAGGAAATCAACCTGGCACGACGCATCGAAACCACGCGCACGGCGTTCCGTCGGCGGTTGTTGGCTTGCGACTTTGTGATTCGAGCCGCCTACAAAGTGCTTAGTCGCGTCCATCGGGGCGAGTTGCCCTTCGATCGCACGGTGCAAGTTTCCGTGACCGACCGGTTGGAGAAGGAGCAGATTCTCGGTCGTCTGCCGCACAACCTGCGGACCCTGGAAATCCTGCTGCAACGCAACGAAGAAGATTATCGCGTCGCCACTAGCAAGAGCGAAAAAATGGCGGTTCGCCGTCAAGCGTGGGCCCGCCTGGCCCAACGTCGACGACGCGCCGTGATGCTGATCGAAGAACTCGGGCTGCGCACCCAGCGGATCGAACCGATGATTTCCGCTCTCGAAGACTTCAGCGACCGCGTCGACAAGTTGCAGTTACAGCTCAAGAAGATGAAGAAAGACCGCGTTTCGATGGAACAGCGCAAGCCGCTGCAGATCGAATATCGCAACATTCTACGCATGACGCAGGAGTCGCCCACCAGCCTCCACAATCGCGTGAATGGTCTCAAGGGGATTTACTCCCGCTATCAACGCGCCAAACGAGGCCTCTCCGAAGGCAACTTGCGTCTGGTGGTTTCAATCGCCAAGAAATACCGCAACCGGGGCTTGAGCTTCCTCGACTTGATCCAGGAAGGCAACGCCGGCTTGATGCGGGCCGTCGACAAGTTTGAATACCGACGTGGTTTTAAGTTTTGCACCTACGCCACCTGGTGGATTCGGCAGGCGATCACGCGTGCCGTCGCCGACCAGAGCCGCACCATTCGCATTCCGGTGCATATGGTCGAAACGATGAGCCGGGTACGGAACGTGTCGCGGGCATTGCTTCAACGGCTCGGCCGCGAACCGACGATCGAAGAAACCGCGCGGTCGGCCGGTTGCTCCGTCGACGAAGCGCGACGGGTCTTGGCGATGAGCCGCTACCCAATCAGCCTCGACCGACCGGTCGGCAACAGCGAAGACAGCCACTTTGGCGACCTGCTGCCCGACGCGGGCGCCGAGAGCCCGGCCATCGGCGCTGCCCAGGAAATGCTCCGCACACGGATCTCCAAGGTGCTCAAGACACTCAGCTACCGCGAACGCGAGATCATCAAGCTCCGCTACGGCTTGGGCGACGGCTACAGCTACACGCTCGAAGAAGTAGGCCACATTTTCAAAGTGACCCGCGAGCGTATCCGCCAGATCGAAGCCAAAGCAGTTCGCAAGCTGCAACAGCCGAGCCGCAGCCAGGAGCTTTCGGGTTTTCTGGACTGATCTTGGCTACAACCGCAACCAACTTAGCCCTAGCATGTTTCGACGTGCTAGGGTTTTTTGTTGTGCGGTCGAGGGGTTAAATCGCCCTGGAGTAATTATCTTTTTTAATAACCACAGAGGTCACAGAGCACACCGAGCACTCGAGGACCACACGGTTGCCCGATACCGGTCAAGCTGATCGGGCCGCTGTCAATCAGCGATCCACTTGAATGAGACCCGATGGGCAGCGCCTATTAAGCGTCGCTGTCTCCCTGGTTGTTCAATCCGTAATTTCAGATTGGTCGAGCCAAGCCGTCGGGTTTACAATTTTGCTGTCGGATTGCATCCACAATTCGTCGGCTCGCCGCATCGCGTCATCAAGCGAGATTATCGGTGGAAGATAGTGTTCTGAGAATAGTGTCCCGAGCGCGTTTGAATCTAGTGTCGGAATCTGGGTAGCCGTTGAAAAAGCCCTCGATGATAAGTCTGTCGTTTGCCTCGCGAATGGTTTCTTGAGTAAATCCCGGATCAGACGAGACGCTACAGTCGTCGCTCGTTTTAGCCAATCAAGGTATCCAAAATCATGGCACTGAGTGGAAAGCTCACGATAGGTCTCGTCTTCGAGGAATCTTCCAAAGAGTTCGATGTGATCCTCAGATGCCAACGGCTGAAGAGTAATCGAATCCACTGTTGATTGCCGGTACGAGGCAAATACTCCATGCAAGACCGAGAGGTTTGTCCGACCATGTTCAGATCTGATTTTGTTCCGCAGTACCTGCAGTGATTGGACAATATCTTCTATTGGCAGATCTAGCTGAAGCTGACAGTCAACTGAGAGAATCCAATTTGGCAATGAGAAGAATACCATTACGAACGCGTTCATGGTTTCATTGTCGCATTGCAACGGTTTCGTGAGCCCATCCCAATTACGGCCGGGTAGCCCAACACCAATCTCTTCCGCAATGGGTGAAAGAATCGCAAGGGCTTTCTGGAAGGAAGCTTGATTAGGATCCACCAATTCGATCCAGAGCTTAAGAGTAGGATGCAGTCGTTCCGTGAAACGCTGAGACAACTCGTCATCCCGCAGCACGCGCTTGCACGCGCCAGACGCGATCATTTCTTGCACCTGAAAGCTAAGTGCAGATCCGTCGCGGATCGTGGCGTCCATTCCGTCAATCTTGACGTTACGGAATTGGCCAATGAACGGTAATAAAATTCTGTTTATCGACATTCAACAACAACGCATAACTTGTTGTACATTGAGATTCTCCCAAATAAGTCCTGCTTAATTGGGAATTACAAATAACTCCTTGGCGGTGGACAATCCAGTGCATATGCACATGTGCTTAGAAATCAGTCAAAGGAAGTTTGCAAGTCGATAGTCTACAGTAGTCCTGCAAGCGAGACAAATCCTCGCAAACCACCTCCGTTGCCGGAACGATAACGGCAGACGCTATTCTTAATCCCTCTCCCCCGAACGGAGATGCTAGGAGAGGGTTTTTCTATTCCGCCAAGATATCGGATTGAAAATGTCAACGAGACGGAATGCAGCGAATTACTCTTTGTACTTCAGCGTGTACCGTTCCGGATTGCGAATCGATTTAAGACTCAGATCAACGTCTAGTTCCGGCCAGTGAAAATGTTCTGTCGACTCCTGCACAACATTGAATACAGCGGCAACGGGTGCCTGCTCGAACCAGGGAAACTCCTTGTGCGACAGAAAGTACTCTTCGTCGCCGATCAGCATCCATATGCCATGCGCCGAGATGTCAACAACTTCAACTTCCGAAGTGGTTCTGCCAAGCTTCGATGAGCTCATCTTTTCGCTCCCTAACCGTTATTTCAAGTTGATTCAGTTGAGATTCTTTAAGCCCGTGACTTCGATCCAATTCAATATTCGGCTCCAACCAAAACTTCGCCTCCCCCTCTGCAGAGCGCGCATGCACATGCATACGCAGCTCCTCTCGCGAAAAAAAGAAGTAGCGAAATCCTCTTTCTCGAAAAACCGTTGGACTCACGGGTTGGATCTCCGTGTCATTGAAATGATGCCAATCTGCATTATATCAGCCCACACTACGGCAGCGAGGGGAGCACAGAATCTGTGAATAGAGGGATTTGACAGCCCCTTCTCCACCCGTTAGACTCCCCAACTGTATTGAACGTGCGTTGGTGGTCGGCCAGAGAATGCTTTTTGGCCGACGAAACAGGGAACTCCGGTGCGAATCCGGGACGGCCCCGCCGCTGTGACCGAGCATGTTCCGCGAGACATTCTCATGAGCCATTGTCCACGGTTGTGGGCGAGAAGGCCCGTTTCGCGGAGAGCTCGGGAGTCAGAAGACCTACCAGCGCGTTGGTGAGTGGAAGCCACGAGGGATGGCAGCCGCGCAAGAAGTTCGTCTTTTTTCTGCACGAATTCAATGTTTCAGCTACCTCGGTCGCGCTGCGGCTTCACTCTGGTGGAGTTGCTTGTGGTGATCGCCATCATCGGTGCATTAGTGGGGCTCTTGCTGCCCGCAGTCCAGGCGGCGCGCGAGTCGGCTCGACGCACTGGCTGCCTGAACAATCTCAAGCAGATTGGCATTGGGCTGAGCCAACACGTATCCGTGCATGAAGCCCTGCCAACCGGTTGCGAAGGTTGCGACTATCGAGTGCCGTTCGCTGAGAAGACGAATATCTCGTGGAATCTGCATCTGTTGCCATTCATCGAACAGCAGCAGGTCTGGCAACTGTTCGACGACAGCAAATCGATCTGGGACGCGGACAATCTACAAGCGGTTTCCGCGATCATTCCAACGTACCTCTGCCCTAGTTCCACGGGCGAGCCGCGTACTTCCCAGCAGCTAGGTCTTACCGACTACGGTGGCATGGCGGGCATCGAGGGCGCTGGCTGGAATGCGCCGCCAGATTCCATCCATCTCCGTCATCCTCGCGCTCTGGGCGTCATGCTCTATGAGGTTCCGACTCAACCGTCCGAAATAACTGACGGCCTGGCACAGACCGTGGCCGCTGCCGAATGCGCCCGACGTAGCATTACGATCGAAGGCTTCCAACATGACTACGAAACCGAGTGGGCCAACGGCCACAATTGCCTGGCTCAAGGGCAGAACACGCCCATCAACGTCACCCCTGATAACGAGATATACAGCCATCACCCGAGTGCGGCAGGTGTCGTTTTCTGCGACGGACACGTCGAGTTCTTAAGCGATTCGATCGATCAGGTCGTGCTGCTGGCCATTCTCACGCGTGCGGGAGAGGAGCTGGCTGATGAACGCTAGGGCTTGGGCCATGAAGTGCGGGTTGTGTTGTCTGGCCGTTTCGTTGGCTCTTGTCGCCCCGACGGCGTGGGCCGAGACCGTGACGACGTTCGATGACATTCTGTACTGGACAGGCACCGGCACGAACCGGGCAGCGGTGGTCTTCGACTGGGACGACACCACCAGTGCCGACGACGCGCTCGTGTGGGGCTATCGCTGGGACGGCAGCGCAACAGGGGAAGACATGCTCCGCGACGTCTTGGCAGCCGATGAGCGATTATTTGCGAAACTAAGTCCGCCGTCAGGCTCTGGAACGAGACTCTACGGCTGGGGTTTTGATCGAAACGAGGATTGCCAGTTCGGTTTGGACGACGGGACAACGTTCAATTCCGACGGCCTCGCCATCAGCGGGCCGCCGGATCTGCCTCCTCCCGCCGCGAGCTCGATCGATCCGGCGGACAACTATGCCGAGGGGTGGTATGCGGGCTTCTGGCACTACGGCACTGGCAGCGGCAACCCGCTGGACGGAGGCAGCTGGACCAGCGGTGGAGCCGGCATGACGCTTCGCTCGCTTGCCGATGGCGACTGGGACGGCTGGACCTTTACACAAGACACAGGGAGCTTCTCTGCGTTTCCTGAGAATCCCCACGCCGCCGCTGAGCCGCTGACAGCCGATTTTGACTGCGATGCGGAAGTTGACGGAGCCGATTTTCTCACCTGGCAACGAGGCTTTGGGATCACGGAAGGCGCGACTCGCTCGCAAGGGGACGCCACGGGCGATGGCAATGTCGATGGCGATGATCTTCCGCTATGGTCGTCTCAGTTTGGTAGCTCGCGTACTTCAAGCAGCGTCGTGTCGCTTGCCGCCGGCCTTGCTATACCCGAACCCACAAGCAGCGTTCTTGCGATATGCGGATTTTCTTGTTTGTTCTTTACGTTTTCGACAGAAGGAAGGGTCTCATGAACCGGCAACTTCGATGGCTTATGGCCTCACTCACATCTATTACGTTTCTTAGTGCTACGAATCTGGCAACCGCACAGCATGCGGTCGAGGTGGTTTCCTATAACCAAGGAACCACTCCTGCCCCGGTCTACAATCCAGATCCCAACGCGCCGCCCGAGTTTTTCAACACGCCATCGACCGCGCTTGGTGAGCCGGAGAGGTTTACCGGCGAAGGCGGCAGTTACCCGGGAGCCGTTACTCCCTTCAGCCCGGCCTCTCTGACCAGCGAGATTGTTTCCGTCGGCGAGAGTGGCCACCTGACGCTCCGACTTTCCAATTTTGTGATTCCGCAGGCTGCGGGACCAGAAATTGGCGTGTTTTCCAATGTTTCTCTGCAAGACGCCGCTTGGCCCAGTGGTCAGGCGTACGATCCGGCGATTACCTTTGGAGAGGATAGCGCGGAAGTCGACGTGAGCGCCGACGGAATCAGTTGGATCGCGTTGGGAAACATCCTCTTCGACATCCCGGCCAATGGTTACAGCGATGTTGCTCAGACCGTCCTGTCCGATTTTCAGAAGCCGTTTGCCGAGCCGCTGAGTGGCTTTGACGGGCTTTCTTTCGACGACCCCAATAGTGCCGACATTCTGGAATTGCTGGACGGCTCGGGCGGTGGTGAGTGGCTTGACATTTCCAGCACCGGGTTGTCCCAAGTGTGCTACATTCGCTTCCGAGTCGAGGATGATGGTAACCCGGGGTTGGGGCTGAATTTTGAACTCGATGCAGTCACGATTGCCAGCGATGCCGTGGGGGCGGCAACGGTCCCCGAGCCGTCGGTCACGTTGCTCCTGGCAACCGCAGGACTGTTGACGAACATTGCCCGCAGACGCCGGCAGATGCTTTGCACCTGACCGGTATTGCATTTGGCCTGCAGAGTGGTTCAATGAATGACCTTCACGGATGACGAACCACGAACCATTCTGCAGGCCCTTGCATGGGTGACTCGAATCTCAACGAATCTGATGCTGGGCACTCCGGCGCGGTCGCTCACAATGCCCAGGCTTGGGACAAGCTGGCTCGCCGACGGGTGGCGCTGGCCCGGCCTGCGGCGGATGCTGAGTTTGGTGAACCGCTGAAGACCGTCGACCCGCTAAGCTGGCTGGGGCCGAACATTGCCGATCGGCAGGTGTTGTGCCTGGCCGCGGGGGGCGGGCGACAGGGCCCGCTGCACGCGGCGGCCGGGGCTCGGGTGACCGTGGTCGATGTCAGCACCGAGATGCTCGCGCTCGACCGCGCCGTGGCCGAGGAGCGTAGCCTAGATGTGCGAACGGTTCAGGCGTCGATGGACGATCTGTCGATGCTGGCCGAAGGACAGTTCGACATTGTCATTCACCCGGTGAGTACCTGTTACGTGCCGGATGTCGCGCCGGTGTTTCGTGAAGTGGCTCGGGTGACGCGGCCGGGCGGGCTCTATGTTAGTCAGCACAAGTCGCCGGTGAGTTTGCAGGCCTGGCCGCAAGCGGAGCGCGACGGGTTGCGGCTGGGCGAACCGTACTATCGTAGTGGTCCGCTGCCGGTGGCCGAGCCGAGCCGCGTTCGGGAGAGCGGCACGTTGGAGTTTCTGCACCGCTGGGAAGAACTCGTGGGCGGCATCTGCCGGGCGGGGTTCGTCGTCGAGGATCTCGTGGAACCAATGCACGCCGACGAGGCCGCCGAACCGGGCGCCTTCGGCCACCGCTCGCAATACGTGGCCCCCTACGTGCGCATCAAGGCGCGGCGGGCGGAGCCGACAGAGCGCGGGTTACTCGTCGGCATCGAATAGCTTGATGTCGCCATTCGGTTCTTCCGTTTCCGCGGTCTCTTCCACTGCTTTTGGTTGGTCGTATTCGATGCTGCGGACGAGCAGCCAAGCTGTAAGATACATTGTCAAACTCGCCATTTTGAGGCCGTACCACGAACCGCGCCCAAGGAAATGAGTCCCCATCCAATACGCGCCGTATACGAGCAGCACCGCTTTCAGCAAGTGCAACATGCGAAATCTTGAGTTGAACAAGACCAGCGCCAGTGGCACAATCGCGTAGGTAAGCAGGTAGACAGGGAAGAAATGCTGTACCCTTTCCAAGAACTGGACGTCCATATGACGGGCGCCAAAACTGGCGATCGCCACCACGATGGTCCATCCGAAGAACTCGATGAGTGGTACTTTCAACGGCGTTTGTTCATGGTCGCTATCGAATCGGATTCGTATTCGTCTGCGCAGCCAAATAAACACCAACGACGTTGCCACTACGGCCAGCGCAAAGGCAGCCATGAAGGTAAGTATGCGCGAGTAGGACTGGAATGATCGAAAACCTGGCAAGTACGCCAGAATGCCAATTGCCACGACCAACAGGCTGCCGCGAGTCAGACGATGCGATTGACCGATAGCCGCCCAGATCGCAATCGCGGCGACCTGCCCCACGACGATGCCCTCGAAGACCGGGACCCGTCCGCCGAAGAACATCGCCAGATCGACGACGACCGTCGCCAGAATAAACAGCCAAGTTAAGGGTCGTTCGCGGAACATGCGGGGGCTTCGGAGGTGTCAGCGAGCCGTGTCGTCCCCGACCACGGCACCGGGACGTCACTTAACAATACCACACCCACAAAAGAGGGCCGCTTCTGGCGTTGAAAACTGGGCCCGGGGCGGTCAGAATAGGTGCTTCGGTGGCCCTTTGTGGCCGTAGCATCTTGAGCGACTAGAATTGCCTTTTGAGAGTCTCGCGTGACCAATCATCCGCAGCAGGACGTGTGTTGTTTAATCGGGGATCCGGTCGCCGGTAATCCCACGCAGTATATGCTGGAGAAGGCCTTTGTCGCGGGCCGACTCGATTGGCGGTTTCTTACCTTCGAGGTGCCGGCGCTCGATTTCGAGGGTGCTCTGCGAGGAGCCCGGATTTTTGGCTTCCAAGGGATCATGCTCGCCCCGCCCCACCGCTACACCGTGCTGCCCTATCTGGAAGAGCTCTCTGAGGTCGCCCGATTGTGCGGCCAGGTGAATTGTATCAAGCAGTCCGACGGTCGGTTTTACGGCGACAACACCGAGGGCCGGGCCCTGCGTCAACTCGTCGAGCAGACCACCGATCTGGCCGACGCGCAGATCACGATCGTCGGCGCGGGACGGTTGGCCAGAGCGATGGCCGCCGAATTGGCCCAGGCCGGCGCCCGCGAAATCGTGTTCGCCTGTCGGCGGCCCGAGATGATCGAAGAGTTTGCTCAGTCGCTTCCTACCGAAACGTCGCTCGACGCTTGCCGATGCGAGTCGCTGACTGCTCAGCTGCTGCTGAAGCTCGAACCGGAGTGTCGGCTGCTGATCAACGCAACGCCCGTCGGTCGCATGCAGCCACGGGAGAAACTGCCCGTTGATTTGGAGACGCTGCCAACCGATACCGTGGTTGCCGACGTGGTCTACAATCCCCCGCAGACCTGGCTCTTGCGCACCGCTGAGAAACACGGCTGTGCAACGATCGACGGATTGACGCTCCTGATCGAACAGGTGGCCCTGGCGTTTGAGATATGGACCGGCGCCACGGCCGATCGACAGGCAATGCGCGAAGCAGTAGAAGAGTTCTTGGTGCTTTGATACAAGGTGCATACCCATGTGCCGACGTTTTCACTGTCGCTACAGTTTTCTTGAAGAAACACGAATGCACCTTTTGTAAGCAACTCTGATGTCTGGACTCTTTATTGCAGGTACAGGCACCGAAGTAGGAAAAACCTACGTGGCTGCGCTGATTGCGCGTGCGTTGGTGGCGGCGGGGCATCGTGTCGGCGTCTACAAGCCGGTAGCCAGCGGCTGTCGCCGCGACGGCGAGGCACTCGTAGCGGAAGACGCTGAGCTACTGTGGCAAGCGGCAGGCAGACCCGGAGATTTTCAGCGCGTCTGCCCGCAACGATTTGAAATGCCGGTCGCCCCGCCGCAAGCTGCCAAAGCCGAAGGGCGAAGCGTCGACCGTGAGCTACTCCGCACAGGCCTGGACTATTGGCTCGAGCGTAGCGAGATCGTGTTGGTGGAAGGGGCCGGCGGGCTGATGTCGCCTTTGAGCGAGACGGACTACAACATTGATCTGGCCGCCGATTTGGGACTGCCTCTGGTGATCGTCGCCGCCAACGAGTTGGGCACGATCAATGCGACGCTGCAGACGCTCATCACCGCCGGGGCAGCCGCGCCGAAGTTGCCAATCGCCGGCGTCGTGCTCAACCAAACTCGTGGCGAAACCGACGAAAGCTTCGCCAGTAACGGGTCCGAACTAGCCGCTCGTTGCGGCGTGCCTCTTTTGGGGTGCGTCGACTTTGGGGCAGAACGGTTCCCCGAAGAAATCGAATGGGTTGACTAGGCCCCGAACTCCTGATCTTACACAGATACCACCGCGGCGGAGTTGTCCATTCGCGACTCAGCTAGCTGTGTGTCGAAGTCCAGCCGCATGGTCATGCTCCAGCGACCGTTCAGGTCGGGTACCAGCGCCCAGTGCGGCACGACGGCTACCGATTGGTGGACCAATTCGAAGCCGCCCTCCGATTGGCTGACGGTTTCAACCGGATAGGTCCAAATTGCGGTGGGACGATCGAACGACAGGTTCACTGCGATCCCCAGCCATTCATCCACCAGGCCCAACTCGGTCTTCTCGACGAGGTCGAGCTGGCTTCCCAACTGCCCCAGCGAGTTGCCCGCGCCGTCGCGGAAGTAGCGGTCGTCGGCCCCTGACGGCAGGCCGGCAAAATTCATCTCCGGGGCCAGGTGCAGCGTGACGTCGCCCGGGATGTTCTCCACCAGGTAGGCGATCTCGAGCGAAGCCTCGTCGGCGCTGAGTGTAATGCCCTTAGTCACGCGGACCTGCCGATCCAAGACGTGTCCCTCTCGGATCAACTGCAATTGCACCCGACCTTCGTCGCGGCGCAGCTTCGCTTCGTAGGGGCCGTGAACGAAGTCACCCTGTTCTTCGGTCTGTCCCGCGGCCACTTGCTCTAGCGAGACGTTGGCGGCGTAGAAATGGTCGACCAAGCTGTTGCGGGCCCACTGGTCGTAGCCGAGTCGCTCGTTGAGCCCCTCTTGCTTGAATATCACCTGATCGTGGATGCTGGAGACCTGCCCGTTTTCGGAAGAAGGGCCGCCGAGCACTTTGCGGTGGTACGCCTCTGGACGTCGCGTGAGGGTGGCCAACAGGTTGTGGCAAATTGTCTTTACGTCGAGTTCGTAGATCTGCCCGCCCTCCACGGGGGAAACTAGCGAGGCAAGTCGGCTGTTAGCTAATTGCACTTCGTTGCGGCCATCGAGATTGTAGTCGGCGGCGGTCAACTCGACCCATGCCTGTTGTCCTTCCTGCCAGCCGCGGCCTTCGGCCTGGTCCAACAGGTTGTCGGCGGCGATCAGATGCTGAAACACCGCGTTTCGCAAATGCGGCAGATAGACGCCGCCAAACGCGCCGTGCCAATAGCTGCAGTTGCACTGGCCCCGATAAAGTTCCAGCCGGGACTGGTCGATCAGTGGGCCGTGAGCGCCTTTCTCGAGCGCCTGCTGCAGACGACGGCTGACCATGTGCATGCGGGAGTACATCGTGTTGGTTTCAGAATATTTTACTTTGAAATTTCGCCAATACCCACCTCGCACAAGCGGAGCAACCCGCGACCACTGGCCTTGGTGCTCCAAGTCGTGTTGCAAATCCTCAAATTCGTTGATTCTCGCCGCGGGAAGCGCCCACTCGGTCATTTCGCGGTAGGAGCCCTCGGGGATGTAGAGTTTCCCCACGGGCGGCACTTTTTCGATCACTTCGCTGGGCGTGGTGACCTTGAGCCAGTCTCCGTTGGCCGCCAACGCATCGAAAAACTGGGTGAGCCAACCCCGATCGTAGACGTGCTCTTTCGTGCCAGGCCAGGTGCCGAACTTTTCACCATCGTCGCCGAACACGACCACGCCGCCTGGGTGCGCTTCGGCCACCGACCGCAGGTAGTTGATCGACTCTTGAGGATCTTGAAACGGAATCATGTACCGCAATCGCTCGCTGCCCGGGAACACGTTGAGCACCTGGGCGTCGTCCTCGGTCACGTAGTAGCCGTGCAGCTGTTCGCTCGTGAGCCCGGCGTTCTTGAAATGAAAGTCGTCGAGCACCGTGTAGCCGATCCCCGCTCTGACCAAATCGCTGGCGAGCGACTGTTCCCAGACGCGCTCGGGGACCCACATCCCGCGAATCTTTGCGCCGAGCCGCGCTTCGAGCCACTCGGTGTAGGCGGTGATCTGACCAACTCGATCGCGGGAGGGGATCATCGTCAGGATCGGTTCAAAGTAGGCCCCGCCGACGATTTCAATCCGCCCCGAAGCCACCAGGCCGGCGAGCCGGTCGACATACTCCGGATGATGCGCGTCGATCCACTCCATGAGCGAACCGCTCGTGTGCAGTGCGATCCGCAGAGTGTCGTACCGCTCAAAGACATCGAGAAACGGCAGATAACTGTCTTGGTAGGCTTGCTCAAACACACCGTCGAAATTGCCGATCGGCTGGTGATTGTGGAGCACGAGAACAAGGCGAAGTGAGTGCGTCATGGTGGCTTGTGGTAAATCTGGTGCGGTCAGGTGTTAGCTAGCAGTTGCAGCGACTGCCTCCAACATGGCCGGTCCGGGGGACTTCGACTAGCGGCCTATCGGCCAACTTCTTGAAATGATCGGTACGATCGGCCCAATACGGTGGAATAAAAGGAATACGAGTCAGGGCCGCCGATCTCGGCATATTCTACTGGATCGGCAGCATTTAACACTAGAGTGAGGTCTTTCGCAGCAAATGGGCCGCCCGCTCAGGCGAGAGGGAGTTGATGTGTACTCCGGTCCCCCATTCCAGCCCTGCCAGATGCGATGTCCTCGGGATTAGCTCCCAGTGCCAGTGATAGGCTGCCCCCTGGGCATTTTCAAATGGCGAGGTGTGCAAAATCAAGTTGTACGACAAGGGGCTGAGCCGCTGCTGCAGTCGCGATAACACTTGCCGCAGCAGTGTGGCGAGCGACTCTATGTCGCTGTCGGCGATTTCATGGAACTGGGCGGCATGCTCGGTGGGCAGCAACCAGGTTTCATAGGGCTGTCGTCCCGCATAGGCACAGAACGCCGCGAAGGAGCCCACTTCCGCCACCCATCGCGTCGCCAGCCGACGTTCGTCAGCTAGCAACCGGCAGAAGATGCACTCGCCATGCTCCTGGAAGTAGCGCCCGGCGCACTCGATTTCGGCTTCGACCTCATCGGAGACAAAGGGCAGAGCTACCAACTGGCTGTGGATATGCTCCAGCGACGCCCCCGCCGCAAAGCCGACGTTCTTGAACAAGGTGGCATGCCGCAACCGACTGTCTGTAGCCCAATGCCGGAACCGGTCGCGGTAGACGCCTAGCACGGTGGCCAACTCGTTGACCGTCATCTCATCGAAATCTCGCAGGTGCCGCGGTGATTCGACGATCACTTCATGGGCTCCAAACGATGCTTGAGGAACCACCGGAGAGGGGGTGTTGCGTTCGCTTCGATCGCCGGCCTCAGCATCCATGCGAACCGCCGGATACTTATTGGGAATTACTCGCACCCGCCAACCGCCCTGTTGGTCGGGCACCTCGAATGCAGGGGTGGGAGTCTCCCCTTCGTGCCCCACGCAGAATGGACAACTCGCCGAGCTCGGTTCGTCAAAATGCAGACCCGTGTAATCGCTCGGTCGCTCCGCGCGATCCTCGGCGACCAACACCTTGCGGCCGACAATCGGGTCGCAACGCAATTCAGAGATTGGCAGGTTGGTCATAAGTGAGATCGTTTTCCAGGCTCCATCATGTCATTCCGAGGTCTTCCGAGGAATCTAGCTTGCACATGAACACACGGCAGACCGCCCGCAGCTTCAAACCAGATTCCTCGGCAGACCTCGGAATGACAGACTCTACGCCGAAAACGCTTCGCATCGAGCCAGAGCGCGCGTCTTCTCGTAGAGTTCGACATACTGGCGAGCGCTCTGGTCCCAGGACCAGTCTTGCTCCATTCCGCGGAGGATCAACTGCCGCCATGCGGGCTGATCGGCGTAGAGTTCGCAGGCCCGCCGTAGCGTGTCGGAGAGTGCCAAGGCCGTGTATTCGTTGAAAGTGAAACCCGTTGCCGAGCCGCTGGCGAGCGATTGGGGGTCGGTGTCGACCACCGTGTCGGCCAACCCGCCCGTACTGCGGACCACCGGCACGGTGCCATACTTGAGGCTGTAGAGCTGGTTGAGCCCGCATGGCTCGTATTGGCTGGGCATGAGAAACATGTCGGCCCCCGCCTCGATCCGATGGGCCAACTCGTTGGAGAATTCCAACCTCACGGCGACGCGCTGGGGATGTTCCGCCGCCAGTTGGCCGAGCACTTGATGGTACTTCGCCTCGCCCGTGCCGAGAATTACCCACTGCACGTCGCGCTCACCTGCCCATTGCTGCGCCACGCGGGCGATCAAATCAAAACCCTTCTGGTCGGCCAGGCGACCGACGGCTGCCAACAATGGCACTTCGGGCCGTTCGGGGAGCCCCAGTTCCCGCTGCAGCGCCGCTTTGCAGGCGGCCTTCCCCGTTTCAAAACTGGAGGCGTCATATTTATTGTCGCCCAGCGACTCGTCGGTGGCCGGGTTCCAATGGTCGTAGTCTGCGCCGTTGAGGATGCCGAATAGATCCTTCTCGCGATTCCGCAACGCGCCCTCCAAACCGCAGCTCAAAGGCGGACGCAATATCTCCTTGGCATAGGTGGGGCTCACCGTGCTCACCGCGTCGGAAAAGACGATACCCGTCTTCATGAAACTCAGATTGCCGTAGAACTCCATCTGCCGCCAGTTGAAATACTTCCAATCGATGCCGGTGAGTGCCATGTCCCAATGCCAAAAGTTGCCCTGATAGGCCAGATTGTGAATCGTGTACAGCGAGGCAATCTGATCGTAAGGCGGCCGGTCGCCCAGCACGGTTTTCAGATAGGCGGGAATCAACCCGGCCGTCCAATCGTGGCAGTGGACCAGATCGGTGCCCAAGTCCAACAGCCCGATCGCCTTCAGCGCGGCTCGACTGAAGAACGTAAACCGCTCGCAGTTGTCGCGGTAATCTTCACCGTTGTCGTGGTAGAGGTCAGCCCGATCGTAATAGTCGGGATGGTCGACGAAATAGACCGGAACATCTGATCCCGGCAGCGTGCTCTGCAGATACTGACCGTGGACCTGCTTCTGTCCGATCGGAATCTCGAACTCGACGCCGGTCGGTTCGATCGGTATCCCCGCCTCGTAGACGTGACGAAAGGCGGGCAGGATAATCGTCGGCCGATGGCCCAGCTTCTCGAGCGCGCGGGGCAAACTGCCGCAGACGTCTCCCAGGCCGCCCGTCTTGCAGAAGGGAACTGCCTCGGCTGTAGCAAACAGAATATTCACGGCTGGCGCTCAGTGAAAAGGACTGGAGAGGCAACTACTAGCGGCCAGGGTATCAGAATGTCGCAAATGTTGGTACCTCGCCCTGAAGGCATCGTGCCCCCATTTTCAGCGATGCGAGAGTCCGTCCTAGGGCTTCAGAACTCCGGCCAGCTAGCCAATCACCGTGCCAATCGCCTCCGCCACCCGCTCGACGTTCGCCGGCGTCAGCCCCGCCACGTTGATGCGGCCCGAACCGACGATGTAGATGGCGTGCTTCTCGCGTAGTGTGTCGACCTGCTCTTTGGTGAGCCCGGTGAATGAGAACATGCCGCGTTGCTGGGTGATGAAGTTGTAGTCACCCGCCACGCCTTTGGCGGCTAGCGCGTCGACCAGGCTTTGCCGCATGCCGTTAATGCGGTCGCGCATCGTGGCGACCTCTTTCTCCCACGTCTGCCGTAGCGAGCTGTCGCGGAGCACACAATTGACGATCGCCGCGCCATGGGCGGGCGGATTCGAATAGTTGGCTCGGATCACCCGGTTGACCTGGCTCTGCACGGCCTGAGTCGACGACTCCGCGGGACAAACGATCGACAGCGCCCCGACCCGTTCCCGATAGAGCCCGAAATTCTTGGAAAACGAATTGCAAATCATCAGCTCGGCGCCAGGCCGCAAGAAGGATCTCAGCCCGGCGGCGTCCTCTTCGATACCGTCGGCGAAACCTTGGTAGGCGAAGTCCAACAGCGGCACCAGGCCTCGGTCGTAGACGGAGTCGGCGATTGCTTTCCATTGGTCCGCGGTGGGGTCGATGCCGGTCGGATTGTGGCAGCAACCGTGCAGCAGAATCGCGTCGCCAGCCGGGATCTGGTTGATCCCTTCCAACATCGCGTCCCAGTCCAGGCTATTCGAGGCCTGATCGAAATAGGGAAAACTCTTCACCGGCACGCCGGCTGCTTGAAAAATGTTCGGATGATTGGGCCAGGTGGGGCTGCTCATCCAGATGGTGGCGTTCGGCAGATTGTTGTGCAAGAAATCCGCGGCCACCCGCAGTGCCCCCGTTCCGCCCGGCGTGTGGGCGGTCGCCACGCGCTTCGACCCAAGCACCTCGTGCCCGCTGCCAAAAACAAGCTCCCGCACAATCTCGACGTACTCAGGCGAGCCAGGCATTGGCAGGTACGACTTGCTCCCCGCTGCTTCGACGAGCTGCCGTTCAGCCGTGCGGACACAGTCCAGCAGCGGGGTCTGGCCATTTTCGTCCTGATAGACGCCGACGCTCAGGTTGATCTTTTCGGGCCGAGAATCCTCGCGAAAATCGGCGGTAAGACCCAATATGGCATCGCGCGGGGCGGGTTCAATCGTTTCGAACATAGGAAGATCTCGTCAGAGCAATAGCGGTCGTAAAAACAGTCGATAGCCAGACACGGCGGCCGGCAAACGCGTTCAGTGTACACGTTGGATAGGGCGATTAGAACCGCCCGACCGTTGACGGTGCGCGTCGGTGCGTGCGACAATGTCTGACGCCGCCGAGGCTTCGACGATTCCCGCTGACTTCCCTCCGACGATTCTCCACACTCTCATGCCCGCTTCACGAATTGGACTATGGTTGATTGGGGCCCGAGGCGGAGTGGCGACGACCACCGTCTTGGGGCTAGCGGCTCTGCGCCGGAAGCTGATCGATGAAACTGGGCTGGTCAGCTCGCTGCCGGATTTTTCGCACTTGCCGCTACCCGGCTGGGACCAATTTGTGGTGGGCGGGCACGAGATTCGAGCCACACCGCTCACCGACGAAGCCGAGCGGCTGCACCGCGAAAGCCGCGTCTTCGATCCCGAGACGCTGGCAGCTTGTCAGGAAGACCTGAAGCAAACCAACGATCAGGTCCGACCTGGCACACTCTGGAACGAGGGCCCCACGATCCGCGAACTGGCCACGCCAGATTACGCCTCCGAACAGGAATCGACGCCGCAGGAGGTCGTGCGACGACTACAGGCCGATCTCCAGGAGTTTCAGCAACGGTTCGAGTTGAGTGACGTGATTGTGGTGAACCTGGCGTCGACCGAAGCGCCCCTGGACCAAGCACACTGGCCCGCCACTTGGGCCGAGGCCGAATCGCAATTGGCATCTGCCGACTGCCCGCTGCCTGCCAGCACTCTGTATGCCATTGCAGCGCTCGACCTCGGCATGCCTTACATCAACTTCACGCCTTCGGTGGGCGCGACGCCGGCAGGCATCGACGAGTTGGCCCGATTGCGCGGCACGTGTCACGCCGGCCGCGACGGAAAGACTGGGGAAACCCTACTCAAGAGCGTGTTGGCACCCATGTTCGCCGACCGCAATCTGCAGGTCATGAGTTGGGTCGGGCACAACATTTTTGGCAATCTGGACGGTCGGGTCCTCGATGATCCGGTCAACAAGGCCGCCAAGGTCGAAAGCAAGGACCATCTGCTGCAAGAGATGCTCGGCTACGCCCCGCAGACTCTGGTCACGATTGAGCACATCCGCAGTATGAACGACTGGAAAACGGCCTGGGACCACATCCATTTCAGCGGATTTCTGGGCACTCCGATGACCATGCAGTTCACCTGGCAAGGTTGCGATTCGCTGTTAGCCGCCCCTCTGGTTCTCGATCTGGCACGCTTCACGGCAGTTGCCCGACAACGCGACCAAACCGGTCCACTCGCCTTTCTGAGCAACTTCTTCAAGAGCCCTTTGGGCCACGATAACCAGTCTTTTTCCGATCAAATGCGTCTCCTGCGCGATTGGGCACAACCACTCAGTTGACGCGCCACAGAAACGGTCCACGAGTTGCTCTTGAGGTCCGATTCACGGGGCGCGTGACCGGTCGATCTTCAGAAGGTCGCGTTGGAGTTGTGAAGAAGAACTATTTTTTGTGCCAATTCGTCTTGACGGGTTCGTCGATTTATTGGTTCAATGCGCGCAGTGAAGATCGTGGCACGAGTGCTTCTAGCGCAAGATTGCCTGACTGAACTCACGAAACACGGATGAATTTAGAAGCAGAGGCGAAAGAATCTCAATCGGTCTGGCATGCCGATTTTCGTCCTCACCACCAGTTTTGGTCTACTGAGTCACCCCGGAGTGAAATTACGGTCGACGGCCCATTTCCTTGGTCCGAAACATTGATCCGGTGTTTTCTGTTAGTCGGACCAGCAGGCCGTATTCGTTAGGTGTGATCGAGCCGACTCTTACCAGTCGTAAAGAGGTTTCGTCTCGATAGTTTCTAAGTTGGTTCTCTTCCTCCTTTGTCGCGCCCGAGGGGAGAATCGTAATCAATCCAGGGCGCCATTAGGGAAGGAGCCACAAGGCTATGGTTACCAAGAGAAAGGCCACTCGAAAGAAGGCCGCCAAGAAGTCGACAAAGAAGAAGGCCACTCTAAAGAAGGCCAAGAAGAGTACGAAGAAGAAGGCCACCAGAAAGAAGAAGGCCAAGAAGAGTACCAAAAAGAAAGCTACTCGCAAGAAGAAGGCCAAGAAGAGTACCAAGAAGAAAGCTACTCGAAAGAAGGCCAAGAGAAGCACCAAAAAGAAAGCCGCCAAGAAGAAGACGGCCAAGAGAAAGACCAAGCGCAAGAAGGCTTCCAGGAAGTAGTCGCGCTTAGTTGCTGCTTTCAAGAGGCTTCTTGAAAGGCGAAATAGACGGGCCGGTTGCGCCGCGCAAGGCGTAGCCGGCCCTTTTTCGTGCGCTGCCTGCTGGCGACAACAGGCTGTTCTGGCTCGCCAGGCAGGTCGATCGAACCAGCCTCGTTGACTAGCCGACCGTTGCGTGTTAGCCTACCGACTCTTGAAAACCGCTGAAATCCACTATTCCTAGACTCTCCAGACGGGCCCTCTGACGGCCTGTCGATCGACTGGAAGCCCGCCCACCTTGGCTACCGCAAACGACCGAAACGACGTTCACTCGCCGAATGACTCTTCGTCCCCAGGTTTCACTGATCTTGGACTCTCGGAAGTGATGCTCGCGGCTCTGGAGGCTGCTTGCTACCACGACCCCTCCCCGGTGCAGGCTGGTATGATTCCGCAGGCGCTGGCCGGCGTCGACGTGCTGGGACAGGCCCGAACCGGCACGGGCAAAACGGCCGCCTTTGGCATTCCCATCCTCGAGCGGCTCGATCAGCCGACCAAGGGTAACAAGCCCCGGGCGCTTGTGCTGGTGCCGACCCGCGAGTTGGCCGTCCAGGTGCGAGACGAGATTGCCAAGCTGGCCAAGGGACGCAAGATTAGCTGCATCGCCGTCTATGGGGGCAAGCCGATCAAGTCTCAGATCTCCCAGTTGCAGCGCGGCAGCGACATCGTCATTGGCACGCCGGGACGCGTGCTCGACCACTTGGCCCGCGGCACCCTGTTGTTGGAGGAACTGCTGACGGTCGTCCTCGACGAGGCCGACCGGATGCTCGACATCGGTTTTCGCCCCGACATCGAAAAAATCTTGCGTCGCTGTCCCAAGCAGCGGCAGACGCTCCTGTTGAGTGCAACCGTCGCCCCGGGCGTCGAGCGACTTGCAAAACGCTACATGATCGACCCTGAGGTGATGGACTTCTCGCCCAAGACCAAGGGCGTCGACACCATCGAGCAACACTATTTCACGGTCGAGGAACAACGCAAGTTCGATTTGCTGCTCAAGCTCATGGACCGCGAACAGCCCGAACAGGCAATCGTGTTTTGTCGAACCAAGCGCGGCACCGACCGCGTCCATCGGAAGCTCTCCAGAAAAATCAAAGGGGTCGACGCCATCCACGGCGACATGGCCCAAAACGTCCGCGACCGCGTCATGCGCAACTTCCGCGACGGGCAGATAAAAACCCTTGTTGCCACCGACGTGGTCGGTCGAGGCATCGACGTTACCAACATCTCGCACATCATTAATTACGACATGCCCCAATCGTCCGATGATTACGTCCATCGGGTCGGACGTACCGGACGCATGGGTCGCGAGGGAATCGCCTTCACGTTCGTCACGCCCGAGCAAGGAGGCGAATTGACCCGCATCGAGATGCTGATCAACACTCTCTTGAAGCGGGACGAAATCGAAGGCTTCCAAACCGTCGCCCAATCCGCCCCGCCTCAGGAAACCCCTGCCGAAGACGAAAAGCCCAAGCCACAGGCGCCAGGCCAACGGCCCCGACGCCGGCACCGCCGGGGTCTCTGAATCTCAATTTGCGGTCGCAAACTGATCTCGCAAGAAGGTCGCCGCCGCATCCCACTGGGCCGCCGCCGCCTCGAAATCAACCTCCATCGCCCGTACCGTGCGCGGCGACTCGACGCGCGGCACCGTCGACACTTGTGAGTTCAATGGAATCTGCGCACTCGGCCCTTCGGCCAGCATCTCTTCCACCTGCGGCGACAAAAGAAAATCAACCAACTGCTTGGCCTCTTGCGGATGAGGCGCATCGTGAACAATCGACACGGTATTGGGAATGAACAGCGTGCCCGATTGCTCGGGGCCCTGGTCGGGATAGACGATCGCGACCGGCCACATTGCTTCCAACTCGATGATGGCGTCGTCCGTGTCGGTCAAACCGAAAGCCAACTCGCCCCGGGCAACCGCTTGGGCTACTTGCTTGTTTCCCGCCATCACTCGGGCGTTGGACTTCACGTCGCGAAAGTACTCTTTCGCTCGCTGCTCACCCCACACGGCAAACAGACACGCGGCATGGCTGGCCGTCGTGCCCGCCAAAGGTTTGGCGATGCCCACCCTGCCTTGCCAACGCGTGTCGGCTAGGTCCATGATCGAATCGGGTCGGTCCGCCTCCACCACCAGATCGGTGTTCACCAGGAGCACCCGAGCCCGCGCTGCGAAGCCGTGCCACACGCCGCTGGCTGAGCGATACTGCTCGGGAAACGTCGCAGCCGCGGCAGTTGGATAACCAGTCAGCAACCCGGCCCGTTCGAGCCGCAACGTGTTGACGATCTCATTATTCCAGAACACGTCGCAACGCGGTCGCGCAGCCTCGGCGAAAATCGCCTGCGTGAGCCCCACCGTCTTGGTCGACTCGGTGTCGAACTTCCCCAGCACTTCGATGCCCGTCTGGCGAGTGAACTCCTCGAATACAGGCCGCGAGAAAGCTTCGTCCAACGCCGTGTAGACCACCACCTGCCGGCGATTCCCCTCCGCCGCCGGCCGACATCCCACCTGTAGCAGCGAAGCCAGCAGCAGGATACCAGCTAGTAGGCACAACTTTTGCGGCATGGTAGCAACCTTCGTTTTTCTCTTGATATCAGACGCTTTGCGCCGTCATAGTGAATACTGGTGTTATCGGCCTCGCGGCATGGATTCCCCAGCAGACGCCCGTTACAATAACAATCGTACTTTCTCGCCTAGGCAAGGGCCACTATGAAACTCCTGTTGCTTGGAACCGTTGGCTACCACCCCAACGATCGAAGGCAAACCGCCTGTCTCATGCTCCCGGAACTGGGGGTCGTGTTCGATGCGGGAACGGCCGCCTATCGTATCGGGGATTATCTCGAAACCGACACGCTCGACATCTTTCTCAGCCATGCCCATCTCGACCACGTCGTCGGGCTCACTTTTCTGTTCGACGTAATCAATGGTCGCAAGATCGAGCGGATCACCGTCCACGGCGAGGCGGAGAAGCTCGACGCGATAGGCCGAAACCTGTTCTCCGAGTTCCTGTTTCCCGTCAAGCCGCCCTTTGATACCGAGGTACTGCAGCCGAAAATTCTGCTTGCCGACGGAGCCGTGCTGACGCATTTCCCGCTTCGGCACCCGGGTGGATCGGTCGGCTATCGCGTCGATTGGCCTGATCGATCGCTGGCGTATGTCACCGACACGGTCGCCGCGGCCGATGCCAACTACGTGGAGAATATTCGCGGCGTTGATCTCTTGATCCATGAATGCAACTTCGGCGACGACCAGCCCGAGCAAGCCGAGCTCACCGGCCATAGCTGCATCACTCCCGTGGCCGAGGTAGCGGCAGCCGCAGAAGTGGGCCGCGTGGTGCTGGTGCATCTCAATTCACTTCTGGAGGAAGACGCCGATCTGAACCTCGCCTCTGCCCGCCAGATCTTTCCGAACCTCGAACTGGGCGTCGACCGCATGGAGCTGGAGTTCTAGGGCAGGCTGCGCTAGCCGCGATCCGACGGATCGCCGGGGCCGCCCCCCTTGACTCATTCACCCAAATAGTGTACGTGTGTATATATCACCTCGGGCGCCTCGCCCCCACCACTGGTGGCATTTGCTATGCACACGACTCAATCACCGCCTCTCACCCGCGACCTCCGCACGTTGCATGGGGCCAATGTGCGCCGGCTGATGGCTCGGCTCGACATGTCGCAACAAGAGGTGGTCGATGCCTCGGGCCTCGACCAACGCACCGTTCGCAGTATTTTGCAGGGAGTCACCCGACCGCACGCCCGCACGCTGCACAAGTTGGCCGAGGGGCTAGGCGTCGCGGCGGACGAGCTGTTTCAAGATCCGTATCACTCTGGCCAGACGGCCTTCGATCGAGCCACCAACCCGGCCGTGGCCGAGGTCGTCGAAGCCCGTCCCGAGCTGTTCGAGGGTTGGACTCCAGCCGATTTCAACGAACTCTACAGCCGCATGGCCCTGGGAGGAGAACTCACAGAACAGGGAGTGCTCGCCTCCGCCGAAGCGATGAACGCCCGCCGCCAACTGCTGCATCAGGTGGCCGTCATCCTGGAAAGCGGCGAGGCCGAGCTGATGGGCGAGTTCGTCGCCTTACTCTTCCGCCGCGTGACTGCCGTTGATTCACCCGTGGAGTGATGAGGGGAAGAGGGTTAGAAGCCACTTCCTGGTCGAGACACAACGTTGGATCAGGACCCAGCGGGCCATGCGAAAACTTCCGTGCAGTGGGATTGCAAGCATTCCGTGATCCACGGCAGGGGGTGTTCGTCACGAGGCGAAATTCCACTGGGCCAGCAGGTCGAATCGCTGATGCACCATTTCCGCAGGTACTTTGTCTCGCCCGTAGCGTCCACCAATGATACAATGATGGTGCTCAGCACATTTGCTTTCCTCCACAAAGGCCTAGCCATGACTATCGAAGCCTACGTTGAAAACGGACAGATTATTCTGCCGAATCCGCTGGAGCTGCCCAACGGGACGAAAGTGACCGTCTCGGTCGAAGGCGAGCCAGAGGTCGACTGCGACACCAAGGAGGAAAGTCGAGGAACGATCAACGAACGACTCAAAGACGTGATAGGCAAGGCGGAAGGTCTGCCGGTTGACTTTGCCGAGAACCACGATCACTATCTCCACGGCACTCTCCGCTGATCGGCATTTCGACCAAGCGGGGTTCACGCCGTTGTTGGCGTGAGTTGTTGGCTCCAATGTTGAATACCCAGGCCGTTGGCCCGGGTTGCCATAGGGTCGTCCCATTGGGATTGTAAGAAGACTCGCCCGCTCCAATCTCAGTATGTCCAGGTGATTCGGAATAGGTCCACGTAGGAATCAGCAATCGTGAACCACAGGAATGGCAGAGCAGCAGTGGCTAGGAATAAAGCTCCACTAACAATGCCCAGAGGTTCGGACTCTGAAGACGAGTATAGCACCCCGAGAATCAGACCTCCCGGTATGAGAATTCCTGGACCAATCAAAAATACTTTGAGAAACATAGTCCAGCCGTTGATGTTAGAGCCATACGACATGGCGAACGGAATGCCGAAAGTGATCAACGATGCAACTATTCCCACAACAAGATAAATGAGGGTGTCCGGGAATTCGTTTTAACGAGTAGCCCTATAAAACAAGTGATTAAGCGTGTTGTTGCTAGCAGTCGATCCTGGAACGTATCGAGTCCGTTTCAGCAAATGCTTGCATAGCAGTTTCAGCAGTTTTTAATTCC
>CAXMSB010000115.1:0-21167 GCA_964195615.1 uncultured Granulosicoccus sp. | reverse complement strand
TCGCGGCGATTGATCAGCCGACCGGTGGGATGGGCGAGAATGTCGACGTGCGGATTGTTGAGTGCACCGAGGATCCGCCCGGTAATCTGCTCGATGGATTGGTTCTGGCCGTAGTGGACGCTGGCGATTACCCAATCGGCCTCGGCCAACACGTCGTCGGGCAGGTCCATGCCGCCCTTTTCCAAGATATCACACTCGATACCTTTGAGTACTTCGATGCCCTCGATGTCTTCACGCAGCCGATCGATCTCAGCCCATTGGGCCCGCAACCGTTTGGCGTCGAGGCCGCCGGCCATGGAGACACGTTTCGAGTGGTCGGTGATGGCGATGTATTCGAGGCCCCGTTGGCGGGCGGCGTCGATCATCTCTTCGAGCGACGCCTTGCCGTCGCTGGCGTTGGTGTGCATGTGCAGATCGCCGCGGATGTCGTCCAGGCTGACCAGCTCGGGCAGGTTGCCCTCTTCAGCCCATTGGAATTCCTCACGATCCTCGCGAATTTCGGGCGGAAACATGGGCAGCCCCAGTGCGTCGTACACTTCCTCTTCAGTTCGTCCGGCAAGATAGGTCTCTGCGCCGTCCGCTGTTCCCTCATCGGGCACCTGAAAGACGCCCCACTCGTTGACCTTGAGCCCCTGCTGCTTGGCCCGACCGCGCACGGCGACGTTGTGCTCCTTCGACCCGGTGAAATACTGCAACGCCGCCCCGAACGATTCGCCCGGCACGACGCGCAGGTCGATCTGCATGCCGCTCTCCAGACGGACCGACATCTTCGTGTTGCCGCGGGCAATGACCTCGGCCACGCCGGGAAAAGCTCCGAACCGATCCATGGCGGCAGCGCTGTCGGACGCTTCGACCAGCACGTCTAAGTCGCCCACGGTTTCGCAACCGCGGCGATAGCTGCCGGCCATTTCCATCTGCTCGATGCCGTGGGTCGTGCGCAGGTGGGCTAGCAGCTCGGAGACGATCGAGTCGGCAGTGGCCCACTTGGTACGCAGGTCGGCCTGCTCGGCAATGGCCAGCCCCTTTAGTATTGTCTCTTCGGTTTTGGCGCCAAAACCCTTTAGGTCGCGCACTTGCTGCGCGTTGCAGACGGTGCGCAGATCGTCGAGCGACTCGACGCCCAACTCGCGGTACAACACGGCCGCCTTCTTCGGCCCGAGCCCCGGCACGCGCATGATGGCCAGCACCGTCGGCGGCACCTCGGCCAACAACTCTTCGAGCATCGGCAAGCTGCCGGTGGTCAGAAGCGTGGCGATCTTTTCGGCCAGGTCTTTGCCGATGCCCTCCAGGTCGGTGAGCTGCCGCGATTGGTCGACGACCAGTGCGGCGAGCGGCTCGCCGAGGTCGGCTATCTTTCGGGCCCCGTTGCGATAGGCCCGCACCCGAAACGGGTTGGCGCCCTGGAACTCCAGCAGATCGGCAATCTGCTGGAAAACGGCGGCGATTTCTTGATTGGTCATGCCCGCCAGTGTAAATGGTGACCTCCCCGGGCAGAAGCCGTCGGGGCGACCGCCAAATGCCCTGCGATCCAACTCTTTCCGCCCCCCTGCCAGGGGCGTGCTATCTTTGCAATAATGGCAAGTCTCTGCCTCGCGGCATTTTCCTACCTACTGAACCGTGTTACCCGAAAAAGTGAATCGAAATGTCTGAATCTGCCCCCTGGATTACGTACCGTCCCGAACTGAAAGTCCTTGATTGCACGATCCGCGACGGGGGGCTGGTCAACAACCATCTGTTCACCGACGAGGTCGTCCGTGCGGTTTACGATACGTGCATCGAAGCGGGCATCGATTACATGGAGGTCGGCTACAAGAATTCACCTCGTCTGTTTCCGACGAGCGAATACGGCCCCTGGCGGCATTGCGACGAAGCGGATCTCAACCGACTGTTCCCCGAACACGACGCCCAGGAGACAGGGCTCAAGCTTTGCGCGATGGCCGACGCGGGCAAGAGCGACTACCGCGATCAGATTGTGCCGCGTAGCGAAAGCGTGCTCGACATGATTCGCGTGGCGTTCTACGCCCACCAGGTCTCCGATGCGGTCGAAATGATTCAGCACTGCGATTCGCTAGGATACGAAACATGTGCGAATCTGATGGCTGTTTCCAACGTGGAAGACGTGGAAATCGACACCGTGCTGACCGCCGTCGCCGACACGCCGGCCGACGTGATGGTGATCGTCGACAGTTTTGGCTACCTGTATCGGGAGCAAATCGATCGGCTCTACAAGAAATATTCCGCCGCGATGGAAGGCACCGGCAAGGACATCGGCATCCACGCACACAACAACCAGCAGCTCGCCTTTGCCAACACGATCGAAGCAATCATTCTCGGCTCGAACCGGGCCGACGCCACCATGGCCGGCCTCGGGCGCGGGGCAGGCAATTGCCCGATGGAGCTGCTGCTCGGTTTTCTGCGCAACCCGAAATTCCGACTCCGCCCGATCGTCAAGCTGCTGGAAGAGCACATCTTGCCGCTACGGGCCACGGTCGACTGGGGCCCCTCGGTGCCCTACAACATCACGGGGCAGATGAACCTGCACCCCCGTTCGGCGATCGAATGGCGCGCCAGCGACGAATGCGAAGAGATCGTCAAATTCTACGACAAGATCATCAGCGACGTTTAACGATCGGCACGCGTAAACCGCATCGCCGCCAGGCTCAGGGCAAGCAGCAATAGCGTTGCCGGTTCGGGCACGGCATCGCCCCGGACCTCGCCGGTCCCCGAGGCGGTAAAACCCGTGACGAGGCCTTTGTCGCTTGTCAGGGAGCCGGGATTGACTCGTGTTGAGAACGACACCGTCACCGGATCGCCGATGGTCAGGTCGAACGGCAAATCTTGACTACCGACCGAAGCCACGGCCGCGCCAAAAACGAACTGCACGGTAGCCGTAGCGTTGATGAAACCGATCGTAACCTGATCGGTCTCCAGCCTCAGGTATTCAGCCGCCAAGGGGGATGTGCCGATCAGCAGATCGAAATAGCCCGGATTGCCTGTCGTCAGAATCACCGTGTTCAAGGCGACGTCGGAGAGCCCCGTGACGTCGGGGATGGAAATGTCCGCCCAGATGTCGTGCATCAACACAGAACCCTGTAAAACTCCGTCGACTTTGAATTCAAGCGTGTCGATCGCGTCGGCATCATTCGGATCGCCGGCTCCGCCGCTCGGCGAGCGACTGTCAGAAATCGTGGCGCCGTCGTAAGTAAGGTCTAAGCCGCTGAACTGGATCTCCAGCGGGGTTGCATAAGTAATTGAAGGGGCTGCGATCAACGTCAAAGCGAGTATAACAATCGTTGCACGAATCATTGGTTCCTCTCCTAAGGCTGTCTATCCTGAGATTTCTCCGGTCCGGTCTCTACACTCTTCAACTTGCTACTCTTCGGCAATCAAACCCAATTGGGCAACAAAAAAACGACGCCCAAACGCCTTCCCCAACACCACCCCGTAACGGAGTTGCTTGAAAGGAAAAGAATTCGAACGTCGTTTAATTAATTAGCAGTTCTCTTGGCACACGGCGAACCGCCCAGCCCAAGGTGGGATGTTCGCACACATGCTACGCTAGCAAGCCTGCGACCGCTTGATCGCATGGCCTGATGATTCAACAAAAAAAAGCGACTTCCAGAACCTTCTTGCACGCGCGCCCACGACGGACAAACGTGCAAAAAGAAGATTCAGGGAGTCGCTTAGCTAATTAGCGTCTTCGCAACAAAAGGCGTGTTTTTCAGGGTTTGATCGACCAGATCTGACCTATTAACAGCATTGATACTGCCCACAACCAACCGGGGAACGTACCACCGACGCTCCCCCAGGCTACCGTAGCTTGAAGCAAATGTCAAGCTATTGGCCACAGACTTTACACAGTATCCCCATATCCCCCCTCTGGCGGCAACAGCAGTTATCGTTGAATTCGTGAAAGGGGTCTTTGGCGTGGTGAGCTGCGACTCGATTCTATGGCATGGTACGTAGGTTCGACCAGTCCACAGGGGTAGATGCCCCTGACGACTGCCGGCAGTCTCTTGTGCCACTGTCTCGGGACTCACTTTTCGGCGAGCGGCTCGCCCTGGCAATCGGGTGAGGGGTTGGTGCAGCCCTCGCACAGAGTGTTCCCCTGGGAATCGCGCATGTTGGCCAGGCCGCCGCAGCTGCCCTTCAGGCGGCGATTGCTGAGGATCACGCCGATCGCCATGCCGGCCATCGCCAAGGCGAACACCGCAGCCGCGATTCCGAGGGTCAACCAAGGCATTTTCCGCACCTACTTGGGTTCGATTCGTTTCTGAAACTCAGGCGTAGCCCGTTCGACGATCTGCTCGCCCTGGCGGACGAGAAACATGGCCGCGACGTCATGCTCCACGCACCAATCATATCCCTTTTGATCGCCCATGACCAACACGGCGGTGGCCAGGGCATCGGCCTCCATGCAAGTGGGGGCGACAACCGAGACGGCAGCCAGATCGTGCCGCACCGGCCGACCGGTGGCGGGGTCAATCGTGTGCGAATAGCGGATGCCTTCGTGCTCGAAAAAGTTGCGATAGTCGCCCGACGTGGCCATGCTGGCGTTCACGAGATTCACCGCGGCGTGAATTCGCCGTTCGCGGTCGTCGGGCTGCTCGACGCCAATTCGCCACGGCGTGCCGTCTGCCTTGGCGCCCCGCGTGCGGACCTCGCCACCGATTTCTACCATCGTGTTCACAAAACCAAGCTCCTCGAGCAACTCCGAGATCGCATCCGACGCATGTCCCTTGGCGATGCCCGACAGGTCGAGATAGATCTCGGGAATCGCTTTCTTCAACGCCGGCGGGTCGCTTCGCACCGACACTTTTTCGTAGCCGACCCGCGTGAGTGCCGCGGCAATCGCTTCGTCGGTGGGAAGTTCCGTGCGGCTCTTGTCGGGGCCAAATCCCCAGAGATTCACAACCGGCCCCACCGTCGGGTCGAACGCCCCGGAGGTTCGCTCGGCAATCTCCAACGCCGCGGCGACCACCTCGGCCGTCTCGGCCGAAACGGCAAACCAATCGCTGCTGTTGAGCCGGTTGAACCGCGACAACTCCGACTCGGGGTCGTAGGTCGACATCAGCCGATTGATTTCGGCCAAGCGTTCGTCGACTCGCCGCTGAGCTTCGTCGACATTGGGCGACCAGTTCGCCAGATCGGCGCCCTCGGCTAGGCTTACCGCGTAGCGAGTGCCCATGGTCATCCCGCCCAGCTTGCTCAGTTGGGGCACGACCGCATTCCGTTGACTGCAGCTGCAGCTTAGAATGCTCAAGGCGAGAAAACTGACTACAAGCGGCCTAGAACTGAAAGCGAATTGAGATTTGGCGCACAACGTCGTAAATCCTGAAGAAATGTCTGGACAACCGGGTGGGAATGCCATCAAATTGCCAACATAACCGAGTGCCCCTCCGATGAGTATCCTGCTCTGGAAAGATCCATTACATTTGTATGGAGAGCTAACAGTCACCTTATGGGCGGCCTCGATGAGAGGCCAAAGCCTGACCGGGTCTTTTTATTGGGCACAGGGATCGAATTCGCTACCCCTCCTTCCTCGTCTATTGATCTCCAAGAAGGTTGAATCCTTGATAATACGTCATGTGTGCCTGATGTGCCTGCTGATAGCCTGTCCGGCTTTGGCCGGCGAAGTTCGTCCAAGCGGACAGCTGGCCGTTGCTACTTGTCAGTTTCCGGTCTCGGCTGACGTCCAAGCGAACGGAAAATGGGTCCGAAAACAGATGCGCGAGGCGGACCTGGCGAATGTCGACATCGTTCATTTTTCTGAGGCTGCGCTGTGCGGCTACGCTGAAGTGGACCACAAGACGCTGGAGGGCTTTGACTGGGAGGAACTATACAAGCAGACCGATTCCGTTCTGCAGTTGGCCAGTGAATTGAAGCTGTGGGTGGTACTGGGCAGCATGCACCGCCTTTCAGAAGGCCACAAACCACACAACTGCCTGTACGTTATCGGTCCCGACGGCAAGATCGTGGATCGCTACGATAAGCGGTTCTGTACGTCAGGCGAATTGAAGCACTACTCGCCGGGCGACCATTTCGTGAAGTTTCAGATCAATGGCGTCCCGTGCGGTCTGCTGATTTGCTACGATGTCAGGTTTCCAGAGCTCCATCGCGAATACTCCAAGCTGGGCGTTCGAGTGATTTTCCACTCGTTCTACAACGCCCGCCAAAAGGAGGGTTCCATTCATCCGGTGATCATGCCGATCACCGCGAGAGCCCGGGCGGCCACCAACAACATGTTTGTCTCCTTGTCGAATTCGTCCGCGCCGCGTAGCTGGCCCTGCTACATGATCACGCCAGATGGCCTGGTGTCCGGAAAGCTCGTCGATGACGAGCCTGGAGTGTTGGTCAGCCAGATCGGCATCAACCGTAAGTACTACGACGCCGCCGGGGCGTATCGCAGGGACGCAATCGATAGAAAGCTCAACAGTGGCACGACCGTGGATGACCCACGTTCAAAAGACAGAAGCTCCTACTGAGCGCGCCGTCGTGCGGCTAAACGTGCGAATCTTCTCAAAAGTGTACGCCCTAATCCCTCACCCCCCGAAGTCGTCATACGCGATGTTATCTTTCTCGACGCCCAGATCGTCCAGCATTTTGAACACGGCCGCGTTCATCATCGGCGGCCCGCAGATGTAGTACTCGATGTCCTCGGGCGCGGGATGTTCCTTCAGGTAGTTGTCCAACAGCACCTGATGGATGAAGCCGGTGTAGCCGTCCCAGTTGTCTTCCGGCTGGGGTTCGGACAGGGCGATGTTGAATTTGAAGTTGGGAAACTCCTCTTCGATCGCGCGGAACTGATCGACGTAAAACAACTCCCGCATGCTGCGGCCGCCGTACCAATACGATACCTTACGGTTGGTCTTACGGTTCTTGAACAACTCGAAGATATGGCTCCGCAACGGCGCCATGCCCGCCCCGCCACCGATGTAAACCATCTCGGCGTCGGTGTCTTTGATGAAGAACTCGCCGTAGGGGCCGGAGATGGTTACTTCGTCGCCCGGCTTGCGGCTGAAGATAAAGGAGGACATTTTTCCTGGCGGCACGTTGGGCATCCGCGGCGGGGGGCTTGCCACGCGGATGTTGAGCATGATGATGCCCTTCTCGCCTGGGTAATTGGCCATCGAGTACGCCCGGGTGACCGGCTCATCCACCTTCGAAACATAGCGCCAGACATCGTACTTGTCCCAGTCATCGCGATACTCTTCTTCGATATCAAAGTCTTTGTACACGGCCTCGTGCGGCGGGCATTCGATCTGGATGTAGCCGCCGCTTTTGAAGTCGACCTGCTCGCCCTCGGGGAGCTCTAGCACAAACTCTTTGATAAACGTGGCGACGTTGTGGTTCGACTTTACTTTGCAGAGCCACTTTTTGGTATCGAAGGCCTCGGGCGGCACCTCGACCCGCATGTCCTGCTTGACGGCAACCTGGCACGAGAGCCGGCAACCCTCACGGGCTTCTCGGCGGCTGATGTGGATGCGTTCGGTCGGCAAGATGTCGCCACCGCCCGAGTGAACTTTCACTTCACACTGGGCACAGGTTCCGCCTCCGCCGCAAGCCGAGGAAACCAGCACGCCGGCGTCCGACAAAGCGTTCAGCAGCTTGCCGCCGGCAGGGACCTGGAGTGTTTTCTGATCGTTGACAGTGATCGACACGTTGCCACTGGCTACCAGCCGCGCCTTGGCCACCAAGATCAGCACGACCAAGGCCAAGACCACAAGCGTGAACATCACAACGCCAAGCAGTACTTCTAACATTGCTACGCCTTTGGTTTCGGATTAAACGCAGAGGTCGCTGAGGTGCAGAGGGCCGCTGAGTTACGTGTTCGAGGCTGTTATCTGATCGCCATCGTTGGTCAATAACACTGGCTGAATTTCTGTGTTTCTTATACTTCTCCGCGGCCCTCTGCACCTCAGCGTACTCTGCGTTTAATCCCCATCACATCCCACCAAACGACATAAACGCCAGGGCCATCAGGCCCACGGTCATGAAGGTGATGCCCAAGCCCTGGAGGCCGTCGGGGACGTCGCTGTATTTTAGTTTTTCCCGAATGCCGGCCAGCGCCGCGATGGCCAACGCCCAGCCGAAACCGCTGCCCAGGCCGAACACGCAGCTTTGGGCAAAGTTGTAGTCCCGCTCTTGCATGAACAACGAACCGCCGAGGATCGCGCAGTTCACGGTAATTAACGGCAGAAAGATGCCCAGTGCGTTGTAGAGCGGCGGGAAGAACCGATCGAGGGCCATTTCCAGGATCTGCACCATCGCGGCAATCGTGCCGATGTAACTGATCAACGTCAGGAACGTAAGGTCGACGTCCGCCAAGGAGGTGCTCACCCAGGTGAGCGCGCCCTTTTTCAACAGGTACTGATAAATGAGATTGTTCGCAGGGATGGTGATCGTTTGAATCACAATCACGGCGATCCCCAGGCCGACGGCCGTCTTCACCGTCTTCGACACGGCGAGAAACGTACACATGCCCAGAAAGAAGGCAAGCGCCAAGTTCTCGACGAACACCGATCTCAGAAACAAATTCAGGTATTCTTCCATCGTCTTAGCCCCCGTGTTCCACTTGATCAGGCTTCCACGTCCGCAGCGCCCAAATCAGTAGCCCGATCAGAAAGAATGCACTGGGCGGCAAAAGCAGTAAGCCGTTGGGCACGTACCAGCCCCCATCTTTCACCAGGGTCAGCACTTCGCAGCCCCACAGTTTTCCCGAGCCGAACAGTTCACGCACGAAACCGACAGCCAGCAGGATAAAACTGTATCCCAAACCATTGCCTATGCCGTCGAAGAAGCTCACTAACGGCGGATTCTTCATCGCGAAGGCCTCGGCCCGGCCCATCACGATGCAGTTGGTAATGATCAACCCGACAAAAACCGACAGTTGTTTGCTGATCTCATAGGAGTAGGCCTTGAGGAACTGATCGACCAGAATCACCAGCGACGAAATGATCGTCATCTGCACGATGATGCGGATGCTGCCGGGGATATGTTTGCGAATCAGACTCACGGCCGCGTTGGAGAAGGCCAGCACGACAATCACCGAAATCGACATCACCACCGAGGTTTCCAGTTTGCTGGTCACCGCCAACGCACTGCAGACGCCCAACACTTGCAGCGCGATCGGGTTGTTGTCGAAGATCGGCTTGGTGAGGACTACTTTGTTTTTCGACTCAGCCATCGGAGCCTCCTTGCCCGCTCTGGCGGAGTTTTTCGAGGAAAGGCCCAAAGGCGTCGAAGCCGACCCAATAGCGGACCAACTGGCTGACGCCGCTGGCGGTGATCGTCGCTCCTGAGAGGCCGTCGATCTGGTTCGGGGCCTTTGCCGAGTTCTCGACCACGGCGCCCTTAATCACTTCGATCGCGACTTCGCCGCTCTGGTCGAGCAGTTGCTTGTCGACCCAGAGGGACTTCCAGTTCGGATTTTCAATCTCGCCGCCCAGGCCGGGCGTCTCGCCATGCTGGTAGAAAGTGATGCCGCGAACCGTCTTGCCGTCGCTGTCCACCGCGAGAAAACCATAAAGGGTTGACCACAGCCCCTTGCCGTAAATGGGCAGCACCACCTGCTCGACCTGCCCCGAGTCGTCCCGCACTTCGTAAACGAAGGCGTATTTCTCGCGACGTTTGATCCCGCCCAAGCCGTCGGCGGGCTGCACAGCAGCGCTCAGCTCGGTCTTCCTGGCCGCCTCGCGTTGGTCGTACGTCTCGGGGTCGACGACGTCGGCAGCTGCCAGCTCGCCCGTCTCCAGATCGATCAGCACCCGCTCGATGCGGTCCTTAAAAATGGAGTTCACCTCGTCGGCCGTGTTTTCGTTTGCGTCGAACAGCCCCGCCGCGATCAGGACGTTTTTCATTTGGTCCTGCTTTTTGTTGGCTTCCTGTCGACTGCGCAGCCCGACTGCCGCGCTCGCAACGAGCACCGAGCAGACGACGCACAGAATGGTCGCCACCGCGAGTGTATGGCCTACGCTATCACGTGCCATAACGGGCCAGCCTCCGTTTGATGTTTGCCTGGATGACGTAGTAATCGATCAACGGGGCCATCGTGTTGCCGAACAGAATGGCAAGCATGATGCCCTCGGGGAAGGCCGGATTGATGACGCGGATTAGCACGGTCATCACGCCAACCAACGCCCCGTACCACCAACGTCCCACGTCGGTCATCGCGGCGGAAACCGGGTCGGTCGCCATGAAGACGGTGCCGAAAGCGAATCCACCGGTGACCAGATGCCACCAGGGCGGCATGTGCATCAGCGCGTTGGCCGTCGTCTCGCCGCTGAACATCCAGAACAGACCCGAGGTGGCCACGGCTCCGAGAACGACTCCCGCCATGATCCGCCATGAGCCGACGCCCGTGGCAATCAGAATCGCCGCGCCGATGAGGCACGCCAAGGTCGAGGTCTCGCCCATCGAGCCCTGAATGTACCCGAAGAAGCATTCCCACCAGCCGCAGCCAGCCAGCGTTGCCATCGCTTCCGTAGCCGATCCCTCGGCAATGGCCCCCAACGGCGTCGCGCCGCTGAAGCCGTCGACTGCTGTCCAGATCGAAGCCCCCGACATGTCTTGGGCGTAGGCGAAATATAAAAACGCGCGGGCCGTCAGGGCCGGGTTGAGAAAGTTCTTGCCGATGCCGCCGAAAATTTCTTTGCCGATCACTACGCCAAACGAAACGCCCAGCGCCACCTGCCACAGTGGAATCGTCGCCGGCAGCGTCAGCGGCAGCAGGGCGCTGGTGACCAGGAACCCCTCGTTGATCTCGTGCTTGCGAACCATCGCGAACAGGCCTTCCCACATGCCCCCCACGGCCAGGGTCACGATATAGACGGGCAGGAAGTAAAGCGCACCGAGAATGAAACAGTCGAGAAAGCTCGTCGGGTCGTGTCCACGACCAAGCCACTGCAGCACGGCTTCGCGACAACCATCGATCGCACTGCCCTGCCTCTCCGAAATCTGAAAGTTCGCCTGGTAACCCGTGTTGTGCATCGCCATGAAAAAACAGGGCAGCAGCGCCACGACCACTATCCCCATCATGCGTTTCAGATTCATCGCGTCGCGCACGTGCGAGGCGCCGCGGGTGGTGTCGCTGGGCGTGTACAGAAACGTATCGATCCCCTCGTACAAGGGAAACAGCTTTTCCAGAGGGCCGCCCTCGGAAAAGGTAGGATGCAATCGATCTAACAGTTTCCGCAACACCAGGGAACCTTTCGGTCGGTTAACCTTCGACTTCGATCCTTGTGAGACTCTCCCGCAGCAGCGGGCCGTATTCGTGTTTGCCGGGACAGACGAACGTACACAGGGCGAGGTCTTCCTCGTCCAATTCCAACACGCCCAACTGTTGGGCGTATTCCGTATCGCCGGTGATCAAGGCTTTCAAAAGCGGCGTGGCGATGATGTCCAACGGCATCACCTGCTCGAACATGCCAATGGGAACCATGGCCCGCGGGCTGCCCTCGGTGCTGGTGTCGAAGGCGAATCGTTGCGACCCGCCGCCCCAAGCCGACGAAAACACACGACGCACCGAGAATTTGTCGCTCCCAGGCTTCATCCAGCCCAGGAAATCACGGTGGCCCCCTTCGGCAACGATCGACACCTGATTGTGGTAGCGACCCAAGAAATCCACCGGCACGCGGCTCCGCCGACCGGCCAACACCGAACCGGAAATCACCCGCACTTCGCCGCCCCCCGGCCTCTCAAACTGGCCCAGGCTCAGCTCCGACAGCGAGGCTCCCAACTGGCTGCGCACCAATCGGGGCTGGGCCACAACCGGCCCGGCCAACGAGACAATCCGCTCGGTCAGCAGTTGCCCAGTGTTGAACAGTTGCCCTACCGCCACGACATCTTGATAGCCGATATACCACACCGATCGCGACTGGCCGACAGGATCCAACAGGTGAATATGCGTGCCGGGCAGTCCCGCCGGGTGCGGACCCTCGAAGGCATGGAACTCCGTGGGCGTCTTGCCTTCGCCCGGAATCTCAGCTCCCGCCTGACGGCAAACGTACACCTTCTCTTCGGCCAACGTGCTCAGCACTTCGAGCCCCGCGATGAACTCCGCCGGTCGCTCGGCGAGCACGATAGCCGGGTCGGCCGCGAGTGGATTGGTATCGATCGCGGTGACAAACACCGCATGGGGCACTGCGTCGAGCGCCGGCACGCGGCTGTAGGGTCGAGTTCGTAAGGCCGTCCACAATCCCGAGGCAATCAACTGTTCGCAGACCGCGCGACGGTCGAGCCGTGCCAGGTTGTCGTCCGAGTAGGCGGTGAATGTTTCCTGCTCGTCGCCGTCGATTTCTATGACCAGCGATTCGAACTTTCGCTTCGCGCCCCGATTGATCGCCGTCACCGTGCCGGCGGCCGGGGCCGTGTATTGAACACCGGGCGTCTTCTTGTCGGTGAACACCACTTGGCCCAGCCGCACACGGTCGCCCTCGGCAACGGCCATTGTCGGCTTCATCTGGACATAGTCGTCGGCAAGCAGCGCCACGTGCTTGACGGGCGGGCCAGCGGAGATCGACTGATCGGGAGCCCCTTGAATCGGCAGGTCTAAACCCTTGGTGATGCGGCTGAGGCTCGTCATGGATTTCGAGAAGCAAAGGCGGGGCGAAGCGGAAAATGGGTCTAAAAGGCCCGGCAGATGGATTGTGAATTTTTTCACAGGTGGCCAGACAAGCCAACAATCTACTGCCACCAAAGCCTTTCAGCAAGACCGGAAGCCGAAGTGGCAGGAGAACTGCAAAGTCTGCCACCTGTCATCCCGAGGTCCGCCGAGGGGTCTCCTTGGCCCTGCTAAACCGCGTCACGCTGGAGATTCCTCGGAGGACCTCGGAATGACAGTGAGGGCAAGAAACGGCTTTGCAGTTCTCCTGGCCGACGCTGAACGCTGCTTTGCGAATGTACCGGCTCTCGGAGCCAAGGAAATGATGAACGCTTCTTCCTCGAAAGCCGCTGACTGTTGACCCTAGTCTGCCGACGGCGCTATACTCCACGCCCTTAGGTAATTCCCCTCTACTTCCTGTCGGGCAAGAAGCCGACTTTCTGGCGGATATTTAGTTACCATGAAGATTCACGAATTTCAGGCCAAACAGCTCCTCCGCGACGCCCAGGTGGCCGTGCCCGACAGCCACGTTGCACGCACCGCCGACGAAGCGGCCAAAGCCTTCCGCGACCTCGGCGGACCGCTGGTCGTGGTCAAGGCGCAGATTCACGCCGGCGGTCGAGGCAAAGGCACCATCAAATCGCACCCCGAGCAACGGGGCGTCCAACTCGTGAAAAGCGCCGAGGAGGCCGCCCAAGTCGCGGGCAACCTGCTCGGGCAGGAGTTGGTCACCATCCAAACCGGCCCCGAGGGAAAAACCGTCAACCAGGTGCTCGTCGAGGCCGGATGCGACATCGACCGCGAGCTCTACTTGGGCATCGTCATCGATCGGGCCCGCGGGCTGCCCGTGGTGATGTGCTCCAGCGAAGGGGGCATGAACATCGAGGAAGTCGCCGCCAACACTCCGGAGCTGATCTTCAAGGAGGCTTTTGACCCCGACGCCGGCCTGCAGCCCTACCAGGTCCGCAAGCTCTGCTACAAATTAAACATCACCGGCAAGAGCGTCCGCTCGGCCGACGCTTTCATGCGGTCGATGTGCCGATTGTTCGTCCAGCTCGATTGCAGCTTGGTGGAGATCAATCCGCTGGTGCTCACCAAGGCGGGCGACATGGTGGCGCTCGACGCGAAGGTCAGCTTCGACGACAACGCGATGTTCCGCCATCCGCAACTCGCCGAGCTCCGCGACATTGCGGAAGAGGACCCTGCCGAGGTGCGAGCCGGCGAGGCCGGGCTGAGCTACGTCCAGTTGGAGGGCAACATCGGTTGCTTGGTGAACGGCGCCGGTCTGGCGATGAGCACGATGGACATCATCAAGCTACACGGCGGCCAGCCGGCCAATTTTCTTGACGTCGGCGGCGGCGCTGACGCCAAGCAGGTGACTGAAGCCTTCCGCATTTTGCTCGGCGACAAAAACGTGAAGGCGGTGCTGGTAAACATCTTCGGCGGCATCATGCGCTGCACGACGATCGCCAACGCGGTGGTCGAAGCCTACAAAGAAGTCGGTTTCAACGTGCCGCTGGTCGTTCGGCTGGAAGGCACCGAAGTGGAACAGGGCCGCAAGATTTTGGCCGAAAGCGACGTCGACATCATCAACGCCACCGACCTCGCGGACGCCGCCGACAAAGTCGTCGCCGCAGCGGGCGGATAAGTTTTCATTCACCACAGAGAACACAGAGAACACAGAGAATATGTTTTGTTCATGGAACACTGATCTTCACTAATCAGATTAGGCCGTTTGTGTTCCACAAATCTGAATTCCTTCCTCTGTGCTCTCTGTGTCCTCTGTGGTTCAAAACCAAACCTGGAACCACCAATGAGCATCCTCATTAACAAAGAAACCCGCGTCGTTTGCCAGGGCATCACCGGCAAAGCGGGCGAATTCCACAGCAAGAACTGCCTCGACTACGGCACCAAGCTTGTCTGCGGCGTTACGCCCGGCAAAGGCGGGCAGCAGACGCTCGGCGTGCCGGTGTACGACACTGTGGCCGAAGCAGTCGAGCAGCAAGGCGTCGACGCGAGCATGGTCTTCGTGCCGCCCCCCTTCACGGGCGACGCCATCCTGGAAGCGGTCGACGCCGGCATCAAGACCATCGTCGCCATCACCGAAGGCGTGCCGGTCGTCGACATGGTGCGAGTCTATGATAGATTGCAGAATACGGATTGCGGATCGCGGAATGGCGGATCGCAGAGCGGCGGCTGCACCGCAAATCCCAAATCCCAAATCCCAAATCTGAAATCCAAAGTCCGCCTCATCGGCCCCAACTGTCCCGGTGTGATCACCGCCGACGAATGCAAGATGGGCATCATGCCCGGCTACATCCACAAGAAGGGCAACGTCGGCGTGATCAGCCGTAGCGGCACGCTCACGTACGAAGTCGTCTGGCAGCTCTCGGAAGTCGGCCTCGGCCAGACCACCTGCGTCGGCCTGGGCGGCGATCCGATCGTCGGCACGTCGTTCATCGATCTCCTAAAACTGTTCAAGGAAGACGACGAGACCGAAGCGGTAATCATGATCGGCGAGATCGGCGGCAGTGCCGAGGAAGAGGCGGCCGCCTACGTCAAAGAACATTTCAACAAGCCGGTGGCCGCGTTCATCGCCGGCCGCACGGCCCCGCCCGGCAAACGCATGGGCCACGCCGGCGCGATCATCTCCGGCGGCAAAGGCACGGCCGCCGAAAAAATCGCCGCGTTGGAAGACGCTGGCATCGAAGTCGCCCAAAGCCCGGCCGACATGGGGGCCGCGATCCAGCGGGCGTTGGCGGGTGCGAAGTAGCCACAGAATAGTAGGGTAGGTGCCGCACCTACCGATCCAAAGTGTTCGACTTGAAGATGGTTGCTCCGCAGCTTGGCGGCACCTTCGGAAGGATTTGCCCGACGTCAATCAATGACGGTGGAAGAAGAAGAACGTTGCCACGAGACAAAAGGTAGGTGCGGCACCTACCCTACCGCCTGTGCATAAGAACATGCCTCGCGGCCCTGGCTACACGACCAGGCTCCTCCGGAGCCGTTGTGGGAGGCGTCTCCGACGGCGATCTTGTCCCGACTATCGCTCTCGGAGAGGGCTCCTACAATGGGTTTTCGATAGGCCTCCTCGGTCCCCTCCACGTAAATCAACTGGCGGAATCCATCCATGAAGAAACTCACGCGTTCTCTTACCGCATCGGCGGTTCTCGTCGGACTTCTATTGCCAACGCTCGGCGCACAGGCGGAAGTTCTCGAAGCCAATAAAAGACTGCAATGGCGTCGCGGCAATCTCCACACGCATTCGCACTGGAGCGACGGCGACGACTATCTGGAGATGATCGCCAGTTGGTATCGCGAGCATGGCTATCAGTTTCTCGTCTTCACCGATCACAATGTGCTGGCGGACCACGAGCGGTGGGTGAACGTCGAGAAGAGCAAAGGTGGTCGCGAGGCCTTTGACAAGCTGATTGCAAAATTTCCTGCTTTGGTTGATCAGCGTTCGACGGAGAGCGGCGAGTTGGAAGTTCGCCTGCGGACGTTTCAGGAAGTCGCCAATCAGTTGAACAATCCCGGCAAGTTCTTGCTCATCCAGGGCGAGGAAATCAGCGACTCCTTCGAGAAGCTTCCCATCCACCTCAACGCCAGCAACGTCGTGGAGCTGATCCCGCCCATGAAGGGCAGCAGCGTTTACGACACGATTCAAAACAACGTCCGAGCCGTGCTCGAGCAGCGTCAGAAAACGGGTCAGCCGATGATGGTTCACTTGAACCATCCGAATTTTGGGTTCGCTGTGACGGCCGAGGATCTGATGAGCGTTCGGGGCGAACGGTTTTTCGAGGTCTACAACGGCCATCCAGGCGTGGCAAACTCCGGCGACGCGGCGCATGCCGGCACCGAGCGGATCTGGGACATCGTCCTCACGCGACGGCTGGCGGAGCTGCATCTGCCGGCAATGTATGGCTTGGCGACCGACGACGGCCACGCCTACCACAACATCCCCGATCGCCACAGCAATCCGGGGCGAGGGTGGGTCATGGTTCTCACCGATGAGCTATCGGCTGAGTCGTTGATCGCCGCCCTGGAAGCGGGCCGATTCTACGCCTCTAGCGGTGTAAATCTCCAACGGGTCGAATCCTCGCCGAAGGGGCTGTCCGTCGAAGTCGAACCGGTCGAGAGTGAAACCTACGTGATCGACTTCATCGGCACTCGTACAGGCTACGATGCGACCAGCTCCCCCGTCGAGAACGAAGAGGGCAAGCCGATTCGAGCTACGCGTCGGTATAGCAACGACCTGGGCGAGACGTTCAAGTCGGTCGAGGGCAATCGTGGAACGTATCGCTTCACGGGAGACGAAATCTACGTTCGCGCACGGATCACGTCGTCGGCCGAGCATCCGAACCCCTCCGAGATCGGTGACCACAGGCAGGCTTGGTGTCAGCCGGTGGCGGGGCCTGGGTTTCGGTCAGAATAGTGACGTGGTCGTGTGGCATGCCTCACGCCGTTCAGTCGTCAAAACGATGCACGCTCTCCGGCGAAAATGCCGGCAAACAGACGGCGATGTACTCCGCGCCGTCGGGCTCTGGAGTGCTGTAGCGAACCCGCTCGCCGCCGGCGACGATCACGGCTTGCCCGGCGCGAACATCCAACACGCCCTCATCGGTTTCGACGCGCAGCGTCCCCCGCAGCACGACGGTAATCTCCTCGAACTCGGGCTGCTGGGCCGGTTCCTCCCAACCGCCGGGCGACACCATGCGAGCGATGCTCACCCCCTCGTGTCCGGAACTGAGGCGGCCGACGAATTCTTCGATCCGTTTCGGCTTAGTCCCCGCGGCGGTGACCAACGTCGGTTTTTCAATGAGCCGTGGCATGAATCTCTCTCCTTGGGCTGTTTGACTCGAAACTCTGTAACGAACAGGCGGCGCCAGGCGATTTAGGCGGCAACGCACAGCAAGCTGCCGGCGCTTTGTCCGACCAGCGCACGATCCCGCCGGCACAAGGGTCTTGAAGAAACGTACGCCAAACGAACGACGCGGTAAATGGTTCGTCACGGTTCAGGGGGAGCAGATTGAGAAACCGGGCCAGCGGACAGTAGCCGACGGTGATCATCGCGGTGGTCCCGAGAAGCTGCACCCAGTGGAGCCACCCCATCCAAGGCAGCGACCCCACCAGGAGCAGTCCCAAGTACGCCACGCGGATCTGCACCGGGTACGGTCGCAGTCGACCGATCCGTGCAAAGAAGTATCCGCCCACCAGGCCGCATAACACGACGGCCGTTTCCAGAGTCCCCGCGACGCCAGCTAAATGGGCAGCCAACAGCGGCACCGTCAGCGCCCAATGCCACCAGTTGACGTCGGCGAGGACTCTTCGATCGATCGTTGCGTTAAACATGTTCCACCTCCTGAACGGCCGGAACCACGTTCGCCTTCGGATCTAGAAACCGGGGCAAGAACATCGGCACCCGGCGGCGATATTCTTCGTACTGCAAACCAAAAGTGGTCACCAAGTCTCGCTCTTCCACCAAGGCTGCCAGCGCCATGTAACCGGTCAGCACACCGGCAAACAGCAGATGCCCCACGGTCATCGTCGGCGTAGCCCAGAAGAACGCGGCCCAACCGACGTACAGCGGATGTCGCACGCTCTTGTAAACCCCCGGCACGCGGAACGGCAATGGTTGGTACTCGCGACCTCGCAAGTAGAACCACACTTGCCGGGTTCCGAACAAATCAAAATGATCGATCAACAAGCTCACCAACGGCACTATCAACCAGCCAGTGGCAAACAATCCCCACAGCACGGCCCGGGTGATCGGTTGCTCGACGTTCCACACAATCGCCCCCATCCCCTGCCATTGCCACATCACCACAACGGTCACGATACACGAGACGAGCACATAGGTACTGCGTTCGATCGGCTCGGGCACAATGTGAGTCCAGACTCGCTTGAAACCGGGTCGGGCCATCACCGAATGCTGCAGGGCGAACAGCCCCATCAACAGCAGGTTCACGACAACAGCCTGCGCCGTGCCCGCGCCGGTGGGCGAATCAACCGTCTTCGGCACGAGAAAGTCGCCCAGAAAGCCAGCCATGTAGACAAAGGTGCCAAGAAACAGCAGGTGGCACGCCACTCCGTAGGTAAAAAACAGCCATCGTTTCATCTCAGATTCTCCGGTAAAATCGGTACTTGGGATTACCAGCGACGGCTGCCACTTGGCACGTCTCGCGTCGCACGGGTTAAGTATCGTATGCAGCGGGTTCGCCGCCAGTTCACTAGAGGTACACCTGCAGGTTGACTTGAAGTACACCCCCCAAAAAAAACACTCCCGGAAGAACCTATGCCAGTTCCCACCCGCCAACGACTCGTCGACGCCGCGATCCGGCGGTTCTACCGGGATGGTTTCCGGAGCGTCGGCCTCGACCAGATTCTCGCTGACGTGGGGATCAGCAAGACCGCGTTTTACAAGCACTTCGACTGCAAGGAGTCGCTGATGCTGGCGGGCCTGGAGGCGCAGAACTCCTGGTTGCAAGATACGTTTCAAACCATGGTTCGCGAGGGTGGCGGCGAGACGGCCCTCGGCCAGTTGCACGCACTTCTCGACGTGGTGGAAACGATCATCGAGTCGGACGACTTCCAGGGCTGCATCTTTGTGAACGTCTCTATGGAGTTTCCACTCCCCCACGAACCGGCCCACGTCGCCGCGGCCGAAAACAAGCAAGCGATCGAAGACTTCGTCCAAACCCTCGCGGTCGAGGCCGGAGCGACAGAGCCACGCGAGTTGGCCCGAGAACTCTGTCTGATCATGGAAGGCGCCTACGTCACCCGACACGTCACCGGCAACAAACAGACCATCGACATCGCCCGCGGGCTGGCCGGGCTGGCGATCACCGCCCGATGTCCCGATGCGTCGGCCTGACAGGCAGCATCAAACCCGCAGAAAAATCCGCTTGCGGTACATCAAGTACAGGAAGAGCCATTTTACTAGGAGCACGGCCATCGCCAACAGCAGTCGCTGGTACTCGCCTGCCAGGCCGAGCAAGCCGTCAAAGAAAAAGTGGGTCGTGTACTTGAAATCGATCACCCGCTGCGCCATGTAAATGAGAATCGAGTTGCTGCCGATTACCACCAGCGGCAACGTCCACCAGCGCAGCTTCCAGACGTCGATCACCAAATAGAACAGCGCGAGAAACAGCAGGCTCCAACCGGCACACTGGAGTACGAACGAGCTCGACCAGAGATTCTTGTTGATCGGGAATTCGAGATTCCACAGCCAGGCCAGCCCCAGACAAGCCACGCCAGCCGCGGCCATGACGGCCGTTTTGACGTAACCGGTCAGCCGCGGGTTCTTGAGCAGTTGGCCGGTGATCGCCCCCGCCAAGGCCGTGCCAATCGCGGGAATCGTGCCGAGGATTCCCTCGGGATCGCGAACGCCCTTGTACAATCGGCCGGGGATCAGCGTGCGATCAATGTAATCGGTGAGCGTGTGCCCCGGTTCCAAGTCGCCCGCGCCAAACTCGGGCACGGGAATAAACTTTAGTGCCGCCCAATACCCGACTAGCAGCCCAACAATCCAGATCAACCGCCCGCGCAGCTCGGTATGCAGCACAATCAGGCCCGCAAACAAATACGCCAGGCCGATGCGTCCCAACACGCTGGGATAGCGCATCGTTTCCCACTCGAATTTGAGGATGCCGGCGTAAATCCAGCCTAGTAGCACCAGCATCAATCCGCGCACGATCACGTGGCGATGGAGCTGTTGCGTCGTATCGCCTCGGCCGAGTCGCTTCTCGAACGAAAAGGGCATCGACACGCCGGCCATGAACAGAAACAGCGGGAAGATCAGATCGTAAAAAGAAAAACCGTGCCACTCGGGATGGTGCAGCTCCGCGCTCAACCACACCAGCCACGCCCACCCGGTGAGCTTCGCGGCCGCATGGGCGACCGACTCGCCGCCGATGATCCAAAACATGTCGAACCCGCGCAGGGCGTCGAGGCTCATCAGCCGCTCGGGTTTTGGCGTCACATTTTCGTTCGTCTTCACATCCTCGGCCATTTCGCATCCTTCCCGAAAGGTTCAACAATTCGCCCTATGCCGTAATGATTCTGACGCGTGCGAAGTTCGGTGTCCAGCGGCGACTCCCCAACGCCCTCTGGCACGGCAGAAACAAAAGGGAGCGAACCGCATTTTCGAACAGAAATTGAGGACTCTATCGTCCGGTTACAGGCATTTCGAAGATTCTCTTTGACACGGTTCCCAAATCTGCTAGAGTGAGACGAGCCGGACAAATCACCATCGGACAACGTTAGTGAAAGTCTTAGCAATCAAGAGCCACAGCCGGACTGAGCCTCATTCGCTCGGTCCGACAGTGGCTTTCTTCTTTTCGCCTGCCGACTGCAGGCTGTGTTCTCGTAGCACATTTTTCCGTAGCCTGCTAGCGATTCTTGCTGGCTGATGTTTACGAACGTTTTCTTGGAGTGCTAGTGAAGCTGCTTCTCAGATTCGTGCGGAGTTCGTATTGCCCCGAATGCGGTTGTTGATGATCGCAACTCATGTTCATGAGTGGGATCGAACTCAATTTTCGTCGTTGTTTTCGCTTCGGTAGATGTA